>NZ_CP096199.1:990604-1320805 GCF_023195835.1 Vibrio sinaloensis | reverse complement strand
TTGGGTCATACATAAAGGTCAAGTTAGGCGCAATTTGTTTGAGTTCAGCGTCTATGGTGAGAATGGTTCGGCAAATCACATTGTCACTTGGGCCAATATTGACGTGCATAAACGCATCAGGCAGTGTTCTATCTAACATCACCCAAAAGCGTTTTAGTTTCTGGTAGATCTCCTGCTCACTGAGCGAACCGATAAAAGGGAGCAGTACGTCATCTAACTGTCCAAGATAGACAGGAATATTGGTGACTGAGGGTACGTGATGGTAAAGAATGGTGAGATGATTTAGCGCATCATCAAGGTCTTGCGCCGGCTGCAACTCAAGATATTTAGAACCTTGGTTAAGGAACTTAGCGTAGTCAGGTAATACATAACGCGGCTTAAATGGCGCGTGCCCTTCAAACATATCGCACAATATGCCCTGTTCCATCGCCTTTTTCAGCGGTGTCGATACAGGGACATAGTCCAAACTTGCTTCGGCTTCGAGTGCAAGAAACTGATTCTTTTGCTTGGGTGACAGTGTCGCATCATTAATGATATTGCGTACACGGGCTTGAAATGCGTTGTGGGATACAGTCATAGATTAATCCTTATTATTTTTATGGATTTTATCTAGTGCAGCACCCGCCCACCATTGAAATATGGTTGGCATTCGATTTCCAAAATGGAAATCAACTTGTCAAAGAAAAGCCTCGGCATGCCGAGGCTTTCTAATCCTATTTCAAGCTAGAGCTTGAAGCGCTGAATTTCTTGTTCTAGCTCATGAGAGAGTTCAGATAGCTGAGCCGCTTGAGAGGCTGCATCATGGGCTTCGTCAGCGAGTTCATTTGAAACATCACGAATACCGACTGTGTTGCGGGTTATCTCAGAGGTCACTGACGCTTGTTCCTCGGCGGCTGAGGCAATCTGTGTTGCCATATCACTGATACGCTCCACCGCAGTTTGAATTTGCGTTAGGCTTACCGCTGCTGAGTCTGCATCTGACACGCTGGTTTCTGCCAGCTGACGGCTGTCGTCCATAATACTGACTGCTTTGCCAGTCGTGGACTGCAGCGTCTCAATCATTTGTTGAATCTCTTGCGTCGACGCGTGAGTCCGCTGACTAAGCACGCGAACCTCGTCCGCAACAACAGCAAACCCACGGCCTTGCTCACCGGCACGCGCAGCCTCTATGGCGGCGTTGAGCGCAAGTAGATTGGTTTGCTCAGCAATATCTTGAATCGTCGACAAGATAGTACTGATGCTGTGACCGTGTGCTTCAAGCTCTTTAATAACTTCAGTTGCAACTTGAACTTCGGTCGCTAGATTCTTAATCGAGCCCTGAGTTTGAACAACCTGATCGCCCCCGTGTACACACGCACTCACCGCTTCTGATGAGTTTTGCGCGGTGTGGTCCGCATTACCCGCAATTTCTTGTGTTGCAGCAGCCATTTCATTGATTGCAGTCGCGACCATGTTGATCTCGTCTTGTTGCAAACGAATACGCGCACTGCGCTCCTCCGCCTGCTGCGCGGTCTGTTTAGACTGCTCAGATAGAGAGGCTGAAACTAAGCTCAACTTAGAGACCATCGCATGCATGTTGCCGACGAAGGTGTTGAAGTTTGTCGCTAACTGGCCTACTTCATCGTCACTACGAGGCTCCAAACGCTGCGTTAAATCCCCCTCGCCTGACGCTATTTCTTCTAACGCTTTAGACACTCGACCAAGATCGCGGAAAAGGAAGCTCACCAACCAAGACACAAGTGCAATGACTACTAGAGTGATAACCACCGCGGTAAAGATCAGACTTTGCAGCAGTTCACTGTGCGCGGCTTCTTCGGTGGCTCTATCCATCTCAATCGCAAAGATCCACGGTGTGTTGTCGACCTGACGGAAGAAGTACAATTTCTGTTGTCCATTGCGTTCAATCAGTTCGATTTTTCCGGTCTTGGCCGCGTCTTCGATGGCGCGCAACGTAAACTGTTTAGACAAGGTATTAACTGGCTTGAGTGACAGCGCTTTATCTGGATGTGCAAGGAAGGTTCCATCTTGCGTATCAATCAGCATTGCATAAGCATTAGTACCCGCATCCAGGTTGATCACATCGTTAATCAGTTGATCAATCAACACATCTGCACCTACTACACCAACAAATTGACCGTTGCGGCGGATCGGCTCAGCAATTGTCACCAATAATGCATTGGTGATTGCATCCTTGTACGCTGTGGTGATGATTTGTTTACCCGCATTGTTAGCGTCGATATACCAAGGGCGTACACGAGGGTCATAGTCGGCGCGATTGCGCTCAGGGTGCGAGCGATACATGCCGCCTTCTGGTGTACCTAAGAAGATATCATCAAAGCCGCCCGCTTTACGCGCTTGTTGCAAGAACGGCACAACATCCGCTTGTTGGCTATAGTCATTGAACGCTGAGGCGATGTCTTCTCGAATCGAAATCCAATCGGAAATCCCAGCCGATGCTGCATTCGCCAAGCTTTCTGCACGAGCATAAACGCCGTTTTGGGTTTGTTCTTCAAGTTGGTCGGCGGCCAGCCAGGTTAAGGCGCTCGCCATGAGTACAACGGCCAATAAGCTTGAGCCTATTAGCTTTTGTTTTAGAGTGAGTTTCATAGAATTTTATATTGATATTGGAACAGACAGGCGGTGGATTTTATAGTCAAACTGCTGAATATGCACGCAATAATCCTAAAATTTTGGCACAGCTTAACTTGTTGTAATATCGTCACTTTTTAACGGCGCACCCACAGGCTAATAGTACGCCATTCTCGAACAGGCGAACCGCTTTTTCGTTCGCCTTTAACTGCATTTCATTGAATTACACATCGAGTCGTTTGATTAACTTGGCTGGCGTGCCCCCGTACAAACAATCTGGCGGAACATCATGATTGACCACAGAATTCGCAGCAATGACAGCGCGTGCACCGATTGTGACCCCTTGGTTGATCACACAGTTGCCACCTATCCAAACATCGTCTTCAACCACAATCGGTTTACAGATAGTTTCCCATTGACGCCGACGGCGATAGTCGAGCGGGTGGCTCGCAGTGTAAAACTGAGTGCTCGGACCGACAAGAACGTGGTTGCCGATAGTAATGCTCGCACCATCTAACATCACCACATTCATATTGATGAAGGTGCTGTCGCCGATTGAAATGGTTTTTCCGAACTCACAATGAAATGGCGCTTGAACCATAGACTCACCAACACGAGCAAATAGCGCTTCCATTAGTGCTAGCTTTTGCGTGCTATCAAGGCATTGGTTGAGTTGTTGTAGAGTTTTCGCCGCGTGATTTCTAATCTGCTCAACTTCTTCTGAAGCGCCGTCAAAGGCTTCGCCTGCCATCATTTTCTCTAGCTCTGACATGTCGAATTCCTGTACTGCATATCGATAGCGCTAGCTTAACCTATTGCCGATAAAGAAAAAGAGTAAACAGCCGTGCAAGATTTTCCGGTTTTTAGGTATCAGTAGAAATGAGATGTCTAGGCTGACACTAACTCAGCCTTAAGCCGCACTGCCTCGCAGACGAGCAAAGAATGAAGGGTATTTTTGTCGGATATGGCGCTGTTCATCGACCATGATTTTAAACGTCGGCCCTTTGCGCAGTTGGATAATTACTTCATCATTGTCAAAGCGCAGCACTGCCCCTTCAATAGCGATTGGGTTGTCGCCATGAAGATTAAGCACGCCTTTAATTGTGAGCCCTTTATACATAGAGGTAAAATTATTCAAGACCATTCTTATCCCACCTTCGGATACCTCGGTCACTTGAAACATCTCATCACCAAACTTGACGTACGGACGCGCCCGCTTCGGATATTTCAGTCGATAGTATTTCCGTTTTTGTTCAAAGTCGCTCATGGTCGTACTCCTCATAACACATGGCTGCCGCATATTCATAAAGTATAGTCTGTGACTTCGACAGCGAAATGTCGACCAAATCAATCTATCATACAATGAGTTATATCGACAGCGAGATAAAAGTCTTTAGTGAAGTGAGCTATTGCGGGTGGCGAATAGTTAAAAACCGCTTGGGGAGCGGTTTTTTAAGTTGTGATTGCTAGGCTGTTTTAGCTTCTTTATGGTGCATATAATGACTACATGCATCGCCGATAGAGAAAATGGTATGCCCTTGAGCGTATTCATTACGTGCCAACATATCATTGACATAATTAAGTTGTGCACTTGGCTTTTGCCACTCACTCTCTGGTAGTGCTTCACTCCAAGCTTCAATATCCTTATAGTTTTCAGCTCTTTGCCTCACTTTACTCATTTCATAGTTAGTCCGCCAAATGCCCAACATGGTGCCATTGATATACCACCAAAAGCGCGTCGCTCCACTAAACTGTTCTTTGTCGATATTGTTGGCCTGGCAGTGCTCTTCAATTAAACCTTCCAGAGTCAATGGTGAAGGTTCGCAAATATGGTCAGCGCCTTCATCCATAAAAGTACGAATCATTTCCCAAATGGAGGCTGCGTGAAACTTATCAACTGCTCCAATTTGTAGTGCAGACCAAAAGTTCCCGTAGTTTTCCTCGTCGTTCGCAGCAATAATCAACGAAGCTGAAGAAATCACACCGCCTGTAGTAACCCCGCTACTTTGACCAACCATCGCGCATACTTTTTCCCACGGAACTATTCGTGTTTCTATTTGCTTCAACTCATCATTCCAACGAGAGAATAACACTTCACGACGCTGGCGGTGAAAGCGACATGGTAAGGATTGAGATAGAGTATTTCGGGCTGATTGAAATATTTTGTAGTTTATAAGTATACCTACTGATAGTGGCATGAGCGTAACGAAAAGCCCCGAATAAAAGTCAAACAAACTCAGTTTCTTGACCCATATTCCATCCAACAACTCTTCTCTAAACGACAGCTCATAAATGCCACTAAAACCACCGAAAGTGACATACGAAAAGATGAAGATAAATAAACAGATCAAAAAAGAAGACCACATTAGTTGTGTCTGGAATACCAGACCACCAGCCCCACCAAGATCTATATACTCTTTGGTTTTGTTTACTAACTGATCACATTGTCCGGGTTTAGCAAGTAAGGTTTTGACCGGTAAAGGACTCAGTACTCGACTCGAACCGCACACTTTGTCAGTACGCTGACCTGCAATAAAAGGCAATTGACTATTGTTCATTTTCACTCTCAAACATGGGTGCAATTAGTTTCAAAGATGAGATCAAGTTATTTCGGCTGGCAAACTGTTCTTGATCCTCCTCAAGTAACTCTACCGAATACCACGCTTTGACTTCATCGAATGCAGGATTCACAAGGTCAACAGTAAACCTGGCTCCTCCCTGTTCAGCAAAGAGCCTGCTACCATAATGTGACGTTACTTCAACCATTAAGTCGAGATAGAGAAGTTTTTCTTGTCGTTTAACATCTGTTGGCCAATCAAACTCATAAAGTGTATTCACACCGTCGTAGGTGATCCGACTTTTTTGCACCAAAGTATCTGTTATATCGAGCGGACTTACACTTGACGCTGTTTTGATATACCCAGATAGTCTCAGTTGGTTAGGAGACGCCATTGGGACTGTGATGCGTAAGGTTTTTACTCGATGTTTTGTTACTTGAGTGGTCCAGTTACCGCTTGCAGACATCTGTGTGTGTTTATACGTGTCGGTGTTAACTTGTAAAACGGGGGCATGTGTTGCTTCCAACCACTTTACATACTGAGTCTTATAGTCCCAATTCTGATTAACATGGGTGAGCCAAAAGCCCTTCTTACCCCAAGAAGACTGACTTATCCAGTTCATTAGAGGTTTCGACTGTAAATAGTTATAACCGATTTCGCCAAGTAATATTAGTACTGACGAAACAAGTAAGAAGGGATTCGCTCTCGCAACAATTCCCAAAGTTTGTTCAGCCGCCATAGTCCAAGTTATTTGTCTTTGAGCGGCAGCTATCGCTAATCGTCCTCCGTGAAAACTCACGTACCCTGCGCCCCCAGTTTGTATACCATCGCCAATTAACGCACTTGAGGCAGCAATAGTCGAAGAAAAATCACCTATCCTCCAACTAAGAGAAATGCGCCTGGATTGCTTTGGTATATCGGAGCTGCTGGACAAGACCGTAAGTACTGAAATCGTGTGAACACCAAGAGTAATTACTTTTCCCAGTGCTACACTACTACCTTGTGTTGCGGAAGATATCCAACTTATTTGGTACTTAACTTTTGTCGCTTCGACAGCTAATGACATTGCTGAAGACAACAAACTTGTGTAGCCAGAAATATATTCAGCTAAATCTCCAACGCTTGTCGTCGACTTTCTCGAAAGTACATCCTGCGTTTTGTTCCAATTCCACGCGTTTAGCGCAAAAACAACTAACGCTGCACTCCCGGAGCCCATAGCGCCTTTAAAGCTTTTCCCTTCGGGGACGCCATATAGAAGCTCATTGGTTAATATCTTCTTCCTTGTGGCCAACAGTTGACTGATTTCGTCAGCCGTTGCACCTGATGCTTTAACCGTGATATGCGAAGGTAAGTGTGCTCGACCAGCTTTCGCGACTGGTTCCGAATTTGCGGCCAGCAACATCAGAGCTTTCTGTGAGTCTTCTCCTAGTATTTTCAGTTGACGATTGTAGTCTGCACGCAGAGCATCTTTCTCGGCTGTGGTTAATCCTTTTGAGCCGCTCTCTACTTGGTTACGTTTAGTGATAAGCGTTTCAGCCTTTATTCTAATCTCTTCTATCTTGGTAAATTGTTTATCGAAGTTTTCGATTCCAGAGATATCACCCACATCAAGTTGAATATTAGCGTTTTTTTTGTGTCCCAAAAGAGTCGCAATAATACCCGGTCTTGCATGGTAGATTAAAGAGTTTGCTCTTTCTTGTGACTTCGCTAGAAATTGAGAAAGTTCGTCTAGCTCTTCTAAAACTATTCCTGATAGTTTAGAGCCGAGTTGATTGAATTGCGCCCGAACTTGCTCCGGCATTTCATTAACATCAACAAGGTGTTGACCTTTAAGGAAAGCCTTAAAATCCTCTAAGCCAGATAACCCATTAATAGTATTTTGCGCGTTGTCCTTTACACCTTTAATTGGCGCTAAGTACTGTACCCATTCCTTTATGTCTCTATATTTACTGTCGATGGTTCCAAGCTCACTATAGTTACTCACAAATGCATGCAAGTTCTGCTCGCCTAAACCACCGAAGTAAACGTCTCGCATTTTACTTCGATTGTCTGGGTCTTCAGGCAAAATCTCTAACCAATGGTTTTCATGTATTAAGCGCTCGACAAAGGAATCTCTGTTTTCCTTGTCATAGACTGGAATCACATCGTAAGCCAGCGGTAGTACAGCGACTCTATCATTCTCTATAACATCGCCGTGGTCACGCCATATCGCGATTTGAGACTGCGCTGTTTTAAACCACTCTTCCATTTCATCATACTCAATACGAGCTAAGATCCCCCTATCACCTAACCAGCCACCAAATTCTCCTTTAACCACCTTATCGTTATGACTCTTCACATCGCGGAAGAAAGACTCTAACTCTTCCTGAGATATACCGATGTTCATTGCCATTTTTTGGTTTTCCAGCCTCTCCTGCTGGTAATTAATAAATTGTGCAGAGCTAGTTAACTCATCTGCGGATAGGGCATAGTGAGGTTGTACGGAAGTGCCTTCGCTAACAAAGTCCCAGTACGATTGCTTAGCTTGCTGGTATGCCAGGAATCTTTGTTTTAGTTCTTTTTCATTTGAAGCAATGAAATCTTTCAACTTTTTATTGTTCGTACTGGCATTGAAATATTTTTCACCAACTTCGATTAACAACTTAATCTGAGAAGCTGCGAAATACTTAGCTTGATTATTATCTTGCTTAAACCATTCCGCCTCTATGTTATATAGACTAATTCCACAACTTGATAACTCAGTCATGACACCAATAGGGTCTTCTAGCAATAAAATTGCAGAGTCTTCAATATATTCACTGTCGATTTGAGAAAGTAAATTTTGTGAGTCATACTTAGCAGGCGTTTCCTTGAGCCAACACCATTGGTATTCAGTTTCGTTTTCACTCTCGCTAGGATCACAGTCAGCCAAATTATCTTCCAATGCCCCCGTGGGCAAAAGGTGCTGGGCCCCTTGTGTGCAATCAAAAGAATTTAGGTTGCAACTTTGCATCATCTGTTTGCGCAAAGCTCTAGAGTTGAGCAACTGAGATTGAAGTTTGGGAGATATTTTTGTCGGACTATACAACACTTCAATCTTGCCTTGTCGACTAACAAATAGTCCATTGTCTGATTCAAGGTAGATGTACTCTTGTCCAAAATCATTTGACTCCAAGCCTTGTTGCTCTAACTTCGTTACTTGACCATTTTCTGAGATTTTATAGACATAGATTATATCTTTGCGTTTACTATGAATAATGTATAAATAGCCGCTATCGATTGGGCGAATACCAATAGGACGGAACGAAACCTTCGGCGTCAATTTGCTTGATATGGCTTTGTGCAGTGGCTTTGATTCAACCAAAGCATAACGTGTTGGAACTAGCTGTATTTTACTTTTTTTCAGAGGACAAGTACCCGCAGGGTCTTGAGCATCTTTTGTCTGACCAGTTCTAGCGTCATCATTTGGGGTGCTCATACTTGTTTCTCCTGATTATTATTCTGCTTTGAATAGGATTGGGCTAGATTTGCGGCTTTCTCTACTCGTTGAGACGGGGTTTGCTGTGAGGTGTTAAAAATCAAATTATGTATATCCGGATATACCCTTTCATCCAAAAACTTATCTTCTCCTAGGAATCCTATAATGTTCATGTACATCATGAGATCGCGCTCCGAGGTAAAGCCTTGTTTGTATCCACTCAACGCATACTTCTCTACCCACGCCGAGCTATCTGGATTTCCATCCAGCAACATTGGGAACCATTTTTTAACGTGCTCTTGTAACTTCTGAACAGTGGTATCCCAAGAGATCTTGCCTAATAATGACCACTGCTCATCAGAAATCTTTAGCTTTCCTCTATTAGTGGCTTGAACAGAGCGAGTCGCCGCCTGCCAACCTTTGCGAGTTGGAATCCAAACCTGTGAAATGACGTTCCAAAACTGGGGAGTATGAGTCGAAAAAAAGACCCATGCACACTCAGCATTGGCCATTTTTATATAGACTCGGCTGCTGTAGGGGGACTCAGCGATGATTAGGTTTCTGTAACTATCACTGATACTTTCAATATCGTGGCGTGACGAAAAAAAATAGCCCGCCATCGGTTGATTCAATGAGAAAAACCAATCTATTACCTTCTTCGATGCTTGAACAACATAAGGCGCCACTTCGATGAGCTGGTCGTAAGGCTCGTTCATATAGATGGGCTCCAGGTTGACACCACCCTCTAATGAGTAAAGCTGCACAGCAAGATTCTCAATTTGAGCCCCATCAACGATCAGAAACAATTTTTCATCTTTTGCTAAGTCGAACCCTAGACCAGCATCAACAAATGCTTTGTGTAGGTTATCCATCTTTATTTAACTCTTCACACACTTCACATACTGGCTCCGCACTCTTGAGTGCTTCTATCTGTCGGCTCTTCAATAAGGGACTCATAGACTCTTTTGTTGAAGCGACACGACGCTGCTCCATTTCCTCCGGCGCTACTGCATCTTCTAGCCCCATCGGCAGCACTGGAGCCTTGCCACTGTAACCACTGCCGCTACCTGGGCTGCCGCCTGAGTTAAGGTTAATAGCCGAACCAACGACATGAACTCCGCCCGCGTCGACTTTGACGAAGCTGCCGCCGGCTTTAATGGTGATGGCGCTACCGGCATCGACAACAATTTTGTGCCCCGCCTTTAGGTGAACTTCGTCACCACTGTCGATAGCTGTTTTTTGGCCGACCTTTTGCTGTAGCGAGTCACCGATATTCACTGATTTATCGGCAGAAACCTGCTCACGTCTTTCACCGCCAATAGTGAGATGACTGTTGTTGTTCACCAGACTGAAATGATCGTTATCGACCACGTGGTGTTTGTCGTGGTGAATCTCGCTGCTTTCATCGTTGTTTATCACAATGTCGATGTCTTTTTGGGCATGGAGATAGACTCGTTCTTTATCGGCTTGATCTTCAAAGCTGAGCTCATTGAACCCTTGCCCTTGATAGGTTTCACTGCGTATCACGGTTTTGGTTTTGTGCTCAGGCAACGCGTACGGCGCAACGTTGGTGGCATGGTAGGTTCGGCCAGTGATGATAGGCTGGTCTGGGTCTCCATTTAAAAAGGTAACGATCACTTCATGGCCAATTCGTGGCAGCGCCACCATTCCATATTGGTGCCCTGCCCAGCCTTGCGATACTCTAACCCAACAAGAGCTGTGCTCGTCTGCATTCGAGTAGCGGTCCCAGTGGAAGTGAACTTTAACCCGACCATGCTCATCGCAATAAATCTCTTCGCCCTCTGGGCCAACAACCGTAGCGATCATCGGCCCATCGACGCGTGGCTTTGTTGTCGGCTCTGCTTGCCAAACCACATCACTTGGAACAACCGTAAACTGATTGTGATAAGTCGTTGCGCCAACGCCCCCTTCCTCTTCTAGCGATTGAGGCTGGCTTCCAGTATGGCTCGCCGCCACCACCACCCACTCTCGATTCAAGCTTTGGTCGTTATGCTCTTGCAGCTCAAACTTCGCTCCCGCGATTAGGCCGGGATGATTGCTGTGCCCCTGAGCTGTCTTAGCTTCTCTTCTTAAGTAAGCCAACCGGGCTGAAGTCAGCACCTTGCCTGATTGATCGTCTTTAAAACGGCCGGGGGCATCAAAATGCTCATAACGGTCTTCAATCTGATAGGCCATGTCAGTGCCCGTTCGATTTTGAGTAAAACGATAAGCGGGTTTCTTAAAGCTGTAATCTTGCGTCTGGACATGGCTAACTTGCGAACAAAACCGACTGAGGAATGCATTGATATAAGGAATTTCAATATTGCCGCCGCTCATGGCGTTATAAGGGACAGGCTGTTCTAACTTGATCAAGCTATCGTTCGAGTCAGTAAAGACCACAGTATGCTTATCTTGGTCGTGGAGATGATGGTAAACAATCCCCTCTTCTGCCAAGAGTCGCTGAACGAAGTCTAGGTCTGATTCTCGATATTGAACACAGAACTCGCGTTGAGCATGATCGTTCTTAAGGACAAACGCATAGTGCTGGATGTTCATCTCTTGCAGTAAAATAGAGACAATCTCTGGAACGCTCTGATATTGGAAAATACGGCAGTTATGGCGCAAAGAGAGTCTTTCTAGCTCAGGGACGACGGTGACTTGATAAAAAGTATGATGGTGTCCGGTATCACCTTTGGAAAATCGATAGACAATCCCATTCAACCGCTGGACAACTTGACCATCGCGGACCATCTCAAACTGTATCGATTTATCAACGATCTGCTCAGCAGAGAGAGAGCTCAGACGGCTCGCAAGTTGGAACTGGTAACGAAAGCCGCGACAAGGTTGGCTATTTTCAGTGTCAGTATTAGAAAGAGAGTCCCAACCCGAATATTCCACCACTCGAACAGTGTCTGGTTCTAATCCTTCGATTTGGATATTGAAGTTGAGCGTTGGCATTAAGGTTTCCTTATGTCTTTGACCGGAGATAGAAACTATCGAACGGCAAAGGAAGCAATCTTAATACCAACTTAAAAACACATTATTTCAATAACTTAAATGGACAGATTGTACCATTTAAGCAGCTTATTACCCTATTTGAGCAAAGTTTTGCCCAAGCGACTTAAAAGCTCGTCAGCAAGCTTAGAGTCAACCACTAAAAAGCTAAGCTCAAACTGCCATTCCAGATCATAGTGACCGCCAACATTGCAGTAATGCCCAGTGCACTCGCGCCTAGTCGTTCACGGCCTCTAAACGGATGGATACCTTGCTCGCGTTTTGCTTGAACGTAAAAGTAGAGACCAGGTAGATACAACAGTGCAGACAACAGCAAGTAATTCAAACCTGATGCGTACAGTAGCCAAATCCCATAAATACTCGCTCCTAAGCCGACCAACAACAGGCTTCCACGGTTTTTCTCGGTGATGGCAATCTTCAGCACAAACGCACCAACTAAGAAATAAGGGACCAAAATCATTTCTGAGGCAATGATGAGCAAGGTGTCATAAGTACTGCCGGCGAACATTACGAAAATCAAAGATATTTGGATCCATACGTTAGTTAAGGTCAGCGGTTTCACCGGGCTGCCCGCTTGGTTTAACTCGGCATACTTTTGGGGAAACATTTTCTCTTTAGCACACAAGTATGGCGCTTCCGACGCTAGTACCGTCCAGCTGAGAAAGGCACCACACACGGAGATAAGTAAGCCAATACTGATGATGTACTGACCCCAAGGCCCGAGAATTTCTGTTAATACTTTCGCCATGGACGGATTTTGATAGGTTGCCAGTTCAGCTGGTTTGACTACCCCCATCGATAGTAAGGTAACAAACACGTAGATCGCTAAAGCAGTGAGCAAACCAAGAATGGTGGCTCGGCCAATGTCTTTGCGGTTTCGCGCACGACTAGACACCACGACCGCGCCTTCAATACCGATAAACACCCACACTGTCACCAGCATAGTGCTCTTCACTTGCGACAATAAATCAGCCTGCTCACCTAGATGCAAGCCGGTAAAATCAACAGTAAATGTTTGCCAATTGAACGCCAGCAAAGCGCAGAGAATAAAGATGATTAAGGGGACGAGCTTGGCATAGGTTGTCACCATATTGATTAACGCCGCCGTTTGCACACCGCGAAGCACCAACGCATGGACTAACCACAGTAAGCAAGACGCACCGATGATCGAGACTAGGGTGTTCCCTTGGCCAAATATGACTTGGTCAGGAGTATCAAACAACATACCTAAGGTGCTAAATACAATCACCAAATATGAAACGTTGGCTAACATTGCACTTAGCCAGTAACCCCATGCAGAGCAAAACCCAACAAAGTCGCCAAACCCCTCTTTGGCGTAACCAAAGACACCGCTATCGACATGCGGACGATGAAACGCGAGCTTTTGAAAAGAGAGCGCCAGAAAGATCATGCCCACGCCAGTGATGGTCCAGCCAATCATCACGGCTGCTGGGCTGGCCACCGAGGCCATATTCTGTGGCAAGCTAAACACGCCTGCGCCAATCATTGAGCCAATAACAATGGCGGTTAACGAGCTTAATCCAAGTTTGTTATCCATTTTAAGTTCCGGAAGCGGGATTTCGACGCGATGATTCTACGCGGGTTTGCTGGCAATAGGCAGACCAGATGTGAGCCATATCGCGCACTTTAGTGACGAATCAACACTTTCATTGCTACCGATCAATCGACGGCCCAAATTAAAAGTCAATTACATCAATTAGGACAACCTATGCAGATGTTAATTTTACCTTTAGCGCATAAATCCAAGATTAAAAACCAACATAACTCTACACAGTAGATTTATCACCAATAAAATGTCTTAGTAATCGTTGCGAACAATTATCCCCATCACTAAAGAAATATGCATATTTATCGCAAAACGCGAATGGTGGGCTACAATAAAGTTACACGTTTAAAGGCTACTCCTCTGGCCTTTGCGATATCCATTACTTCCTGTTATCTGGTCGCAATCGCGACCTTTTTTTTGTGCTCTCTAAACGGTTACATTCGTTTAGAGAGCAAGCATAGAAACTAGAGATCTAGTCAGACAGGGATTATACCTTTGCACTGTAATTCGCGCGAAAAGATCTAGGGTTGTAGTTATATACTTACGGGCATAAAAAATGCCAGGCTAAAGCCTGGCATTTTGATTTCAAAACGGTGGTCAAACATTACTCTTGCGAGTCGCCTGTCTCTTGGTCAGATTCAGGTGAAGCCTCTGTAGCCGCTTGCGCGCCCTCTTCTTCTCCTTCGACCATTTCCGCTTCTTCAATCTCGTCGATACGTTGCAAACCAACAACGTTCTCGTCTTCTGCAGTACGAATCAAGGTGACACCTTGAGTGTTACGACCAACTTGGCTGACCTCTGCAACACGAGTACGAACCAGCGTACCTGCGTCAGTGATCATCATCATCTCGTCGCCTTCTTCGACTTGAACCGCACCTACAACAGGTCCGTTACGCTCGGAAACTTTAATCGATACCACACCCTGAGTTGCACGACCTTTGATTGGGTACTCTGCAAGCTCGGTACGCTTACCGTAACCGTTTTGCGTGACGGTTAGAATGTCACCCTCATTTGAAGGCACAATCAGCGACACAACTTGATCGTCGTCTGCTAGCTTCATACCGCGAACACCTGCCGCTGTACGGCCCATCGCACGAACTTTGTCTTCACTAAAGCGAACCACTTTACCCGCTTGAGAGAACAACATAATGTCACTGTCACCATTGGTGATATCCACACCAATCAGTGAATCATCGTCACGCAGGTTAACCGCGATAAGACCATTTGAGCGTACGTTAGCGAACTGAGTCAGTGGCGTTTTCTTAACTGTACCGTCACCCGTTGCCATGAAGATAAACTTATCTTCAGAGAACTCATCAACACGAAGGATCGCTGTGATGCGCTCACCTTCTTCCAATGGAAGAAGGTTCACAATTGGCTTACCGCGTGCGGTGCGACTTGCGAGAGGCAATTGATAAACTTTCAGACGGTAAGTCTTACCGCGAGTAGAGAAACACAAGATATTGTCGTGAGTATTGGCAACCAGAAGACGCTCTATGTAATCTTCGTCTTTCATTTTGGTCGCACTCTTACCTTTACCACCACGGCGCTGTGCTTCGTAATCGCTTAGGATTTGGTACTTAACGTAACCCGCATTTGAAAGGGTGACGACAACATCTTCACGAGCGATCAGCTCTTCCATGTCGATGTCATGGCTTGCAGCGGTGATTTCTGTGCGTCGAGCATCACCGAAGCTTTCGCGGACAAGCTCTAACTCTTCAGTGATCACTTCCATCAAGCGCTCAGTGCTTGCTAGGATGTGCATTAGTTCAGCGATTTGATCAAGTAGCGCTTTGTACTCATCCAGGATTTTTTCATGTTCTAGGCCAGTCAACTTATGTAGACGTAGATCTAGAATCGCTTGTGCTTGTTGCTCAGTCAGGTAGTACTGACCATCGCGAATACCGTATTGCTCTTCGAGCCACTCTGGGCGAGCTGCGTCGGTACCAGCACGCTCAAGCATCGCGGCAACATTACCAAGATCCCAACCACGAGCAATAAGACCCGCTTTCGCTTCTGCCGGTGTTGGCGCTCGGCGAATCAGTTCGATGATCTCATCAATGTTCGCTAGAGCAAGCGCTAGGCCCTCTAGGATATGAGCACGTTCGCGTGCTTTGCGTAGTTCAAAAATAGTACGACGTGTGACCACTTCTCGGCGGTGATCAACGAAGCACTTAAGCATATCTTTAAGATTAAATAGCTGCGGCTGACCATTGTTCAGTGCAACCATGTTGATGCCGAACGTCGTCTGCAACTGCGTGTTGGCGTAAAGGTTGTTCAACACCACTTCGCCGACTGCATCGCGCTTACATTCGATAACAATGCGCATACCGTCTTTGTCAGACTCGTCACGCAGTGCGCTGATGCCTTCTACTTTCTTATCTTTAACCAGCTCGGCGATTTTCTCGATCAAGCGAGCTTTGTTGACTTGGTAAGGGATCTCAGTGACGACGATAGTCTCACGACCATTTTTGTCGGTTTCGATATCCGCTTTAGAGCGCATGTAAATCTTACCGCGGCCCGTCTTGTAAGCATCGACGATGCCTTTGCGGCCACTAATTAGCGCTGCTGTCGGAAAGTCAGGACCAGGAATGTAGTCCATGAGCTCATCAATAGTGATCTCTTCATTATTGATGTATGCCAAGCAACCATCGATCACTTCCGTCAAATTGTGCGGTGGAATGTTGGTTGCCATACCTACTGCGATACCAGAAGCACCGTTGACCAATAGGTTAGGAATTTTGGTTGGAAGAACGGCTGGGATCTGCTCTGTACCATCATAGTTAGGTACATAATCAACCGTTTCTTTGTCTAAGTCAGCCAAAAGTTCGTGGGCGATCTTCGCCATGCGAACTTCGGTGTAACGCATTGCCGCCGCTGAGTCACCATCGATCGAACCGAAGTTACCTTGACCGTCGACCAGCATGTAACGAAGTGAAAACGGCTGAGCCATACGTACGATAGTATCGTACACTGCGCTATCACCATGTGGGTGATATTTACCGATTACGTCGCCAACAACACGGGCAGATTTTTTATATGGTTTGTTCCAATCATTACCGAGTACATTCATCGCAAATAATACGCGGCGATGCACTGGCTTTAGGCCATCACGCACATCTGGAAGAGCTCGACCTACGATAACTGACATCGCATAGTCTAGGTACGAACCTCGCAGCTCATCTTCAATGTTTACGGGCGTGATCTCTTTCGCTAGATCGCTCATAGAGCCATTATCCCTCTATTTATAGATCGTATGTACAATACGCTTAAGGTGCAAAAATATAACATAGATTTCAGTCGTTCGGCATCACTTTCCCTCTCCTTTTACAAGGTTGTGAGGTTGGTTGTGAATCAAACGCCGACAATTTGCACACTTGGATGCTAGGCTGCTGATAAATGGTTATATTTTATCCAATTTTGGATAAAAGTGACTCTGTCTATGGAGTGTTCAACGTTAGCGAGTATAATGCCCAACTCAAGCAAGCAGGTTTATTAGTAAGAGTTGTTATGACCCAATCACAAAACGTCGACCCGAAAGAAATCAAAAAGTTTGAAGATATGGCTTCTCGCTGGTGGGATTTGGAAGGCGAGTTCAAGCCTTTGCACCAAATCAATCCGCTGCGTTTAAACTATGTGTTGGACAACTGTGATGGTCTGTTTGGCAAGGAAGTCCTCGACGTGGGTTGTGGCGGCGGCATCCTCGCTGAGAGCATGGCAAAACAAGGTGCAGTAGTAACGGGTTTAGATATGGGTAAAGAGCCGCTTGAAGTCGCTCGCCTGCATGCATTAGAAACCGGAACAGAGCTGACTTATATCCAAAGCACCATTGAAGACCACGCACAGCACAATGCGGGCAAATACGACGTGGTGACATGTATGGAAATGCTCGAGCATGTTCCTGACCCACTCTCGGTGATTCGCTCTTGCGCTGCATTAGTCAAACCTGGCGGACATGTGTTTTTCTCGACCCTCAATCGTAATTTCAAGTCTTATCTGTTTGCCATTGTTGGTGCCGAGAAACTGCTAAAAATCGTGCCAGAGGGCACCCATGATCACGACAAGTTCATCAGACCCGCAGAACTTATAAAGATGATCGATCAAACCGATCTCACTGAAACCGGAATTACGGGTCTACACTACAACCCGCTTACTGACACCTATAAATTGGGCCAAAATGTCGACGTCAATTACATTGTCCATACAGTGAAATTTTAGAGTCTATTCTCTCAAAAACCATAAGGGTTTTGCAGAAGGCGGTAGCACAAGCTCACCGCCTTTTTTAGTGCAAATTTGCTCGAATTTTGTCGGTTTGATTCCAAAATAGTCAACACAAAAATCGCACCCAATTTTGTGTAAAGATCAAGGTATTTTTTTTTGTTTGTGGTTAGTTCTAAACCGATCCCAAAACGGTAATTTTACGCAATCTTACCAGCTCTAATCTCATCGGTTAGTATCCACTTACTGATTTTTTCAATTTTGTTAGTTATCCACAAGTCTTCCAAGATCTGTAACTTGAAAACCACCCTCGATAGCACTATCTTGTAATCCGCACCTCAGTGCACCCCTATATATTGTGTTTGTACTACAATATATAGATAGACTTTGATCACAAAGCCGGAACGAATTTTACAAGAATTACACAAAAAAACGGCTTTAATCAGTTTTGTTAGGGAAATGAAGCAGAATGAACCAACAACTTACCGTTACTAAGCGTAACGGACGCAAAGAAAGTATTGATCTCGACAAGATCCATCGCGTGATTACATGGGCTGCCGAAGGCCTAGAAAACGTCTCTGTCTCTCAAGTAGAACTGCGCGCTCACATTCAGTTTTACGACGGCATCACGACGACCGATATTCACGAGACCATCATCAAGTCAGCAGCCGACTTAATCTCAGAAGAGACGCCAGATTACCAATATCTTGCGGCTCGTCTCGCCGTGTTCCATCTACGTAAAAAAGCGTATGGCCAATACGAGCCACCAGCGTTGTACGAGCATGTTTCACGCTTAGTAGATAAAGGCAAGTACGACAAACACATTCTGGAAGACTACAGCAAAGCTGAGCTCGATGAATTGGACGCGTACATTGATCACCGTCGTGACCTCAACTTCTCTTATGCAGCCGTGAAACAGCTTGAAGGTAAGTACTTTGTTCAAAACCGCGTTAGCGGCGAAATTTATGAAAGTGCTCAGTTCCTATACATTCTTGTTGCAGCCTGTTTGTTCGCAAAATATCCGAAAGAAACGCGCCTTGATTACATCAAGCGTTTCTACGATGCGACGTCTACATTTAAGATTTCTCTACCAACGCCTATTATGTCGGGCGTACGTACACCTACCCGTCAGTTCAGCTCGTGTGTTCTGATTGAGTGTGGCGATAGCTTAGATTCCATCAACGCAACGGCGAGCTCTATTGTTCGTTATGTTTCGCAACGAGCAGGTATTGGTATCAACGCGGGGCGTATTCGTGCACTAGGCTCTGAGATCCGTGGCGGTGAAGCTTTCCATACTGGCTGTATTCCGTTCTACAAATACTTCCAAACGGCAGTAAAATGTTGTTCTCAAGGCGGTGTGCGTGGTGGTGCTGCGACTGTATTTTACCCTCTATGGCACGGAGAATCTCAGGCACTGATGGTGCTTAAGAACAACCGTGGTGTAGAAGAGAACCGTGTGCGTCACATGGACTACGGCGTGCAATTAAACCGCTTGATGTACCAACGCTTGGTTGAAGGTGGCAATATCACCCTATTCTCACCTTCAGACGTCCCTGGCTTGTACGACGCATTCTTTGAAGATCAAGATGAGTTTGAACGCCTATACGTTAAGTACGAAAATGATCCTTCGATCAAGAAAGAGACGGTGAAAGCCATCGAGATGTTCTCTATCTTGATGCAAGAACGTGCTTCTACGGGTCGAATCTACATTCAAAACGTCGACCACTGTAATACTCACAGTCCATTCGATTCAAAAGTGGCACCGGTTCGTCAATCAAACCTGTGTTTGGAAATCGCACTACCAACTAAGCCTCTGACTAATGTTGAAGACGACTCAGGCGAAATCGCGCTCTGTACGCTATCAGCGTTCAACTTAGGTGCGATCAAGTCCCTAGATGACTTCGAAGAACTGTCTGATCTGGTTGTTCGTGCACTAGACGCGCTACTCGATTACCAAGATTACCCGCTTCCAGCTGCATACAAGTCGACGATGAACCGTCGTACCCTAGGTGTTGGTGTCATCAACTTCGCCTACTACCTAGCGAAGAATGGCGTGAAGTACTCAGATGGCAGCGCTAATGGTCTGACTCACCGTACGTTCGAAGCGATGCAATACTACCTATTGAAAGCGTCTGTTGCCTTGGCAAAAGAGCAAGGTAAGTGTCCGTCATTCGATGAAACCAACTATGCGAAAGGCCTACTGCCTATCGATACTTACAAAAAAGATATCGACCTCGTTTGTGATGAGCCTCTGCACTACGATTGGGACGGTCTGCGTGACGAAATCATGACTCATGGTTTGCGTAACTCTACCCTGACCGCGCTTATGCCATCAGAGACGTCTTCGCAAATCTCGAACGCAACCAACGGTATCGAGCCACCACGTGGTTATGTGTCAGTTAAGGCATCAAAAGACGGTATCTTGAAGCAAGTTGTGCCTGAGTTTACTGAGTACAAAGATAACTACGAGCTATTGTGGAACATTGGTTCGAATGACGGTTACTTGCACCTTGTGGGTATCATGCAGAAGTTCGTCGACCAAGCCATTTCGGCTAACACCAACTACGACCCATCGCGTTTTGAAAGTGGTAAAGTGCCGATGAAGAAACTGCTCCAAGACCTTCTAACGGCGTACAAGTTTGGTGTGAAGACTCTTTACTACCACAACACTCGTGACGGCGCGAGCGATGATCAAAAAGACGCAGTACAACCTCAAGACGATGATTGTGCAGGCGGCGGTTGTAAGATTTAATCCCACTGTATTTGGGCTTATCTAGACTAAACAAATTACTCGCCCCTCATTAATTGAGGGGCTTAAAAGGAATTGAGGCAACATGGCTTACAGTACTTTTAACCGAAACAAAAACGACCAGTTGAAAGAACCAATGTTCTTAGGTCAATCAGTGAACGTTGCTCGTTACGACCAACAAAAGTTTGAAATTTTTGAAAAGCTGATCGAAAAGCAGCTTTCTTTCTTCTGGCGACCAGAAGAAGTCGACGTATCTAGTGACCGTATCGACTACAACAAATTGCCAGATCATGAGAAGCACATCTTCATCTCAAACTTGAAGTACCAAACTCTGCTTGACTCTATCCAAGGCCGCAGTCCAAACGTTGCACTACTGCCGTTAGTGTCACTACCAGAAGTGGAGACTTGGATTGAAACTTGGTCTTTCTCCGAAACCATTCACTCGCGCTCATACACCCATATTATTCGTAACATCGTCAATGATCCGGGTGTGGTATTTGACGACATCGTAGAGAATGAGCACATTCTCAAACGTGCTGATGACATTTCTCGTTACTATGATGAGTTGATTCAGCTCACCAACGATTACCACCGCTATGGCGAGGGAACTCATCAAGTCAATGGCGAGCAGATCACCGTTTCACTTCATGATCTGAAGAAAAAACTGTACCTGTGTTTAATGTCAGTCAACGCGCTTGAAGCGATTCGTTTCTATGTAAGTTTCGCTTGTTCATTCGCCTTTGCTGAGCGTGAGTTGATGGAAGGTAACGCCAAAATCATCAAGCTGATTGCTCGCGATGAAGCGCTGCATCTAACAGGCACCCAACACATGATCAACTTGCTACGCAATGGTCAAGATGATTTCTCGTTTATGCAGATCGCAGAAGAGTGTAAACAAGAGTGTTTTGAGCTGTTTAAAGCCGCCGCTGAGCAAGAGAAAGAGTGGGCAGAATACCTGTTTAAAGATGGCTCAATGATTGGTCTGAACAAGGATATTCTCAGCCAGTATGTTGAGTACATCACTAACATCCGTATGCAAGCCGTTGGTCTAGACGCGGCATATCCTGGTGCGACGTCTAACCCAATCCCATGGATTAACGCCTGGTTGTCGTCTGATAACGTGCAAGTCGCTCCTCAGGAAGCTGAGATTTCATCTTACCTAGTAGGTCAGATCGATAGTGACGTACGTGCGGATGACTTTAAGGATTTTGAACTGTAATGCCCAGCATCAAAATTAACGGCATCACAACGATCCAATCTCACCCTTCCAATACCATTCTAGAAACGCTAGAAAAGGCGGGGTTGGAGCCAGAGTACAACTGTCGCGATGGGCACTGTGGAGCCTGTCGTTGCAAGTTAACTTCAGGTGAAGTTGAATACGTTGGTTTTGCTATGGCTTACACTCAAGAGCAAGAGATTTTGCCGTGCATCTGCCGGGCTAAATCAGACATTGAAGTCGAAGATGTCACCTATACGCTCAAAGAAAAACGTGCATAGAAATGCAAACACCAAAAAGGCCAGCAACACGCTGGCCTTTTTTACGCTTGGACATTGGGTCCGGATAGAAACTCATCGGCGGTTAACATTGAGACAGATTTATCTGCGATCTCTCTTCCACCATCATCGAACAGTGATAAGCGATAGCCCAAACAATCCGTTGTCAGCCGCTCTTCAGGCGCGTTCAGCCACATCGATATGAGATCTTGGTGTTGATGATTAAGTGCTTCACCTAAAATAACTTTTTGGCTAGCTACTTGATACCAAACCAAAATTTTGGACTGATTTAACATGCTAACCTCCTTGTTCAGTGACAGACGAATCATTATTCTATCGCTTATTACTCGGAATGCACGTAGCAAATTTAAGACAAATCTGTCTTCTATGAAAAATCATTCAGTTAAGCTTTATATGAAATTCGAATAAAAATTAAATAAGCTTAAAGATATGTAATAAGATGTGGTTTCATTTACTTATTACAGAACGGCAAACTGTGTTGGTTTGACAAAGCTCACCGCCTCTTCTAGTTGAATAGTTATGCACTTATTGCAGCTCTTGGGACAAACATCTCTTTCTCTCTGGTCAGCGAGCTGTATTTAACAAACATCGTTTTACCGCTCAAGTACCGACGCAGCATGTCAGCCGCAACGGTAGTGATAACCAATGCTTGATCTTCTCGACTGTACTGGCGATTAAACGTGAGTATTTGCCCCCACTCTCCTTCAGGTGTCGCCAGTGACACCGCAAAACTATTGTCGATGATCTTACCTGTGACCATCGCAACATCGGTAGCGCATTTATCTCGAGTGGCCCCAGCTAATGCAAAGGCCGAAGCAAGTTGGTCGTCTGACTGTTCGCCCAATGCGACCCGCTCTCCTAATACCCACCCATGACCACAATACTCCGCTGCACGTGAATGTGATTGAAGCCACTGTGAAAATCCACCGAATGTTGACTGTTCAGCGGTAGAGATCGACATCTTCTTATCTTGAATTAGGTAGGCGACGTGATCTTTCATCGACTCATCGACACTCACCACATGTTCTTCAATCAAGTTAAAGATGATCTTCAACAGCTTAACGCGGTTATCCAAATCCTCTTTAGGTCCAAATAGCTTCACTTCGATGTAAGGCAGGTAGGAACGATAACCCAAGGTGTAACCAGCGGGGAGTTGAACCTTGTCGAGCTTATCAGACAACGCCGACTCCGATGTTCCAAAGGTATACAGTTTGCTGCAATCTAAACCGCTCACCTGTGGAAAACACGTTTTCAGATCGGGGAGAACTTGCTGTTCAACCATTAGTTTGAACTCACTTGGCACCCCAGGAGTAAAGTAAAAGTGACAATCATTGAACACGATCTTAAAGCCACAAGCGGTACCGATAGGATTGTCGAGTAATTTGGCGCCTTTAGGCAGCATCGCCTGTTTACGATTGCTCTCTGGCATCGCAACACCTCGAGCGGCAAAGAATTGTTCAAGTCGCTCTAGCCACTGTGGAAACAAGGTTAACTCTTGCTCCGCTGCACTTGCGGCTGCTTGCGCACTCAAGTCATCGGTCGTCGGCCCTAGCCCGCCGTTCACGACCACGATATCGCTGTTAAAGCTCAACATGAGTAGCTCCTCAGTCAACGCTGCCATTTCATCGCCAACCGTCGAGCGCTTAGTCACGCTGTAGCCATTTTCAAAAAAACGTTGTGATAACCAAGCCGCGTTGGTATCCACAATATCGCCATGCAGTACTTCTTCCCCAGTGCTGAGCATTGCTATTTTTAACATCGTTGTATCCTTTGTGGGAAAATGTCACCGTTATATGAGTTTATTGGGTGGTGGATGCAAAACTTAAGTGCATTTGGTCATTAGGACAGCTTTAAACCACTTTTCCTACTAATGTGTTTGGATAAGTGTGAAGCTGATCATCAAAAATGTGCGATAGCCAGCCCTTAGTATTCCAGACAAGTAGCTATACCCTTGCCCAGATCTTTATCGAACGGATAAGTGCGCATTTCAAGTTGAAACACGACTCTTAGATACGTTCTTTTTTGTGCTCACAGTATAATATTGATAATGCTACCAAGGCATTAGGTTCAAAAGTTGATTTACATCAAACCTAGAAGTACCCGCTCTTCTACACTGAACTTAGGCACCAATCAGTTTTCCAGTTTGCGCCGCTGAAAAGATTGGTATGCAGTCTCTACTTCAGCGCTAGGAGGCCCCACTATGAACAGTACATTCATCGCAACCTTTGTCGGACGTGCGACACCCGCAACCATAAAACAATTGGCTGCCATCACCCATGAAAATGGCGGTAAATGGCTTATCAGTAAAGTTAACTTCATTGAAGATCAAGTCGCAGCTGTCATTAAGATTGAACTGCCTGCATCCAACACGGACATAGTTAAAGAGGCGTTCAGCTCTCATCCAGATCTCACGGTCCAGTTTACCGATTCAGACACAGGTGCGCACAATGCCGAGACCATCTATCAACTCAGACTCGACGCTAACGATCGCGCCGGTATTGTCAACGAAATCACCCATGTACTCGACGGGCAAGGGATCAATATCCTTGATATGGACTGCCAACGCGTGTTCATCGCCGGCGGCGGTGGGGTCAGCTCTAGCCTGTTTACCGCAAACCTGGCTATTCGAATTCCAGAGCAAGTCGATATCAATGATGTCGCCAACGAACTCGAATCACTGAGTGAAGACACCCGAGTTCTGGTTGAAAGTTGATAGCAAAAGAGAGCGAACATCGCTCTCTTTTCTTTTAATTACTTAACACTCCACTGCGACAGTGAGCGTTTGAAATCTGTATAGTCAAACTCGTTGAGTTTTTGAATTTCTCCACTGGTTCGCTCACAGTAAACTGACGGCATACGTAAACCGTTAAACCAATTTAACTTGACCATAGTGTATCCTGCGCTGTCCATGATATGGAGGCGTTGACCGATTTCTAACGGCTTATCGAAATTCGCCACACAGAATTGGTCCCCTGCCAAACAAGAACATGAACCGATCACATACTCATGTTCACCACTCTCGTTCGCTTCTGCAATCGACGCTGGCTCGTTGTAGATCAAAGTATCTAGTCGGTGCGCTTCCGTGGCAGAGTCGACAATCGCCGTCTTCTTAACGTTTTCGACAATATCGACAACAGTTACCACCAAATCCGTCGTTTTGGTGATGATCGCTTCACCAGGTTCTAGGTACATTTGCACACCATGCTTTTCAGCAAAGGCTTTCAGTGCTATACCCAGTTTGTCGATGTCATAACCCGGCCATGTAAAGAACACACCGCCACCCATGCTGACCCAATCCAGTTTGTCCAAGTACTGTCCAAACTGCTCTGAGATGGAGTCCAACAGACCAATAAATGCATCGACATCTTTGTTCTCACAGTTCATGTGGAACATCACGCCATCAATGCCATCGAAAATTTCTGGTTTGATGTGGTCGGCTTGAACGCCAAGACGTGAAAATTGACGCGCTGGGTTAGCCAAATCTTGACCAGCATAGCTCACACCTGGGTTTAAGCGTAAACCAAGAGACGCCTTGCCTTCCACAATATGGCGGTAAGCAGCGAGTTGTGATTGTGAATTAAAGATCATCTTGTCACAGATATCGGCAACTTCACGCACGTCATCTTCACTGTAACCAACGCTGTAAGCGTGCGTTTCACCACCAAACGTTTCATGGCCAAGCTTCACCTCAAATGGACCAGAGCTGGTTGTACCATCTAAGTAGGGCTTGATGATGTCAAAGACACCCCATGTGGAAAAGCACTTCAGCGCCAATACGAGCTTCACGCCCGAAATCTCTTTCAACTGTTTCGCTTTCTCAAGGTTCTCAATCAACTTATCTTCGCTGATCATGAAGTACGGGGTTTTAAGTTCTTCTTTGTGAAATGTCATTTTATGTACTCAAACAGTCTCTAGAGATGAAAAAGGATAAATAGAAGGTTGGTGTCATTTACTTTGATTTTGTCCTGTCTGAACGAAGTGAGTTACAAAAACAAAGTAAATGATACCTTTCCATAAAGGTATTAATAAGTAAGAAGGGAACAGTCATTGTCCCCTTCAATCCACTGTTGAACAGTTCAATGCTTATTTCTTAAGCTCATGAATTACTGGTAGACCTTGACCCGCTTCAAGCTCTTGAACATGCCAATCGAGACCAATGCTTGGCATCGTTTCTAGGAACGGATCTGGGTCCAGTTGCTCCATGTTGAATACGCCTTTATCTGCCCACTTACCACGGAAGAACTGAAGTGCCGCCGTAATAGCCGGAACACCTGTGGTGTAAGAGATCGCTTGGTGCTCAACGTCTTGATACGCCACTTCATGGTCAGCGTTGTTGTAGATAAACACACTACGCTCTTTACCATCTTTCTTACCTTGCACCCAAGTACCGATACAGGTTAACCCTGTGTAACCCGGAGCCAAAGATGTTGGATCTGGCAATAGCGCTTTAAGAACGTGCAGAGGCTGTACCACAGTACCGTCATGCAAGGTTAATGGATCTGGGCTTAGTAAGCCGATATCACGCATCACATTGAAGTAGTTTAGGTAGCGGTCGCCAAAGCCCATCCAAAATTCAATACGCTTGGCTGGAATAAACTCCTGCATTGAACGCACTTCATCGTGTGCCATCGAGTACACCTTGTGCGTACCACAGTTCGGGAAATCAAACTCAAGCATGCGTGAATGACAAGGTACTTGCTTCCACTCGCCATTCTCCCAATAGAAAGAGTCACCTTGGATCTCTAACATGTTGGTTTCAGGGTCAAAGTTAGTCGCAAACTTCTTGCCATGATCGCCAGCGTTCACATCCATGACATCGATGCTGTCGATCTCATCAAATAGATGCTTAACCGCATACGCAGCAAACACCGAAACAACACCCGGATCAAAACCCGCGCCAAGAATACCTGTAATGCCTGCTTCAGCAAACTTTTCACGGTAACCCCATTGCCAATCGTAAGCTTGCGGAACCTGCTGACCTTCACTACACAAATCAACGGCAACGGACGTGTCTAGGTACGACACCTTGGTTTGGTAACACGCTTCCATAATCGACATGTTGACCCATGGAGGACCCGCATTGATCACTAAATCAGGCTGAACTTCTTTAATAAGAGCAACGAGTGACTCTACGTCGTCAGCATTGACCGCACGAGCTTCTAGCTTGTTAGAGGTATCTTTCAGATTATTTTTTTTCTGAATAGATTCAATGATTTTTTCACACTTGCCCACGGTACGTGAAGCGATGGTGATATCACCCAGAACGTCGTTGTTTTGCGCTGCTTTATGTGCCACTACCCAGCCAACGCCGCCTGCACCAATTTGTAGAATTGCCATAGTATTCGTTACCTTTATTTCGCTAGCTCAACCGCTAGAGCATTGATTTTATTTAGCAAAGATTCGAAGTCCGAAATCTTCAAGCAAGGGTTTAAAATTGTGAATTTCAGTGCTGCCTGACCATCCACAACGGTCTCTCCAAGCACAGCCACGCCTCGCGTGAGTGCTTCGAGCCTTAGAGTTTTGTTTAGTTGGTCGAGGTCACAGTCCTTTTGCACTGCGCGGAATAGCACCGTCGACAATGCTGGTTCAGCCAACAATTCAAAACTGTCGTTGTTGCGAACCAGATTAGCCACTTGTTGGGTTTGTGCCAGCAAGTGATCGTACATTTCCCCTAACACCGCAGGCCCAACGCTTTGCATTGTCATAAACACTTTCAGAGCATCAAAACGTTTGGTGGTCGCGATAGACTTGTCGACCAAGTTCGGCAACTCATCGTGTTCGCGGTTTAGGTAGTCGGCATGGTGCAGCAAAAACTTAAAGTTCGCTTTATCATTCACCAACAGCGCACCACAGCTTATTGTTTGGTAGAACAACTTGTGGAAATCAACGCTCACCGATGATGCGCGTTCGACACCTTTAAGGCGCGGCTTATGGCTGCTAAGAATTAAAGCACCGCCGTAAGCGCCATCAACATGCATCCACATCTGGTGCTTGTTGGCCATATCCGCAATAAAGTCGAGATCATCAATCGCGCCATGATCGGTGGTGCCTGCGGTACCAACAATCGCAAACGGGATTAAACCTTCAGCTTTTGCTTGCTCAATCACAGCATCGAGCTGGCTCACATCCATAGTGCCATCAGCGTTAGCATCAACCGCTAAAATCGCCTTTTCGCCCAATCCCATCCATGACGCCGACTTTTGCACGGTAAAGTGCGACTTCTTCGAACAGACTATGCGCAGCTTATCGGCGTAATCCGGCAGGCCGAGCTTTTGAATCGAGTGGCCGCTTAGCCTATCGGCAATCCAATCCCGGGCTAACATCAGCCCCATTTGGTTGCTCTGGGTGCCGCCACTGGTGAAAATACCATCTGATTTTTCACCCAATTCGTACTTATCACACAGCCAATCCACCACCTTTTGCTCTACGTAAGTGGCAGAAGACGCTTGATCCCATGAATCCATCGATTGATTCAATGCAGCAATCATGGCTTCTGCAGCAACAGCAGGCATCAGCGGCGGAGTATGCAAGTGAGCAATACAATCCGGATGCTGGGTAAATATCGCATTCTTGGCCACTAAGTCGGCGGTACTCCCAATCACATCAACCAGAGATGCTTGATTGTTATCGAGGTCAACGGCTTTGATCGCCTGTTCAAGTTGCTTCGGCTCAAGACCGGAGTATGGCGCGTCAACTTGTTCAAAAACGGATTTCATCGCCGCGGTGGTGTGGTTCATCACCTTAGCAAACTCATCACTGCCCATCTCACCGGTATGGATAAAGTGCTGCTTCCAACTCTGATTTACCTGCTCTGCGCTTAGTTTATTGGCACCAGCGACTAACATGGCTTCTTCTAGCACACGCAAAGCAAAGTCAATCTGCTCAAAAGAGATGATCAGTGGTGGCAGAAAACGGATCACCGAACCATCGCGGCCGCCCTTCTCTACCATCAAGCCGCGCTCAAGCGCAGCACGTTGAATTTTCAGCGTGAGCTCACCATCTGAAACTGGCTCACCAAACTGGTTGAGTTCACTACCCGGTTTACGAATTTCGACACCCAGCATCAAGCCTTTGCCACGCACTTCAGCAATACAGTCAAGGCGCCTTTGCATCGCCTCTAAACCATGACGAAGATACTGGCCAGCGATATTCGCATGCTCAACCAAGTTGTCACGTTGAATGATCTCCAGCGCTTTCGCGCCCGATACCATGGCCAGTTGGTTACCACGGAAGGTGCCAGTATGTTCACCTGGTTTCCAGGTGTCGTGCTGCTTGTTGATCACTAGCAGTGACATTGGCATTCCGCCGCCAATCGCTTTCGACAAACAAAGGATATCAGGCACGATTTCCGCTTCTTCAAAAGCGAAGTTGTAACCCGTTTTGCCTACACCACATTGGATCTCGTCAAAGATAAGTAGGATGCCATGCTCATCACAGATACGGCGCAACTCACGCAACCAGAATGCAGGGGCCGGAATCACACCGCCCTCACCTTGTACTGGCTCAACGACAATCGCAGCTGGCTTCATAATGCCCGCTTCATCGTCATGCAGTAAACGCTCGATGTAACGAATGCTGGCTTTGGCGCCTTCGTCTCCACCTAAACCAAATGGACAGCGAAGGTTGTATGGGAATGGCATAAAGTGTACATCTGACATCAAGCCTGTGCGACGCGCTTTGGTGCCTAAGTTGCCCATCATTCCCATGGTACCGTTGGTCATACCATGGTAAGCCCCGCGAAACGCAAACATGGTGTTGCGACCCGTTGTCTGCTTAGCAAGTTTAATCGCGGCTTCTACTGCATCTGCGCCCGATGGGCCACAAAATTGAATAACGCAATTGTTACCAAGCTGATCGGGTAAGAAGGCTTTAACTGCTTGAATAAAGTCAGTTTTCGCTTTGGTCGCGATGTCTAACGTTTGATACGGCAGTCCGCTGTCTAGCTGATCTTTTAAGGCTTGGCTGATCTCTGGGTGGTTGTAGCCCAAAGCCAGTGTCCCCGCGCCAGCAAGACAGTCGAGAAAGAGTTGTCCGCGTGTGTCTTCGACCAAGGCGCCATAAGCTTGCTTAATGGCAATCGGTAAGCGACGCGGATAAGAACGCACCGCAGATTCATGTTGCTCTTGGTCGATAAGAACTTCATCTGGAGTAAGGTCGTAAGTGCCTTCCAGAACTGGAACCTGAGTAGAAAAAGGGGTTGCGACAACAGTGTTATCGACTTCAAAGGCTGTGCTCATGATTAATCCCTTGAAATATAAATCACTCCCCTAATCAGAAACCAAATCTGGAAAGAGGGTAAAGCAAAAGGTCACGCTAATCGAAACTAGCGAGTACGACAGATCGCTCCATCAAAAAGATGGACTATATAACGAGTAATAGAATCAAGGTTCAGTAATGCAACTGTCTTGTAAAACAGGGCATTGAGGAAGAACTAAGCTGATTAATGGTTGTTTGTTAAGTGAGTTCAATGTTGGGTTTCCCATTCATATGCCGCAAAGCGACAACAGTATCCCGTCTATCGACAAAAGGACTTGCCGATACCTACCCTACGTGACAACACTCAGCCCGAATGTCATCTCGCGTATCCCCCAGAATGTCTTCGTGACTCCTCTCCGAGATTGCGGCGAAAATTATCATAGAAAGCGGCGCAGTGGCAATAATAATTTGTCGTCTCAAAGCAAATTATTTATCTATCTATCAAAACAAAAGCTGGCCAATGAATGGCCAGCTTTTACTCTCGGCTTTTGCTACTTAAACAGTATCGGTTTTGAGTATTTGAGTTAACATCTCCAACTCATTCGTAATACTGTTGTTTTCAATCAGTCCCGCGTCTTCAAACGCACCAGTGACCCCTTCTAAGATGATGGTTTGTGTGCGGCCTTCATCCGAGACACTCATCACCACATCATCACCAGAGACTTGTGCGGATATCGAATCAATCAGATCACCGACCACTACGTTATCGTCCTGCTCTAAGATACCGGTTAGGTCAAGGAAATCGCTACCCAAAGTGAAGTTATCCACGACGTCAGTGCCGTTATCGAGTGTGTCGTCCAGCCAAGTAAACACATTGGCGTTTTCATCGCCCAACATCACTTGATTGCCCAAATCGGCATCAAGACTATCGCCTTGTTCCGCAGACAGAACTTGATACTCAGGTGACTCCGAAACATCGATAGTGACCGTCGATTCATTACTGACCGCTAAATCTGAGTCAACCGCTACATAATCAAAGGTCACATCTTCCGTAATTTCTTGTGTACCTGATAGATAGCGCAACTCCCAGTTTCCTCCCGTTGATGACATCTCCATATTGACGATAGGATTGTCAGGTGATGAGTAGCTAAACTCGTACAAGATCTGGTCATTGCCCACATCGCCCTCGTCTTTCTGATACTGCTCGACGTGCTTGGTGCCATCCGCCAAAGTATAAGTCACTTCAACATAAACATTACTGTTGGTATTGAACGAGCCACCCATACCATCAAGGCCGAACGTGACCACATCCAAGGGGTTATCACTGAGATCGACAATTAATGTCTCTTGTTTGTTGAGACCATTACCGTCGCTATCCCCAATACCCCACCCTACATGAGGCTGTTTACCTGTGTACTGTTTGAATGCTTTGTCGTTATTGTCATCGAGTGAAATGGTAATTGTGTTGCCGTTTTCTAGGGTGATCAGGCGTTCAGTGTCGCTCACCGCAACACCCCAGTTGTAGAATCCATCATCACCCAGAACGATCTCACTTGGATCGCCGCTAAAGCCCATTTCAAACGGGTCACCTTGCCCTGGGACATAACTAAAGTTATTAGGGTCAAAGAGTTTCGCAGGGTCAATGGCTTCGCCTAGGGTATGAAGGTCAGCTTGTGTGATCACACGAGTGTCACCAAAATCATCGGTGTAAAGCAAAGTGCCGTATTTCGGCAACGAGGTCAGCATGATGTTCAACTCGACATTGTTAAAGTCATCGTCCTCATCTGAAATATGGTCGAGGGTTGGATCACTCGAATCGAACACCAATGGGACATATATCGCACTGCCCGCATCAACATTAAAGTCTTCCGTCACCGGCAACTCATTGACATTAAGCTCCGACAACTCAACCGTAATGTCGGTAGATTGTTGATCGCCAAACCCATCAACTTCAGTCGCTGTGACAACTAAGGTGTGGGTGTTTGCCAGCGCCTCGTAATTGTTGGTGAACGCCAAGACCCCTGCAGCCGTCAAGCTGATGTTACCGTTACTTGAGTCTATGGCAAACAGTGGCTGATTGGCATCATTAAACACGTTAGTTTTGATGCTGTAGGTGACGGCTTCGCCATCAGCATCGGTCGCGGAGACGCTACCAATCACATAGTCGGCATTGTTGTTTTCAAAGTAAGAAAATGCGTACTTATCACCATCATTCGGATCAAACTCTGGCGCATTGTCATCCAGATTGACCTCATCGAGATTGACGGTGACGTCAGTGGTTTTCACTCCGCCCAAACCATCGACTTCGGTGGCGGTGACCACGATGTCGTGCATATTGCCCAGTACTTCATAGTCGTTGGTAAACGCGGTCACACCGGCCGCAGTTAAACTGATTTCGCCGCTTTGGGCGTCGATTTCAAACAGGGGCTGGTTAGCATCATTGAGCACGTTAGTTTTGATGCTATAGGTGACCGCTTCGCCATCGGCGTCAGCCGCAGACACGCTGCCAATCACATACGACTCAAGCGAGTTTTCATCATAAGTGAAGCTGTATTCCCCATTATCATCGGTGCCGGTGAAGATGGGCGCGTTGTCATCCAGGTTGACCTCGTCAAGGTTGACGGTGACGTCAGTGGTTTTCACTCCGCCCAAACCATCCACTTCAGTGGCAGTGACCACGATGTCGTGCATATTGCCCAGCACTTCATAGTCATTGGTAAACGCCTCAACACCAGCCGCGGTCAAACTGATCTGCCCGCTTTGCGCGTCGATTTCAAACAGGGGCTGGTTAGCATCATTGAGCACGTTAGTTTTGATGCTATAGGTGACCGCTTCGCCGTCAGCGTCAGCCGCAGACACAGTACCAATCACATACGATTCGAGCGAGTTTTCATCATAAGTGAAGCTGTATTCACCATTATCATCGGTGCCTGTGAAGATGGGCGCGTTATCATCGAGGTTGACCTCATCAAGATTGACGGTAACGTCGGTGGTTTTCACTCCGCCCAAACCATCCACTTCAGTGGCAGTGACCACGATGTCGTGCATATTGCCCAGCACTTCATAGTCGTTGGTAAACGCGGTCACACCGGCCGCGGTTAAACTTATCTCCCCGCTTTGGGCGTCGATTTCAAATAACGGCTCGTTGGCATCATTGAGCACGTTGGTTGTAATGCTGTAGGTGACCGCTTCGCCATCGGCGTCAGCCGCAGACACAGAACCAATCACATACGATTCGAGCGAGTTTTCATCATAAGTGAAGCTGTATTCCCCATTATCATCGGTGCCGGTGAAGATGGGCGCGTTGTCATCGAGGTTGACCTCATCGAGATTGACGGTCACGTCAGTGGTTTTCACTCCGCCCAAACCATCCACTTCGGTGGCGGTGACCACAATGTCGTGCATATTGCCCAGCACTTCATAATCGTTGGTAAACGCCTCAACACCAGCCGCGGTCAAACTGATCTGCCCGCTTTGGGCGTCGATTTCAAACAGGGGCTGGTTAGCATCATTAAGCACGTTAGTTTTGATGCTGTAGGTGACCGCTTCGCCGTCAGCGTCAGCGGCAGACACAGTACCAATCACATACGATTCGAGCGAGTTTTCATCATAAGTAAAGCTGTATTCCCCATTATCATCGGTACCGGTGAAGATGGGCGCGTTGTCATCCAGGTTGACCTCATCGAGATTGACGGTGACGTCGGTGGTTTTCACCCCGCCCAAGCCATCGACTTCGGTGGCGGTGACCACGATGTCGTGCATATTGCCCAGCACTTCATAGTCGTTGGTAAACGCGGTCACACCGGCCGCAGTTAAACTGATCTCCCCGCTTTGGGCGTCGATTTCAAACAGGGGCTGGTTAGCATCATTAAGCACGTTAGTTTTGATGCTATAGGTGACCGCTTCGCCGTCGGCGTCAGCCGCAGACACAGTACCAATCACATACGATTCGAGCGAGTTTTCATCATAAGTGAAGCTGTATTCCCCATTATCATCGGTACCGGTGAAGATGGGCGCGTTGTCATCCAGGTTGACCTCATCGAGATTGACGGTGACGTCGGTGGTTTTCACCCCGCCCAAGCCATCGACTTCGGTGGCGGTGACCACGATGTCGTGCATATTGCCCAACACTTCATAATCGTTGGTAAACGCCTCAACACCAGCCGCGGTTAAACTGATTTCGCCACTTTGGGCGTCGATTTCAAACAGGGGCTGGTTAGCATCATTAAGCACGTTAGTTTTGATGCTATAGGTGATCGCTTCGCCGTCAGCGTCAGCGGCAGACACGGTACCAATCACATACGATTCGAGTGAGTTTTCATCATAAGTGAAGCTGTATTCCCCATTATCATCGGTGCCGGTGAAGATGGGCGCATTGTCATCCAGGTTGACCTCATCAAGATTGACGGTGACGTTGGTGGTTTTCACCCCGCCCAAGCCATCGACTTCGGTGGCGGTGACCACGATGTCGTGCATATTGCCCAGCACTTCATAGTCGTTGGTAAACGCCTCAACACCAGCCGCAGTTAAACTGATTTCGCCGCTTTGGGCGTCGATTTCAAACAGGGGCTGGTTATCATCATTGAGCACGTTAGTTTTGATGCTGTAGGTGACCGCTTCGCCGTCCGCGTCTGCGGCAGACACGCTACCAATCACATACGACTCGAGTGAGTTTTCATCATAAGTGAAGCTGTACTCGCCATTATCATCGGTACCGGTGAAGATTGGCGTATTGTCATCAAGGTTGACTTCGTTTAAGAACACATCGACATCAACAGATTGCGGCTCGCCAATACCATCACCTTCGGTTACCGTTACCACCAGTTGGTGCGCGTTAGACAGCAGCTCAAAATCGTTCACGTAGGAAGCAGCGCCCGCTTCAGTTAAACTAATTTCCCCGCTTTCAGCATCGATTTGAAATAAATCTTCGCCCTGTTCATTTTGAATATTGGTCGAAATGCTGAAAATCAATACTTGGTTATCTGGGTCAATGGCAGCAACCTGACCGATTGGCGCTCCCGCGGCAGTATTCTCTGGAATATCGAAGGTGTAGGCGCCATTTTCAAAACTTGATGGCACAGCGACTTCCGCACCTTCACCACCAAAACTGTCCGTTGAGACGAATTGTGGTAAGTCGTTAGTACCATTGATCGTCACCGTCACACTACCCACAGTGCCATCTGCAGACTGGATTGGAAAAACATCCGAAACAGAATCGCCAACGTTGAGTTCATCGAAAGCACTATTGGCGACGTAGGTCCAATTACCATCGACGTCAATCGAGAACACACCATTGTCACCCGCGACGTTCTCTTGAACAATAAATGCTGGCAGATCAGTTTCGGTCGCCTCAATCGAGCCATTAATTGTCCACGCTACATCGGTTTCAAACACAGACACCGAGTCTTGTCCGACAAACACGGCTTGCGCGACGAGATCAAGCAGAGCCAAGCTTTGCGTCTCAGACAGCCCTTGCGACTCCAGACCAGTGGTATCAAATTGTGTTTCAGCAAGCGACTCAGCACCGGTTCGCTCAATCGCTCCAGTAGTCGTGAGACTGGACCCATTTTGCCCCCCCGCCGCAGTGGCGAAATCATCATTCAGCGTCGGATCGACCCCTTGCTCAATCTGCTCAACAATCGCTGCGATTTCGTTGTCAAGATCAAGTCCAAGCCCCTGATTATCCTCTCCAAATAGTTGTGCTTCAATAATACCGGCATCAGCCTCAGCCGTTGTATCTTGACCGACTGTCACCACAACCTCTCCTGGTGCTGGCACCTCTCCAGGAAGCAATGCACGGATTTCCCCGTTGACATCGATGACCACACTTGTTTTCGCGAGCATCAATGTTGCAAGACTGTTCGCATTCATAACCCAGTTCCCCTGCTGCGTCTATGCGAATAACTCTGCCCACCCAGCCAAGAGTAAAAAATTCGCATACCCCTACAACCTAAAAACTAGACCCACCACTACTGACAATCTAGTAAATAGCAAAAAAGTCCTAACGAAATATGCAATACGATTAAAACTTTTGGGTGATTTTATTGATGAGAAACTCACAAAAACGCTAGGTGTCGACTAAGCTTTTGATACCTAGCTTAGGGGCTATGTGCTGCCTACGATCTAAGCTACCCACGTCATGGCACATCACAAGGAGGTCACCTTGAACAGAAACACGCCACTCATAGCAAGCTGCATTGCCATGGCAATATCAATGCCATCCTATGCACAAACTCTCGAACAAGCCGTCGCCACGGCTCTCGCGACCAATCCAGAAATAAAAAGCGCTTACAACCAATTTAGAAGTGCAGTAAAAGAAGCGGATGCGTCAGGTGGCGCTTATCTGCCGAGTTTGGATTTAGATGCGGGTATCGGGTATGAAGGTATCAATCCGGCCAGTTCAACAGGACGGAGAGATACGGACTTAACACGTAAAGAAGCCACAATAAGTCTGACCCAACTATTGTGGGACGGAAATGCAACGCTCAACGATATGGATCGAACGGCGGCTGAAGCAGAATCTGTTCGCTACCAACTGCTCTCTGATGCGTCAGATTTAGCACTCAAAGTGACCGATGTCTATTTAGAGGCAGTAAAAGCAACCGAGGTTTTGGCACTTTCTGAAAGTAACCTCGCCGTTCACAAAGAAATCTACCGCGATATTAAGCGACGAGCCAACTCAGGAATCGGCTCAACAGCAGACGTCACTCAAGTAGAGGCACGTATCGCCAAAGCGCACGGTAATTTACTTGCCGCGCAAAACAATTTGATCGATACCCATACTCAGTTCACTCGCTTGGTCGGTCAAGCGCCGCTTGGACTTATCTACCCAAGAGCCGATGAATCAAAGTTGCCACTTTCGCTTTCTGATGCATTAGTTGACGCGTTTGATAAGCACCCGGTCATCCGCGTATCTCTGGTTGACGTTGACTCTGCACGCTTTCAATACGAACAGTCGAAAGGCAACTTCTATCCGACTTTCTCAATCGAGGCAAGCCATGGTTGGCGCGACGATGCGGGCGGTGACCGCGGTCAACGCGATGAAACATTAGCGATGCTGCGCATGCGCTACAACTTATACAACGGTGGCTCGGACGGCGATCTTTCTGAACGTGCGGCATACCAACTCAATCAGGCCAAGGATCTTAGAGATAACGCCTACCGACAAGTCGAAGAAAGCTTACGCTTATCTTGGAGCGCTTTAGACCTTACCTTACAACAGAAAAACTTTCTCGCCGACCATGTTGACTCAGCATCGGAAACCGTTATCGCGTACCAAAAGCAATATCGAATCGGCCAACGTACCCTGTTGGACCTACTCAACACCGAGAACGAGCTGTTTGAAGCACGTAAAGACTATCTCGACGCGCACTACGCAGAGCAATACGCTAAATATCGAGTCATGAATGCGACAGGTAATTTACTTGATGCGCTGTTAGTTGATACACCAAAAGAGTGGGCACAGCCAGTGGAGTATTGATATGAAGATGAAACAACTGATCCCATACGCTTTGGTGACTGTGATTCCATGCGCAGCAGTCTATGCCGAAGATGAGTATGATTACATAGCAACACCAACTGCAGAACAAATTTCAGATCTGACTGATGATGATAGAGATGGTGTGGTCAACGCTCGAGATCTATGCCCAGGAACGCCAGTAGGTGCACAGGTGGATAATGATGGCTGTGGTGTTGCCATCACTGAGCAAGAAGAACGCGAACTGCGCATTCTCTTTGCTAATAATTCTTATGAAATCAACCCGATCTTTGCCAATCAAATCCAAACTATGGCTGAGTTTCTCAAGCGATATCAATCCGCTTCGATTCAGATCCAAGGCTATGCAAGTAAAGTCGGTGACCCTGAGTACAACCTTGAGCTGTCGAAGAAACGAGCGAATGCAGTACAAGATCAGCTCCTCTCTTACGAGATCGATCCCGACCGTGTCGCGATTGTGGGCTACGGCGAGGACAGGCTAGAAGCAGAAGGTGATGATGAAACCTCTCACGCTCTAAACCGACGCGTAACCGCCAAGGTAGTTGGCCTAAAAGAGGAAGTCGTAGAAGAATGGACAATCTTTAGCGTCATTGAAAAATAATACTAATCAGGAATAAAAAAGCGCTGCCAAATGTGGAGCGCTTTTTTGTTGCCATCAAACTGTATTAGTGATGGTTTACCTGTGTTTCACTGGTTTCTGCGTTGGCGACTTTTTTCGGTAGCGATGCTCTCAATAAACCATAGCCCAGCACTGCTGCGGTGGTAGAACCCATTAGGATTCCAAGTCTCGCGTAGGTATCGAACTCAGCAGCTACTGAACCGAACGCAAGTGAAGAGATGAAGATCGACATGGTAAAGCCGATACCACATAACACAGACACGGCGAAGATGTGCTTAAAGTTAATGCCCTCTGGCAATCTAGCGATACCCGCTTTCACCGCTAGCCAACTGAATGAGAAGATGCCAAGAGGCTTACCAATTAGAAGGCCAAGAGCAATGCCTAATGGCAGCATCGAGGTCAATCCGCTGATTGAGACACCCTCTAATGAGATTCCAGCGTTAGCGAATGCGAATAGAGGTAAGATACCAAACGCAACATACGGGTGCAGCGCATGTTCCATGTGTTTTAGCGGTGAGTGCTCTCCCTCTTTGCCTTTCAACGGAATAGCGAAACCGATCACAACACCCGCCAAAGTAGCGTGGACACCTGACTTAAGCACCGCAAACCACAAGATGGCACCAACGATCATGTACGGCGTTAATTTGGTGACTTGCTTGGCGTTCAAAGCAAACAGGGCAGCAGTCATAGCAAAGCCTACCGCCAGCGCAAGTGTAGACAACTCTCCGGTGTAGAACAGAGCAATAATGACAACCACGCCTAGGTCATCAATGATTGCTAACGCAAGCAAGAATACCTTTAAGCTAACAGGGACACGGTTTCCTAGCAGTGCCATGATCCCCAATGCAAACGCAATGTCTGTAGCAGCAGGAATCGCCCAACCTTGCAGGGCTTGCGAGTCATTGTAGTTGAACAATACGTATACTAATGCGGGCGCTAACATCCCCCCCACTGCTGCAATGGCAGGGAAAATAGCGGTTTCTTTTGATTTAAGTGCGCCTTCAAGTAGTTCACGTTTGACTTCCAAACCGATGATCAGGAAGAAAACAGCCATTAAGCCGTCGTTAATCCAGTGCGAGACCGACATGCCAAACACATAAGTGTGTAAAAAACCTTGGTATGCTGCATTGAGATCCGTATTTGCGATAGTCATTGCAATAGCCGCTGCTATTACAAGAAGAATGCCTCCGGCAGACTCCATTTTAAAGAAATCGCGAATAGCGTCAGTCATGGTAATGCCCTTATATTTATTATGTAAATAAGCGAATAGCAAAGAATAAATAAGAGTGTATAGAGTAAGATAACCTAAGAATAATCGCTTGTTTAGAGCATTAACCTCGGAAATCCCGATAGAAACAACTTCAAACCGCTTATTTTCTTTCATTAATTATAGGCAATGATGGACAATTGCAATAGACAAATAAAAAGGCCACTTCCCATTTGCCGAGAAGTGGCCTTGGTATGATAGGACTAGTAGCCTGTCATCTGCATAAAGCCTTGCGCTTTATGGCTACCCAAAGCATTGACTGGCCCTTCCCAATAAGGAATAACAAACGGTAGCCACAACTCATGATTGACTGCGCGTACGGTAACGTTGATATCTTGCTCTGGTATCAGAACCTGCCACTCGACTGGAATATCTTTACCATTTTTTAGTACTTGGGTCCTGAGTGGCTCAACAGTCAGTTGTTCGTCACTTAGTTTAACGACCTTTCCATCACTCGTCGCAAGAGTCCCAAATAAGTACGGCATCTGCTTATCATGTCGATAACGATTCAACGACAAGGTGGTTTCATTATCTAAGTGCAGAACTAACCAGTCCCAACCTTGCTGACCTTCGGCCAACAAACCGCTGCCCCACTCTTTGCTCATCCATGCTTGCCCCTCAACGCGAATCGGCGTTTGACCATCGAGCTGAATCTCACCGCGTACAGCCAAAAATGGTGCAGTGATGGCGTGCGAAGCGACCGGAAGCAAATCGTGCTTTTTAACGTAGCCATAGTCACCAGGAACCACTAAAGGCCCACGAGTCACAATTTGTAAGTCGAGCTGCAATTGCTCAGTCGCTACTTTAAGTGCACCGGGAAACGGCGTAGTACCCAAAGAGCGCCAAGACCAGTTGTCTATCCATAGCTTGAACGGTTTTTCGGTCATCCCTGCTTGGCCGATGCCACCTCTAGCAATTCGCTGATCTCGCCACACCCTATCTCCATTTGAAATCACAACATTAGCGATATACAACTGTGGATTTAGCCACCCCTGTAAGTTGACATCATGGTGAGCAATGCGGAAGTAGCTCCATTGAATCGCATAGCGCTCACCTTGCTGGTCAACTACATTGGCGAAAAAGTGCCACCACCCGTGTTGGAATTCATAGTGAAACGCAAAATCTCGCGGCACGACAACGGGATTGTCTGGTAAAACGGGCTCAAATATCCGGTCAGAAGCCGAGAGCATAACGTCACTCAGACCATCGGACGGTTTATCGCTCTCCGTCTGAGTTAACACTCCAGAAAAATAGAGGCCTAAAGGCAGAACAATGGTGGCAACGAGTATACTAACAATGGCGTTTCGCTTACTCACATTAACCTCCCGCTATAACGAGTCACGTAGTGACTTCATTGGCGTATTTCTGACCATACGCAGAACAGGTAAGGCACCAGCAAGCATCAAAGAGCACATCGCCAATGCCACCGTATAGAGGTACTCATACGGAATAAATTGCAGTTCTATTGTCCAGCCAAAAGAGTGCTTAATGATGATCTCGACGACTAAGCTGGCCAATGCGAGCCCTAGAGGCATAGCGATCAATATAGAGATCGCGCCAAACACAAACAGCTGCAACCCCCCCATCATGATCAACTCTCTCCCCGACATACCCACACAACGCAGCAACGAGATATGGCGTTGTCTCGACATCTCACCTGCGACGGTGGAGAAAAATATCCCAAACACCGCAATAACTAAGGTTATATTGCCTAGCGAATCTGCAATCGAGAACGTCCGGTCAAACACACGCATTGCTTGTTGGTGTAAATAGCTGGTATCGAATATGCGCTGAGAATCAATGCGGAACATGTTTTCGAGTCTGCGCTGCAACACGTCAGGTTTGGTCTGTGGATCTAACACTACGCCCAAGGCAACGTTGCCGCTGCCTGCAAAAGCATAAAGCCAGTTGCGATGCGAGAGAAGAACTTGGTTGTAGCGGTTACCGTAGTCATAATAAACCCCACTTACGAGCCAACCATCACCGAGCTCTCCGGCCAATTCGATGATATCGCCCGGGCGAATACCGAACTTGAGCGCCATCGATTCACTCACCATTACTGCTTTAGACTGGTGCAAATAGTACCAGTAGTTGGGTATGCCTAGCTTGACCGTCAATGAGTTTAGCTCACCTTCCGATGGGCCTGTACTGGCGACTTGGAGCAAACCTTTATCGGTTTGAATCTCTTTTTCCCAGCGCCACCAAACCGCTTTCACACCAGGTTGTTCACCTAGCCATGAGCTAATTCGAGCGGCTGAATTGCTATTCGGATAGACATACATATCAGCGGCCAATCGTTGATTTAGCCACTTGTCGGTGGTATCACGAAAACTGCCTACCATAGTTTCAATGCCTATGTTCGCCGCCATCGCCAGCATTAGCGCCATAGTGGCAACACCACGATAACTCATGCTGGCTGCCGCATCGGCAAAGAACCAACGTGCTTTAACCCAACGCAGCGAATAGGACAGGCCTTCGAATACGCGCCAAACAATGTACGGTGTGAATAGAGCGACACTGAGCATCATTAATGCAATGATGGCAAAGCCGGATTCTTGGCTTTTAGGCGCTTGATAGATGGCAATCGCCGCCACACAAAACGCACCACTCAGCAAGGCTTGAAAAGTAAACTCTTTACCCGTGAATCGAGTTAAAGATAAGCGTGTGGTTAAACGTGAGGGTTGAGAACGCAACAGTCGTACCAAAGGCCAAGCGCAAGCCGTCACCGCACCCAATATCGACATGGCCAAGCTATACAGACTCGCGTGCCAGCTCCAGTTGACAGACAAGCCCACATTGGCATCGTATAGATCAGCCAAGCTAGCCGATACTGACGGTATTAGCTGCTTCGCCAGTAACATGCCAAACAAGTTGCTGCACAGCCAACTGATGGCTACCAGAACTAATAGCTCTAGCAGTAAGGCTTGGGTCAATTGCCATCCAGAAACGCCGGTTTGACGCAATAACCCGACCAAGCGTTGGCGCTGGATCAACGAGAGTGACATCGCTTGATAGAAGATAAAAAGCCCAACGACAAAGGCTAGCATTCCCATAGCGCTTAGGTTGATATGAAATGCCTGAGTCAGTGATTCTAGTTCGATTTTAGAACTATGACTCAACTCCATCCCATTGGGCAATTTGGAGCGCAAAGCCGCCAAATGTTGGGCAGACATGTCGCTACAGGCGATGATAGAGATTCCTGCACTGCGCTCAATCATTCGCAGCAACGCAATATCAGCGACTACACGGGTGCCGGTAACCAATCCGTCGTCATCTATCAGAATTGGACCTAGAGTCCTGCCATCTTGTAGCTGAATTCTGTCGTTTTCCTTCCAGTTCATGTGGGCAGCGAGTTCACTGCTGACCATCAAGGGATATGGCGGACGCATTAGGGCAAGAGAAGAGAACTGGTTGAGCTGCGCGCCCTGTTTAAAGCGCATCATCGCCGCTGGGTCTATGCCCATTAAATTGATGTCGGTACCATCTACGGTGTTGAGGCGAATGCTTTCAAAGGGCACACACTGATGAAAGCCATCGCGGCGCAACTGCACATAAAAACCTTGAGGAATTTTATTCGGCGCATGTTTTGAACGAATACGATAAGGCAGAGGATTATCAAAAAGTTTTTCGCCATGCTCGTAGCTCATTCGAGCATGATCGTTAATCAGCGTAACGCCCACTAACAGTGAACCGCCCAACGTTAGACCAAGCCAAACAAGAACAATTTGCAGAGGATAACGTCGGTAGTGACCCAGTAATGCCTTAATTACGGGCCATAACATGCAATTGCCCTCCTTGAAGCCTGACTCTTCCCTCCATATGCTGGGCAACACGCTCACTGTGGGTAACCAACAACAATGTGCAATCGAGTTGCTTAGTCAAGGTGGTTAGCAAACGCATTACCGCTTCCGCATTACGTTCGTCCAAACTGCCTGTTGGTTCATCAGCCAACAACAATTTGGGCTCCATATATAAGGCTCGTGCAATTGCTGCTCGTTGCTGTTGCCCGCCTGACACTTCTTCTGGGTAGCGCCCAAGTAAAGGCATGAGATCCAGCGAAGAGAGTATCTGACGCCACAATCCTTGATCTTCAGGTAGACCTTTCAATTGACGACAGAAGCGAATGTTATCGGCGACGTTAAGTGTAGGCAGTAAGTTAAACTGCTGGAAAATAAGGCCAATATTATTTCGGCGAAAGGCAGTGCGCTTCGTCTCTGCCACTTCATGCATCGAAAAATTGGGGAACAATACTTGTCCAGAATCGACCGTATCCAATCCAGCTATCAGGTTGAGTAAAGTACTTTTCCCCGAGCCGCTTTCGCCCATCAAGGCAATTTGCTCGCCTTGTTTCAAAGACAACTCAGCACCTTGTAAAACCGGGTGAAACTCCCCCCCGTCTAGATAGCCTTTACATAGGTCTGTCAGCTGTAACATTGAAACTCTCGAAAACGTAAATTTAGGTGTGTGAATCTACACTAAATCTCACTCTCAAGAAAGCATTTTGGATACTGGATCACAACATATGCACTAAAGCGCTATAAAATGACGCTCAACGTCTAATTTTCGATCAAATTTCGAATCCATTTTTTTGAATGCGTGCGATGAAGTGAACCAAACCACTTGATCAACTCTTCGGTCAAAAACAACAGATAAATCCACTCAGGAGACCAACCAAGGCCGATCGCTGCGAAGGCGGCAAGCGGAATACCAATCAGCCACTGAGCGACAATATCTTGGTAGAGACAAAACTTTACATCGCCTCCTGCACGCAATACGCCAACGATTGTCATCATGGGAACCGAGCGTAATACGATGCTCAGACACAGCACAAACATAAACTTTTCGGCTAACTGGCGGGTTTCGGCGGTTAGTGCGCTAAATGCATCTAAAACCTGGCCTTGTACAAAATAGAGAGCTCCGGCGACTACAATCCCGACTGACAAACTCAGCAAGGTGACGCCGATCGCTTGATAGTAAACCGCTTGGTAGTTTTTCGCGCCGATCTGATTACCGATTAATACTGCAGCAGCATTGGACATACCAATCAAAAGCGCCAGAGATATAGACTCAACGGGGGTCATCACCGACAAAGCGGCCAAGCCCTGGACTCCCGATTGTCCCATGATCGCATGGTAAGCAAATAACCCACCAGCCCAAGCGAGAAAGTTAAACGTCGTTGGTAAGGAAAGTCGTAAAAACTTCACCACACGTTCCACTTCGACCACTTGACGAATATCGCTAATACAAAAGGCGAGCAAGTGCTTTTTCGCGTATAAGTAGCCAAACAGCGTGATAACTTCAATGGCTCCACTCAACACAGTCGCAATGGCTGCACCTTTGATGCCCATGGCAGGAAAGCCGAACTTACCAAAAATCAACACCCAGTTAAGAATGATATTTGAACCGATTCCAATGCCGCTGAAAAACGTGCTGATCCCAGGACGGTGGATCGCTCTAAGGCCAACCGACATACTCGCCACACAAGCAACCGCAAACATGGTAACCGAGGTAATCACCAAATAGTCACTGCCGAGACGGTTAACCTCTGGATCATTAGTGGCTAAGCCCATTATCTGGCTAGGAAATAGAATAAATAGGATTGCTGTCAACGCCGCAAATACGGTGCAAACCAACCAAGTCAGCGCGGTACTCTCACGCACACCCTGCCTATCCCCTGCCCCCCAGTATTGTGCGGTTAGCATCGCTCCACCTGTTGTGACACCGACGAGCATAATTGTGGTCACAAAAGTGGCTCTAGCCGCCACGCCTACCGCTGCAATTTCCGCTTCACCCAGTTGCCCCAACATCAGCACGTCGACCAAGCTGCGACTCGAAAACATAATACTTTGCAACGTGATTGGCATTGCAATAGCCATCAAACGCCGAATAAAGTCGCCGCGTGTATGGTGAAGAACTAGTGACAGCATGGTTAAACCCGAACCTTAGAATGCAACAGCATGAAAAACGAGAAAAAATTAGTCGCCTATTATATGATCACTGCTGATATGAAACCATCAAATTAAGCGAGGTTCGCTATGAAGAAAGTGCTGGTATTAGGCGCTTCTGGTTACGTCGGTTCGCAACTTCTCACGCAATTGTGCGACCAAGGTTACAGCGTCACTGCCGCAGCGCGACAGATTGACTACCTGCGAGCCCGCATCACGCCACATGCAAACCTGCAGATTACCTATTTAGACCTTGCTGATCTTAAGGCAACGTTGGCGCTCATAAACGAGTTTGACCTAGTCTATTTCCTAGTGCACGGCATGGCTCACGGACACGACTTCGTCGACTATGAGATTGCGCTTGCCGATAACTTTAAGCAAGCCTTGCAACAAAGCTCGGTAAAGCATGTCATTTATTTGAGCGCGATTCAGCCACAAACCGGCGATTCCAACCACCTCAAAGCCAGAAGAATGACTGGGGATATTATTCGTCAAGCTGGCGTTCCTATTACCGAACTCAGGGCAGGCGTGATTATCGGACCTGGCTCAGCGGCGTTTGAGATAATGCGTGACTTTGTCTATAACATGCCATTGCTGGTAACCCCAAAATGGGTCGATTCCAAAGCCAACCCAATTGCATTGCAAAACCTCAATCACTACTTATTAGCACTAGCGGCTGAATCACCGACCACTCATCAACTGTACGAAGTTGGCGGTCCAGATACTCTGAGCTATCGCGAACAGTTTCAAGTCATTGCCCAAGCCATCAATAAACCGATCAAAATCTGGTCCACAGCGCTGCTCACACCGGAAATGGCGTCACGCTGGCTTGGCGTGGTCACCTCTGTTCCCTCGAGTATAGGCGCTGCACTATTGTCAGGGCTCGAACATGATTTCGTCGCTAATTGCTATCAAATCCATCAAAAGTATCCGCAGCCCCTGATTAGCTTCGAGGAGATGGTGAATCACAGCATCAAACATGAAGGCACTTTTGTCCGCAGTAACGTTTGGGGGTTCGATCCTGCCGCCTTCTCACGCTGGCAGCCCGGTTTTGGTTACTACCCCAAACAGACAGGCGCAACAATCAATACTGACTTGAGTGCTGAACAGTTATGGAAAGTGATTAGCAAAATTGGCAGTCGCAAAGAGGGATACTTTTTCGCCACAATATTATGGCGGATACGTGAATGGCTAGATTTTTTTGTCGGAGGCGGAAAACCGGTGCGGCGTTCACCTCCCGGCCCTGAATTACAAGTGGGTGACTTTATTGACTCATGGAAAGTGATTCGCTGTGAAGAAAATTCCTTCATTTCGCTACTATTTGGCATGAAAGGGCCCGGCTTGGGACGGCTCGAATTTACAATCGACGATCTGGGTTCGCAAAGAACACTTACCGTGATCGCTTGGTGGCACCCTCAAGGATTCAAAGGACTACTGTATTGGTTTGCCATGATGCCAGCGCATTTGTTTATCTTTAAAGGTATGGTCAAAGCCATAGTGCGAAAAGCAAAAGAGCTCCAGTAATCGGAGCTCTTTATGTGCGTATTATGCAGTGAAGCTGAGTGGGATCTCGGCTAACTGACTGCCTCTATTGGCTGGGAAAATCAGATACTCGCCATGATACTTAACGTTAGATTTGTAGTCGGTCACTTTATGCACCATAAAGCCAGCCGCTGACGCTTTTTCAACAAAATCCGCATGATGACCACGAACAAACCAACTCATTGGCTTAACCATTTCCTCTCCGTCAAAGCAGCTATCACACTGTTCAGAACACAAGGCAAGTGAGTTTGGCCCCTCGGTAAAGATCTGCACTTTTCCACAACCAACAAGTGGCTCTGACGTCGACACTTCCCAACCATTCTGCTCCATCATATCGAGAAAGGCATCAATCTCTTTATCTCTGATCACACGCTCCGGCTCGCCTTGAGGAAAGCATTGCTGGTAGTACTTGGAAATGCGCTCAAACGTTGGCATCAGCCCTGCTTTGTCACCTTTAGAGCGGCCCATTTTTTGCCAACGGGTCAGGTCGTCAGCCACCAGACGTGAGAACTGCTGCGACTTTATCGCTTTGGTCACCCAGCGAACTAAGTAAAGGTTATTTGCGACCGATCCGTTGCTAAGCCGACCCGACTCATGCTCTTTCGCCATTTCGGCGAGAGCTTGATTCACCACTTTTTGTATTTCTACCGTATATTGCGACATTACGCTTTTCTTCCAAACATCCAATAACACGCGGCCGACACAACCGAACACGCGCTCATAACTAATATCATCGGCCAAGTGACACCACCAGGCAACCAAGCCACGACAGCGCCAACAATCGAACCTGTACCAAATCTCAATGTGCCCGCAAGCGATGAGGCCGTACCAGCCATAGTCGGATACCCGCTGAGTAACAGCCCCATAGTGTTACTGCCTATGGTGGAGAGTGTACCGATAAACATCACGACAAATATCACGGTACTCCACAGCCCAAGATCCCACACCCAAGTGGCAAATAACCCTAGCCCCGCCAACAGTTGCACGGCTAAGCCAAAACGAAGCATAGCGTGTGAGCCGACCTTTTTCACCAAACGCCCGTTAACACTGGTCATGATAATCATGGCGACGATGTTCATCCCAAACAAATAGCCAAACTGGTCCGGGCGAACACCGTAAATGTCGATATAGACAAACGAGCCTGCAGTTAAAAATGCAAACATGCCCGCAAAAGAAAATGCCCCAGAAAATATCAAACCCAACGCCTGTGGATTTTTAAACAGACGCAGATAGTTTCTTAATGTATTTCTAAGCCGCAGAGGCTGCTTGTTCTCAGCGGTTAGCGTCTCTGGTATTTTCCACAACACAAGTGCAATCACCACCAGCGAAAAGCCTGCGAGAATCCAAAATATGGCTCGCCAGCCAAACCAAACCGCCACATAGCCGCCAATCATCGGGGCGACCAAAGGTGCGATGGTAATGACCAGAGTCACGAACGACATTGCCCGTGCAAAATCTTCACGATCAAACATGTCTCGAACCACAGCTTGAATCACCACAGCCGCCGCTGCACCAGCAAAGCCTTGCGCGGTGCGAACCCAAGTCAAGGCTTCAATACCGTGTGTTGTGGCACTGACCATTGAGGCAAACGCAAAGGCAAGTATACCGAGTATTAATACCGGGCGGCGGCCATAACTGTCTGCCAAAGGGCCGTGAATGAGCTGACCAACAGCAAATCCAGCCGTGTAGGCTGTAAGTGTAATCTGCACTGCGCCCTGGGTAACACCTAAGTCACGGGCAATGGTTGGCATTGCCGGTAGATACATGTCAATCGCAAGCGGTGTCAGTGCGCCTATAGCACCAAGGACGATGAAGAGTAATAAACTGATTTGCGGTGTGTTCGGCTGCGTTTGCTCGGACATAAAGCTCCTACTCGGTTGCGGATTAGATGCAGCGTCCGTGCTGCAACCAAACAGAAAATATTAAGCCCCGGACCTTCTCTTCATGAAAAGACCGATAAGAATCAAGGCTCATGTGTTAACCGATCTATCCTCAACCATTTATAAGTAAAAGACTAGTTCCCATTTGGAAATAAACTATTTCCAAGTAAGCCAATTATTTCCAAATGGAGTCAATTTCTTGCTGAGTTAAGTAGCGGTATTCGCCAGGCTCTAGTGAATCACACAGTTCAATTGCACCAATACGTTCGCGATGAAGATGCTCCACCTTATTGCCAAGCGCGGCAAACATGCGTTTGACTTGATGATATTTGCCTTCGGTTATCGTCAACAAGACCTCATTTTCATCTCGGTCTACGATTTCCAGCTTCGCAGGTAAGGTCAGATCTTTTTCGTTGCGCAGTTGAATACCTTGCTCAAACTGCGCTATGTATTCATCTTTGATCGGATCGGCCAACCAAACTCGGTACGTCTTTTCACATTTATGTTTAGGGGACGTAATTCGATGTGACCATTGACCATCATCAGTAATCAACACCAATCCTGTGGTATCAACATCGAGTCGGCCTGCAAAATGAAGGTCTTCCATTTTTACTTCATCAAGCAACATAAATGCTGTTTGATTGAAACCATCTTCATGCGAGCAAACAAAACCATCCGGTTTGAACAGCATAATGTATCGAGGGCCTGGCTTGATGATCTCTCGACCTTGCCATTCCACACTGCAATCATCTGTTACTTTGAACGAGCCGCTTTTTTGCACGACATCATTCACCGTCACATCACCACTTTTAATGATTTTTGTTGCTTCTTTGCGCGTCGCACCAAGTGCGTCACACAGATATTTATCTAAACGCATGAATACCTCATCTTTGTTTGCTGGGGTATTATAGTGTGACTGAACCAAATAGTTGAGCTATTTCACAGAATTTATGTATACACTTCGCCCCTATCAAGCCGATTCCGTCAAAGCCGTGATCCACTATTTTCGCCAGCATACCTCACCTGCAGTGATCGTACTGCCTACCGGCGCGGGAAAAAGTCTAGTGATTGCAGAGCTTGCGCGGCTCGCCAAAGGTCGTGTCCTTGTGCTCGCACATGTTAAAGAGCTGGTTGAGCAAAACCATGCCAAATATGAAGGCTATGGTTTGAAAGGCGCGATTTTTTCCGCAGGTCTAGGGAGAAAAGAAACCGACCAACAAGTGGTCTTTGCGTCGGTCCAATCGGTCGTGCGCAATCTCGACCAGTTCAAGAATCAGTTCTCATTATTGGTGATAGATGAGTGTCACCGCGTCCCCGATAACAAAGACACCAGCTATCAAAAAGTAATCCGGCACCTCACCGAGCAAAACCCGGGCATCAAAGTTCTTGGCTTAACCGCCACCCCTTATCGATTGGGGATGGGCTGGATATATCAATATCACACCCGTGGTTTGGTGCGCAGTGAGGAACCCCGATTTTTCCGCGACTGTATTTTTGAACTGCCGATTCGTTATTTACTCGATGAAGCGTTTCTCACCCCAGCACGAATGATGGACGCCCCCGTGCTAAGTTATGACTTCTCGCAACTGAAGCCTGCCAGCACCGGACGATATAAAGAGGCGGAACTGGACATGGTGATCGACAAAGCCAAGCGAGCCACGCCGCAAATCGTTGAGCAAATTATAGAGTTTAGTAAGGATAGACACGGCGTTATGGTGTTTGCTGCAACAGTCAGGCATGCGCAAGAAATCCACGGTTTGCTTCCACAAGGTGAGGCCGCTATCGTGATTGGCGACACACCGACGCCAGATCGCGATCGCATCATCGAAGACTTCAAGCACAAGAAGATAAAGTATTTGGTTAATGTGTCAGTATTAACCACAGGGTTTGATGCCCCTCATGTAGACTTAATAGCCATCTTACGCCCAACTGAGTCGATTAGCCTCTACCAGCAGATCATTGGTCGTGGTCTACGTTTATCTCCCGGAAAACAAGAGTGTTTGGTGCTCGATTATGCCGGTAACAGCTACGATCTTTATCAACCTGAGGTCGGCGAACCCAAGCCGGATTCAGACAGTGAGATCATTACCATCCCCTGTCCTGCTTGCGGATTCAACAACAATTTTTGGGGTAAACTAGACGCAAACGGCTTTCTGATTGAGCATTACGGACGAAAATGTCAGGGCTTTTTCGAAGACCAAGAAACCGGCGAGCGAGAACACTGTGACTATCGTTTCCGCGCCAAATACTGCTCGGAATGCGGCGCAGACAATGACATTGCAGCGCGAATATGTCATGAATGCGATGCGACATTAGTAGACCCTGACAAAAAGCTTAAGGAGGCGTTAAACCTGAAAGATGCGTTGGTTTTCGAGTGTATCGAGATGGACCTCTCGGTCCATAAAGACGACAAAGGCAAAAGCAGTCTTAAAGTTTCTTATATCGGTGAAAATCAAGCTCAAGTCAGCGAGTTTTGGTCCCTCAATACTAAAAATCAAAAGCAACGCTTCAAAGATCAGTTTGTTCGCCCTCACTTAGCTGACAAACATCGCCCATTTAATGACGCTTCGCCGAGCAAGGTGGTGAACAATCAACATCGATTTCGTCCTCCTCAATTTGTTATCGCCAGAAAGTCTGGCAGGTTTTGGAAAATGCGCGACAAAATCTTCGCCGACGAACTTAAGGGTTAACTGTCCTCAATTCACTTAGTGTTCATATTTGAGCCGATATACTCAAACTCAGATATGGCAAAAGGGTAATATTATGTCTATGCGTCCGATTGTTCATTGCACTATCTTAGTGATGTGTACTGTGCTGGCTTGGCCTACGCTTGCTAAAAAACACAGTGAGTATGATGGTCACGCCCTGGTTCAAGATGTCCACAAGCCCGGTACTAAAATTGAGTTTGATGAAGACCAAGATGAGGTGTATGCAGCAGTTAAAAGAGGTTACGTCAGACCTTTTTCTGAAATGTATGCCGTGGTCGAGCGTGATTTGCACGGCCGAATCATACAAGTAGAGCTCGAAGAAGACGATGATGAATGGGTGTACGAAATCAAACTTAACTACGAGAACAATATCATTAAAGTTGAGTACAACGCCCAAACTCTAGAAATGCTGCAAATCAAAGGCAGAAATATCAGACAAGCACTAAAAAATACAGAAGATTAAGGCTTATGAAAATTCTTGTGGTTGAAGATGAACCTCGTTTAGGCGAACAGATCGTTGCGTCGCTTGAACAAACCGGCTGGGTGCCTGAACTGTCCCAAGATGGTATTGATGCGCTTTACCGCGCGACCTCAGAACAGTGGGACGCCATAGTGCTTGATTTAGGCCTGCCGAAATTAGATGGTTTGACAGTGCTAAAAGGCATCCGAGATGAAAACATCAACACACCCGTGATTATCCTCAGTGCACGCGATACCCTAACGCAACGCGTAGAAGGACTCAACGCCGGTGCCGACGATTACCTAACCAAACCTTTCGAAATGGTCGAACTAAGCGCACGAATTCGCGCTCAGCTTCGCCGCGCTTCAGGTAATGCCTCGCCTGTGCTTAAGGTTGGCAACTTAAGCCTAGACACACGGACATCAAAAGTGATGTGGCAAGGTCAAGCCGTAAGCCTAACTGCGCTCGAATATAAAGTTGTTGCCTACTTTATGCATAACCCTGAGAAAGTGATCTCTCGAACCGAACTAGTTGAGCATATTTATAAACAAGATTTCGACCGCGATTCTAATACGATTGAAGTGTTCATCGGTCGAATCCGCAAAAAGATTGCACCTAAGGTGATCAAAACGGTACGCGGCTTGGGGTATCAATTGAATGCCGAATAAGCCGCGTCCTAAGCTTAAACGCCTGAGCATTAAAAGCCGCTTAGTGCTGGCGGCCATCGTTTGGCTCACTGCGATGATCTTTGCTGTCGGGGTTAGCGTTCCAAGCCAAGTGCAAAAGTATATGGTCGATGAAACTAAGAAGCAGCTCAATCTTTATATCGACGAAATATCCGCTTCAATCGAAGCCGATGACACGGGTAATGTCACGCTAACGAGCAGCCTCTCCGACCCACGCTTTAGTCGCCCATACAGTGGTCTATATTGGTCAGCACAAACCGAATCAGATTTACTTCGTTCGCGCTCATTATGGGATAAAAACCTCCGCTTTGAGCAAGATGGCAAACACTTAGTGGGAGCTCGCGAAGAGCGGCTGATTTATGTCCAAACCAATCTCTATTACCCTGACTATAACGGCCCTATAAAGGTGCTCATTGGTATTGATGATCAACCTATCAAAGAGACGGTGCATAATATCATGGGCCAGTTGTGGGTGATTCTCGCCCTACTCTACTTTGGTGTATTGGCTGTCATCATACTGCAAGTGCAATGGTCTTTGATTCCTTTGAGCAAAATGCACAAAGAGCTAGCTCAGCTGCGTGCTGGAGAAAAGACGCGCCTTGACCAAGAGTATCCCAAAGAAGTAGCGCCTGTGGTGTCCGACCTTAATGCGTTGGTGTTTCACTACCAAGAGCTACTTCAGCGTGCTCGCCACCACGCGGGGAACTTATCCCATGCACTGAAAACACCGCTTTCTGTTTTGAACAACGAAATCAAAACCCTAGACAACAAAACTCAGCAACAACTTCTTCCATCTATCGAACAAATTCAGACCCAAATTGACTATCATTTAGGGCGAGCTCGGATTGCAGGCTCAGAATACATTCTTTCGGTGCGATGCAATGTGGCGCAGCGAGTTGACGCAATTTCTATGGCATTCGATAAAGTATACGCTCCGCGTCAGATTACTTTAGTCAACGAACTCGACTCGGAGATTGAGGTCGCCGTCGATCAAACTGATTTTGATGAAATGGTCGGCAACTTGCTAGAAAATGCCTACAAATGGTCGTCTACCATTATCCGTGTGCACTCTATCCCTATCGATGACGGGGGAATAGAAATCATCATTGAGGATGATGGCCCAGGCATCCCTCAACAAAGCGTCGCTCACGTTATCGAACGTGGTGTTAGGCTAGATGAAACCACACCAGGTTCTGGATTAGGGCTGAATATCGTCAGTGAAATGGCGCACAGCTACCGAGGTAAGCTTGCATTAGAGCCAAGTAAACTCGGAGGGTTAAAGGCGATTCTAACCCTTAAGCTTTCCTCATAACCTCAACCAGCGGCTATTCATTCCATACAAAGGCAATACCCAATGAGCCCCGCAATATGCGGGGCTCAAATAGCATTTCCTAAGTTCTGTGTCACTGTCTGCACCAAACGTTATAGATTGTCGCGAATCAGTGTAATTCGGTAATTACATAATTAGTGTAGACTTTGTTTAACTTGTCCCATGGGATGGGGTCTAACGTAGCGCCCGCTTGTTCAGCTCGTTGCTCGATTCTTGAAATGTATGAACGTTGTTTGTAATCGTTAGCATCAAAACCTAAAGCATCCTCACTACTGACTTTAGTCGGAGGAACTTCTTTCAAAAACACTAAATTGTTGCAGCCTTTAATCCACACCTTTGCATGTCCATTTGGAAGCAAGCCAAATATAAACTCCGTCTTATAACAAGTGATTGTATCTCCAGAACGTCCCACGTAGCTGCTTTTGCGTAACATCGCTTTTTTTACTTTATCACCTACCGAAAACTTAGTTGTATAAAACTGCGTGTTAGTTATAGATGTCCAAGAGAGAAAAAGGTCGTCTGGTAACACGTTTGAGCCCGATACCTGAGAGCCATTTATCATAGTAAGTGTATGGATGGGTAGCCCATAACCATCATAATCACTAAACCTCTTACTGATATTATCCAGGCGACTTTTGCTCATAAATTGGCTGAAACCATGGATAGTAGACGTCCAACCATTTTCGTAATTAACACCATATGCTTGAGTGACGCTGACAGGATATAAGGAGGGAAAGGTTACACTCACTTTCCATTCCGGCTGTTCATTATGTTCGATTGACGCACACGCAACGTTATGAATACCAAAAAAAATAACCATTAAACCGAATAAGAAATTATTCCACATCTTTAGTACACTCATAACTTGCTCTTTTAAATTTGCCTTCAGTCTCGTTAAAAAGAGGATTCATACCCGTATTATCACTGGATGAATGATGACATAAATTTGCATTCATGAACTCATCCCGCCGCTCAAGAGTGCAAAGAGAGCTAACAATTTCATCATAGTTTCCTTGTTTTGCCAGTTTTAGTATCTTCTCATTCAGTTTAGAGAAATTGCTCTCAGGGCTACCTTTTTCCGACCACAACTTCCTGACCATTAGATAAGGATCATCATTCCACGCAAAGCCGTCATCATCACTTAGAGGTACACCATGAAACTCCGCCAATCCGTACATCAAACGTAAGTAAAGTCGTGATAGATCTCCCTCCACTCTCCTCTTAATATAGAGTTTTCCGACCACCCTGTAACTGTCTCTACCATGCTTTCTAATGCTGATTTCTGGTAGCGCATAGTCACTCTCTCTCCAGCCGCTACGTTGGTCTAGTAGCTGGTAGTCTCTCAACTTATCATATACATACTGAACCGCTCGTTTCTTTTCCCAGCGATCAGAAAAAGACCTAGACACGCTTTTCACTAATTTATTCTCCAATATAGGCAGAATATATCGATCTTGAGGAAAAGTCGCTTGAGAGAAATATCCTCCTCCAATGTCAGAGTGCGCTCCTGGCAAGGTTATTTCAACAAAATTCTTTCCTTCATTAATTCTATTGAGGCTGAAGTTATCTCTGCATTCCACTGTCGGATCTGCTGTTAGGTGCACAACTCTCCTAACTCTATTTGGATCCAACCAAAGTTTGACGTTTCCGTGGTCTTGGTGTGTGTCAAAATCTATATCAAGCAATGTTTTTTTATCAAACGAAATCAAATGCACGATAGACGCCACTGTGTCAAACAAGCCAGCAAACGCAATTTCACAGCTTGATTCTTCCTCATCTTCAACATCCCAATCAAAACTTGCTGGTAGTCCCAGCTTCTTCTTTTGGCACTCTTCAGAAAAGAGCTTTGCAAAACTGCCGCTGCTACCCTCAGTTGCAACATTTATGAAATGCCTCGCTGCCGCTGCACCTCGGCTGAACCCGAACACATCAAATTTCAGTTTTCCAATCCCGTCGACTCTAGCTGGCAGTTCAGTATCAAACACCCTCTTCAAGTGGGCGATGTTCTTAATTATTTTCTCAACACCATTGTTGACCTTTTGCACAACACCGTAGTCACCGATTCCTGTACCCATGCCAAAAACAGATTCATCTGCCGGTTTGATATCAACTTCGTTTCCTGTTCCAATTCCCGTAATATATTCAGAAATGGCATAAGTATTTTGATTTTCAAAATACACATCCTGGGCGTAACGGTCGAAAAGCTTCTGAATGTTGGTAAACTCATTTGCCGCACTTCCTTCTAGCGTTTCCAAGTCATCTTTTTGGCTAGAGAAAACTTTACTAAAAAAACTCTCTTCTTCCGGATAAGCAAAGCAATCTATCGATAGCTCAGTGATCGGTATTTCATCCCTTTTATAACCAGTTCGCCGCGATATTACTTCACAATTCGCATCAAATATTTGACGCCACTTGGTATAATACTTATCTAGCTGCTGTTTGCCCCACTGAGCACTGTAGGTATTGTTTCCTGTGCCATCAAAAAACATCCCCACACGCAGCGTAATAAAGTTGAAACCTCTTACTTTTAGTACATAGCTCTTATCTGCAACGAGCTTTAACGCGTCAGCTTTCCCTTTTTGATGACGCGTCGGCAACGTTTGGTCTTCAGTTAACTCCGTTAAGTCACCTGCTGTTACCTCATAGAAATTAGGAGTTGAATTTTTATTGCCTTGATAATTGTCTGCATAGTCTTTTGTGGGGTTACCTTCAGTGTTCGGCTTGCGATCCTGACCTTGTGATTCTCTCAGCCAAGGCTCACTATCGAGTTTAAGGGTCACTTCGCCAGGACAGATTTGTTCGAGTAAAATTGGGGCTTCACCCAGGGTGATTGGGTACTCATTGCTCGCCCCATCGATGAGAACACCACTTACGTTTTGAAAAGGTTGATTGAATTCATCCCTCACGACTATCTCAATCCAATGTGACTTTTTCTCACACGGTATACAATATGGGCTCGCTCCGGTGGCGCTGCTCATACACCACTCTCCTTGATAGCTTGTAACATTTTTAACTCTTCAAAAGTCAGACGAAACGGGATCGAGAATTCTGAAATGTGTATCCCTGTTTGTTGGGCGACAGCAACCATAACGTAATACTCATCTTGTTGTTGGTACCCTGCATCTATGGCTTTTTGTAACGCCTCAGAAATGGACGCCGTTGGATTGTCCAATTTTTCCATTAACTCGGGAAACAGCTCCCACCACCGACGCTCAATCGCATATGCGTGAGCACCGAGGCTATAAAGCTCAGCGAGGTGATGCGGTTGAATTTTCCACCACACGTCGGCGTTGGGTTGGAATTCTGGTTTTGGTGTATTGGAAAAGACGGCCAACTCATCGTTGGCAAAGGCCATTGCTGTTATGTTACCTAGAAAGCTAGATCTTTCTCCCTCATCCATCGTTTTTAGCATAGGCAGCACAACGTTAGGGTCATAGAAGCGGAACATGACTTCTTCGCCTTCTAAAGAGGCGGTCAGTAAACTGCGCAGATGCGCCAATACCGCTTCAATACTCTCGCAGCTACAAAGACCGATCCCTCGGTTTATTATCTCTTCTTGGAGCGATAACACTGCTTCAGAAACCGGGATAACCCAGGGTGATAGATCTTTCACTTCGGAGAACAATGCACCAGCAAAGAGAGGTACTGAATCCTCAAAACCAAAACCATGTTCTTTGACTGCGTCTAAATGCGTGTTGCTACTGACTAGCCAGTAGCTGTTTTCGCTGGTCATTAACCAATTTTTTAGCATTACGCCTCTCCTGATAACGGACAAGGCTTAACGGCGGGCACACTCGACTGCTCTGCTTTTAGAAGCGCTTGATAGCTGACTGCTTTCGACACATTGGGGGCTTGAGGTGCTTCGACTTGATTCGGTAACGTCGGGGCAACTCCAGCGTAAGCACTGCCCGAACCGGCACTACCGCCCGCATTTAAGTTGATGGCAGGACCAACGATGTGTACGCCTCCGCCATCCACTTTAACGAAACTTCCTCCAGCTTTAAGGGTAATTTCTGCGCCAGCTTCCACCACTACTTTGGCGCCGCTACTCAGTGATATTTCTCTTCCGGCTTGGGCGACCAATACGGTGGCGATTTTCTGCTCTAAGCTTCGCTGCGTAATGTCAGAATAGGTACCCTTAACCGATATTCTAGATTCGGATTGAGTCACACTGTGTTGGTTATTGGTGATTGACTGAAACTGGTCATTATTAATCTGAATATGATCATCTTGCTTAACGTGTGTGATCGCATCATTGAGAACTTTAGTCTCTAGGTCTTTTTGCGCGTGAATATAAACCTGCTCATTGCCTGCTTGATCTTCAAAACTGAGTTCGTTAAATCCGCTACCTTGATGTGACTCGGTTCTAAATACCGTTTTGCTCTTGTGTTCTGGCAGCTCGTAAGGCGGCACATTAGCGGCGTTGTAAGTACGACCAGTAATGATCGGCTGATCAGGGTCACCCTCTAGAAACGACACAATCACTTCTTGCCCCACTCTAGGCAGTGCTAACATCCCATACTGGGAGCCGGCCCAGCCTTGAGACACCCTAACCCAACAAGAACTTTGTTCATCTCCGTTTGAGTAGCGATCCCATGGAAAATGGACTTTCACTCGACCATGTTCATCACAGTAGATCTCTTCAGCTTCTGGCCCGACTACCATAGCCACTGACGCCCCATCTACCTTGGGTTTGGACTTAGGCTCCGCCTGCCAAGTGAGATTGGCAGGAATAAGCACCAAAGCGTTACTGTAAGTTGTGGAACCCTCTCCCCCTTCTTCTTGCAAAGCCTGAGGTTGAGTACCAAACACAGACATGTTGACCACCTGCCAATACCGCGTAGAAAAGTTCTCTATATCGTCTTCTAATTGAAACTTGCTTCCCGCCTGCATTTGCAGATGGTTACTTTTTGCCCAGCCCGTGTGTGACATATTGCGCAGATGCTCCAACCGTGCGCGACTAAACGCCAATCCGATTGAATCTTGTTTGTAGCGCCCGGGAAACTCGAAATGCTCATAAAGTTCGGTATCTTGATAATCAATACCACTGGCCTGGCTTTGCTGCAAAAAACGATAGTCTGGTTTCTTAAAGCTGTAGTCACCCATTGTCACTCGGCTAACTTGAGTCTTTTTGGTTTCAACCAGACTAGAAACATGCTGATACACCTCGCTACCACCAGAAGTCGAGTTGTACAGAATCGGGGATTCAAATTCGAGCAAGGCTTCGGAGGAATCACAAAACACAGCAGTGTGTTTGCCACTTTCGTGCAAGAAGTAGTAACTCATTCCCTCTTCAGCGAGTAAACGATGAATAAACTCGAGGTCACTTTCTCGATACTGGACACAGTACTCTCTCTCGACATAGTCATGCTTCAGTGCGAAAGCGTAATCAGAGATACCCATCTCCTGAAGCAGAATTGACACGATGTCGGGAACGGTCTGAAATTGGAAGATTCGACTGTTGTGACGCAGTGAAAGTCGTTCTAACTCCGGCACTAACACCACAGAATAAAAGGTGTGATGATGGCCAGTGTCCCCTTTAGTAAACTGACGAACAATGCCATGAATCACGCGTTGCAGCGCATTGTCTTTATAGAGTTCTAACTGTACTTTTTTATCAACAATCTCGTCTTGGTGCAGATTGCTTCTTCTACTCGCGAGATCAATCTTGTATCGATAGCCAATGCATTCAGCGTCTGACACTAACTGAGATGAGGAAATAGACTCAGTACCAGTAAATTGCCGAACCACGAGTGAGTTGTCATCTAGTCCATCAATTTTTATCTGGTAATGCAGCGTTGCCATAATGCGTCCTTTACTTACTCACGAAGGAGAGACTGTTCAATCAATCTACGCGACACTGCAAAGATAGCGCCAATCAGAAAACGGCCGATAACCGCGACTTACAGCGTTTCTCAGCCACTTATCAAGCAAGCTTTTGCCTATCCGTAGGCAGCATTTTACTCGCAGGCAAGTTTTTTGGATTGAACAATAGGCTGCTAGCAGGCAAATTAGGCTCAAACCGTTGATTATATTTGACGTCAAAACACGCTATTGCTGGATTTTGAGTTGCGACAAAAGGGATACAATGATAGTATCCGCGCTCGCTTATGGAGTTACTACCAATTTCTTCTAAGCGCTTGATATCCGCAAGGTCGCATTGCGGATGTATAAACTCAATTTCTTTTTAGAGAGTCATACTATGAAATTTGAAGCAGTAGTACGTACTGAACTAGGTAAAGGTGCGAGCCGCCGCCTACGTCACGCTGGTAAATTCCCTGCAGTTGTATACGGCGGTGAAGAAGCAGCAGTTGCAATCGTTCTTAACCACGATGAAGTTATGAACCAAATGGACAAGCCAGAATTCTACGAAGCAATCACTCTAGTGATTGACGGCGCTGAAGTTAAGGTTAAGCCACAAGACGTTCAACGTCACGCGTTCAAGCCAAAAGTTGAGCACATGGACTTCATCCGCATCTAATTCCCTACCAAGGAATTAGTTGGATTAAATCCAGCCTTTTGCATATAAGATAATCGGCCTTACCAACCGAGACATCTAAAAATTCGAAACCCCGATGCTACCAACATCGGGGTTTCACCGTTTTTGAGCCCTCAAAAACGCTCTCAATTCTCTTCAACTTACTGAAACTTAGTCACTTTACTCAACCCCTCTATAACCACATCATTTTTGGGTGGATTAAGTGTGGACGAATAGTGGACTTATACAATAGTTTCTCTCTCAACTATCTTAGACCCATTTTCACCACGACTCAAATCACTGCCCTGCTTCCCCTACTTTATTCTTTACTCTAGAACATATCTGAAAATACCTCAAAGAGCCTCTAAACGGTTTCCGAGTAATTCCCACATCAGTGATATACTTTCTATCAAATCGCTTACTAGTGAGGGCTACAGAAATGGATAAAAAGACTTTTTCCGAGCAAGAGCTACTCGAAGGATTAAATGCTCATACAGCACATGCAGATGAGTTGGCGGAACTGGTTGATACAGAGATAGACTTTGACGAAGCAATGGAAGATTTCAGCCACGACTAGAGAACTTATTCGTAGCTGCTTACTTTTTAAGTTGAAGTTGAGACTCTAAATCATTTCTGGACAGAAATGAGTTTTGGAAAATCAAACATTAGCAAATGACTAATAATTTCAGGTATGACAATTAGCTAAACCTGATAGAAAAACTGCCACCAAAAAGCAAAAGACAAGACCTGACCCTATTGGTTTACATTATTATCAGGTATCGGTTTTGCTTATTTCCCGGAACAGTTATTGGCACTACCAATCGCGAATAAAGAAGTAAAACAACTGCAAGTTGATTTTGAAGATGAACAAACCAGCTGGCCGATAGAGCTCGCTTGGTCACCCTCTTTAGGCCCTGCGGGATTATGGTTTGTAGAGCAGTTTGTAGAGCAGTTTGTAGAGTTATAAAAGGCATCCTAAGGATGCCTAACAGTACAATGGGTTACTTGCTAGCATCTCTGAAATGGTTAGAGATTGCTTCCATAGCCTTGTAACTATCTGTTGCATAACTGTAATCAGGCTTATCCCATGAAGATAAACGAACAATCACTAAGTTAATATCACGATCAATATACACCTGCTGACCACCATAACCTAATGTTGAGGTAATGTTGCGTTCATTATCCGTTACCCAAAACTGTGCTGAATACGCCCCTTTTGGCAACATACCTTTATAGTGCTTGAATTTATCCGCGTCACCATGAGTAATACGATCCACCCAAGCCTTGCTAATAATTTGCTGACCATTAAAGTAACCATTATTGGCAATCATTTGTCCCCAGCGACCTAAATCACGTAAGGTAGTGCCAAAACCTCCCATCACAACACAAGCCCCCTCGCGGTCAACTAAACATTGCGCGTCTTCTTCCGCACCTAACTTTGACCAAATGCGACGGCTAAATAATTCAGCAGTACCAATACCTGATACGTTTTCCATAATTTGTCCAAGCATGTCAGTCTCAGACGAGCGGTAATGGAATAACCCATCAGGGCTGTCCATTTTATTCATAGAGTATAAAAACTCACGATTTGTCGAAGGGCGACCTTCGCCTACATTTCGCCAGCCAACCGCAGACTCATGTGCCCATACTTCAGCATCAGGATTATCAAACTCCTCGCGATACTGAACATCTGAAGTCATATTGAGTAAATCAATAACCTTTACTCCTTCCCAAGCCGTATTCTTGGCATCAGGAACATAAGTTGTGACCATTTCATCCAACTTAACGCTGCCGTCATCAATAAAGGTGCTAAACAAGGTTGAAGTTAATGACTTAGAGCTACTCATTAAATGATGGCGATTATGTGGCTTCATACCATTAAAATAATGCTCAGTGATTATTTTGCCATCTTTAAGAATCAACACCCCGTCACTAAACGTACGCTCTAATAATTCAGCAAAGGTTTCACTTTCCCCTTTCACGTTAGTGTATTGAATTTCACTTAGATCCTGTTTTTGATATTCAAATTGACTCTCTTCAGCATCTCCACGCCAAACCGTTGCCGTAGGAATAAGACGATTCACTTGCTGGTAAACAGAAGTGTTATAGGGAGCATTTTGCCAACTGCTAGCAAAATCGCCATAAGGATTACCGCGAAGCTCATGCGCATGAGCAGGTAAATGACGTAATTCATCAGGAGCTTGTGCAGAAATTGCAGCTACACTTGAGAATGATAAAGCGCATGCCAGTGATAATTTAGTTAACGTGTTCATAATCAATTCCTCTATTCTGGTTAAATTAATTGGACTCTGTGTCAGTGATTGTTAGTATACGAAGCAAAGAATCTAAATTTTGTACAGCAATAACCGTAAAAATCTAAGGTTTAGACATGCCAGAATTGCAGAGTGAAGGATACGAATTTTTCGGCTTTTCAGACAGAGAGCTGCGTGCCATGCTTATTGAGCGAATAGAGTTTTTAATGGCGAATAAAAAGTGGTCAAGAGGGCAATTGGCAAGCCACGCGCATTTACCACGCAGCTCAGTTTACGCAAAACTAGACAGAGAAGCAGACAGTCAATTTACTTTTTCTGATCTTTGTGCTGTTGCCAAAGCCTTTGATATTAGCATCCTGCAATTATTTCCACTTTCTGATTACGATAGAAAATTAGGTGGAAAGCCTGTAGCGAAAGCATCCATGCTTAAAATGTGGGACAGTCTATTAGCTCGCAATGAAAAAGAGCTAACTTTATTAGCGGAAATTGACCAAGTCATACAAAAGCACTTAAATAACAAGTAAATAATCGTTAACTGAAAACAAGAGCTTTACAAACAACAAAAGCCCCAATCAAGGGGCTAATATCAATAGCAAAGGTGATTAATTAGAAAGCATGGCAAGTCACAACTTTGGCTGTTTGTGTCGTTTCACTAAAATAGGTTTTTGCTTTGCTTGAGAGTGTCCCGAATTCTGTGTAACTGTCTAGACTTAAGCCTTAAAGGCTAAGGATGGACAATATGGATAAGAAAGCACTCGAAGCTTTTGCTCGTGAAGCAGCAAAGTCAATTAAGACAGAATCTGATCTTGATGACTTCCGAAAAATGAAAATCAAGGTGACCGTTGAAACGGCGTTAAACGCTGAACTCGATGAGCACCTTGGATATCAAAAACCTCAATCCAGAACCAGCACCAACTCCCGCAATGGCTACTCGGGTAAATCAATCATCACCGATGATGGAGAAGTCGATATCGACGTCCCTCGCGACCGTGAAGCGATCTTTGAACCTCAACTCGTCCGCAAGCACCAAACTCGATTCCAATCCATGGACGACAAGATATTGAGCTTGTACGCGAAAGGCATGACCACACGTGAAATCGTCGCAACGTTCAAGGAAATGTATGACGCAGACGTCTCACCAACGCTGATATCAAAAGTCACCGATTCGGTGCTGGAGCAAGTGATTGAATGGCAATCGCGACCTTCGACGAGGTTTATCCTATCGTCTATCTAGACTGCATTGTGGTTAAGGTGCGTCAAGACAAGCACGTCATCAACAAGGCGGTCTATCTTGCGTTAGGCGTCAACATGGAAGGCCAAAAAGAACTGCTCGGTATGTGGCTCTCTGAAACGGAAGGTGCCAAATTCTGGCTTAACGTGCTGACGGAGCTTCAAAACCGAGGGGTAAAAGATATCCTTATCGCTTGCGTTGACGGGCTAAAAGGCTTTCCTGACGCCATTAACACTGCGTTCCCAGAGACGCAAATACAGCTCTGTATCGTCCACATGGTGCGAAACTCGGTCAAATACGTCCCTTGGAAAGACTACAAAGCGGTGACGACTGACCTGAAGAAAATCTACCAATCAGCCACAGAAGATGAGGCTCTGTTGGCTCTAGAGCAGCTCTCTGACCGATGGGATAGTAAGTATCCTCAAATCAGCCGCTCTTGGACGGCGCATTGGGACAACCTCAACACCCTATTTAACTACCCAGAGGATATTCGCCGAGCCATTTACACGACTAACGCCATTGAATCTCTCAACAGCGTTATTAGAAAAGCGATTAAGAAGCGCAAGCTCTTCCCAACGGATGAGTCAGCTCGAAAGGTTATCTATCTAGCTATCCGAGATGCTTCCAAAAAGTGGACGATGCCGATTAGAAACTGGCGACAAGCTCTAAACCGCTTTATGATTATGTTCGAAGACCGACTCACTGAATACATGTAACCCCGACAGTTACACAGAATTATTTACTGGGTCGCCAACAGCCTTAACACTCGGAGTCTTCGCTGTTAGTGCGTTTATAGTTGGACAGGAAATATCCAGACTAGATGATGAATTTAAGTTCACTGACCCCATGAAAAAGCAAATCGAGAAAACGATTGATGGTTTCTAGTATCGAATTTAATCGAAAGTTAAAGAGAAAACATTGGCTAAAAGTAATGCTTAGTTGGCCTGTAATGGTTTTTATGGTTTGGTTGAGTTACAGCTCAATTAATGAGTTAGTCGGTATTAACAATTTAATTGGTACAGTTCCCAAAGTAAGAATTGCAGGGTTATTGAACAATATCGCTTCTTTTGTCGGCTTTCTAATATTTGGGGTTATAACGATCATTCCCTTAGCTATGCTCCACCCATCAACGGAGCTATTAATAAAAATACCATTTTCAACGAAAGCAGGGCTATATACTGTAGCGATAGTGGTGATGAGCAGTGTTGTTTCTGCTATATGGTTGGATAACAGCATCAGAAAAAAAATAGACCAATATAACTACATCGAATGTATATCTCAGCGAGAACTCACACTAAAATCCTTAAGCCGAACATATGTATTAGACCCAAGCTTGTGTGACTGATTTGTCTTACAAGCTCTTGACGTAACACGTTTATGTTCAAATGTATCCTTGAACGCATTGATACCACTTGAGCAGTTCGAACTAATGCTCATTACTAACCTTAGGTTTCACCGTTTTTGAGCCCTCAAAAACACTCTCAATTCTCTTCAACTTACTGAAACTTAGTTCTTCATTCGGTCAACTCGCTTGCTTGATCGCCTCGACCAACTTTACGAGCTCTGCGTTGACCTCTGGGGTTAGCTCAAAGCCCATATTGATTCTTAGGCAATCATTGTATAGCGATAGCGTGCTGAACAACCTTCCCAAGCGAATATCAATCTGATTCTCTGTCACCAAAGATTCGAACTTTTCTGTGTCTAGATTAGGGACTTGTAACCAAAGTACCATTCCTCCTTGAGGATTACTGATGTTGACCTTCTCAGGCAAACGCTCAGTAAGAAAACCAAGATAAGCCTGCCTCAAATTAAGCAGTTTGGCGCGACGACGTTTTAACTGTTTAGCGTAATGCCCTGACTCAATAAAGTCTGCAATGCCGAGCTGTGTAGGCAGCGACACACCAAAGTTTGACGCGGTATGTTGCTGTCGATAACGCTCGATATAGCAACCAGGCAAACACCAGCCTAAACGGTAGCTGGGCGATAGGCTTTTTGACACTGACCCACACCACAAGATGTAGCCGCCTTGGTCATAATACTTAGCCGGCAAGGGGGTGTGCTCGGAGTAAGAAAGCTCTAAATAAACGTCATCTTCGATAATCGGCACTTGGTAGTGATTAGCGAGCTCAGCCAACGTCTGTTTTTGCTGGGCTGACATGGTGATACCTTGAGGATTCATGTGAGAGGTACAAAAGATCCCTGCTTTGACACTACCTTGTCTGAGGTGCATTTCGAGCTGAGCCAAGTCGATGCCATCTTCCAATGAAGGGATCTCAATAATCTTCCGGCCCATTTTTCCCAGTAAATCCAAAATACCGCTGAAACATGGTGAGCTGATCGCTATCGCATCCCCCACTTGAGTGCACGACTCCAGCGCAGACTTAATTGCCGGCATACAACCAGAAGTGATGACCAACTCTGCTGGGTTAATGTGCAGACCAAGCTTGGCAAAATGGACACTCAGCGCGTCTCGTAATGAAGGCTCACCTTGAGTATTGGGATATTGGTTGAGTCGGCTATTGCCTAAGCGCTTACTTGCTCGGCGAAAGCTGCGCTCGAGCTCTGTTAACGCTTGTTGATCAATATCGGTGCTAGAGACGCCAAGCGGCCCATGGTAATCAGAGAGAACGGCATAGTTCTGGTCAACGCTCGAAACCTTGCTAACAAACTGCACGATTTGCGGTTTTCGATGCTGGCTTTGACGAGCCGACACGTAATACCCAGCTTGAGGACGAGCATGAATCCACCCTTGTGATTCCAACTCTTGATAGCAACTGACGGCCGTCGACATACTCACAGACTGCTGTTTTGAAAGCTGCCTGAGTGAGGGCATACGGCTACCTTGTGGCAGTTTGCCCGACTCGATTTCACGAATAAACTGACTTGCCATCGCTCTGTAAATGCTCATAACAAGAAACTGTACTTCTTTTTAATTGAAAAATTGTATCTGTACCGACAACTGTACTCGGTCAATACTACTTTTCAACAGTAAGGGAGTACAATTATGATACGAAACGATTTATTTTTAGCGGTGTTTGTGATGGCTATTTGGGGGTTCAACTTCTCGATGATCAAAATGGGCATCACCGAAGTTCACCCACTCTTGGCAACGGCAGCAAGGTTCTCACTCGCTGTTTTACCAGCGATCTTCTTTATTCGCAGACCGCTAGTGGCTTGGCGCTACCTCATTAGCTACGGCATCGTGTTTGGCGTAGGCATCTGGGGCATGGCGTCCTGGTCAATTACCGCTGGTCTCTCTTCGGGTATGTCATCGGTTTTGCTTTCATCCAATGCCCTAATCAGCATGGCGGTCGGTGTTTTCATCCACAAAGAGATAGCATCCAAACGTAAGATTACCGGGGCTATGATCGCTATGACGGCGCTACTGATTTTGGTTTTCGCTACCAATGGCAACATTACCGCTAAAGGCCTAGCCTTTATTATGATAGCGGCATCGTGTTGGACGATCATGGGCATGATAGTGAAAGCGTCCAAAACCACACAAGCGTTTGCCTTTAATGTTTGGGGAATGCTGTTTGCGCCAGTTCCACTGGTACTGTTTGCGGTCAGTCTGCATGGCCCGGGCATCGTCACCCATGCATTTGACGTTTGGGATAGCAGTACAACCGTCGCCGTTCTCTTTCAAGCTTACCCAACCACACTATTTGGCTACTGGGTGTGGAACCGACTGTTGATCCGCTACCCGCTAAGCACAACCGCACCACTGACGTTGCTTGTTCCTGTGTTTGCGCTGATCTCGGGCTACCTTATGTATGACGAAGTTCTCAGCGTTGCTCAAGTCGTAGCCTGTGCACTGTTCCTGATTGGTATTGGGCTGATCGTAAAGCCTGCGAAACCACAACACTCAGTAAGCGCTTTGCCTATCACTCAAAGTTAGCACTGTTTCATTCGTAACTTACGCTACCTGTAAGCAAGATCGGGGTAACACTCTCGCTTACCCTATCTTACTTTTTGCGAAAGCTAACCAGCGCCGAGAAATAGAAAGTTACTCAGTTTACAAGTACAAGATCAAGGTCAACGTACCATATTCCTTGCTGGGGAAACGTGGGAGTCGAATGGGATAGGTTTACGCAGAAACGTCTCACTTTCTACGACTTCGGGAACCTTGATTCTATCCATTCTGAAATGACGGAAGTCTCTGCGCGCGGGGTCCCAAGCAACCAAATACCATAGCGGTGGTAGAATCAGCATCGCTTGCGGCTCGACCTGACGCTGAGTGATATTTCCTTTCACATCACAATACTCAAAACGTATACAGTTTTGCTTGAGAAAAGCGTGCTCAAAGACAGGCAGCAAGTCAGGATGCATCTGACCAATATTTGAAACATCTACCTGTTTCGCTAACTCCCCGACATAAAGACATTCGAGTAACCTTCGCAAATCATGTAACTTTTCTTGAGGCAGTGCCTGTTCTATTTTTTCTAATGCTCGGTCTGCTACACCACTAAACGGAAGTCCCCCTGTTGCATACATCGAGGTCACGCTGATAAGCAGAGCAAACACTTCTGCCACCGAGAGCGTGATGGTCGTTTGTAGTGAACGAAGGTCGAGCTGCAAACCACCTCCACGCCCCGGCTCTGACTCAATCACAACGCCTTGGTCGCGTAGTGAACTTAAGTCTCTTAGTATCGTGCGCTTTGATACTCCAAGCTCTTCCGCTAAAGCCGTAGCGGTTGTCGTGCCGCCACGACGTAAGCTACGCATCAGGGCTTCTTGCCTTTGTCGAATATTCATTGTGTCAGGTTAGCCATTAAAGGTGTCATGTTTTGTCACCATTAGACTATATAAATGCCCAAACGTTGTCAGCTTCCTTCTATGCTCTTTTTCAATACCAGGGATGAGCACTGTGCAGCGTCGAAATATTGGTACTTTTAAACTCAGGAGTTGGGCAATGCATCAATCCAATCATTTTCCTCAATCTAAACAGATTGTGGTAAACAAGGTGACACTCGAAGTCTTTGAAGCAGGAGAACAAAACAAAGGGCAGCCGATTGTTCTATGTCATGGCTGGCCGGAGCACGCATATTGCTGGCGCTATCAGATTCCCGCTCTCGTTGAAGAGGGTTACCACGTAATCGTTCCCAACCAACGAGGCTATGGTAACTCTTCTTGCCCAGATAGCATCGAAGACTATGATGTCGAACACTTGTGTGGCGATCTTGTCGGTCTGCTGGACTACTACGGATATGATAAGGCAACTTTCATTGGCCATGACTGGGGCGCGATGTTGATATGGTGGTTGGCTTTAATCCATCCCCAAAGAGTGAGTCACATCGTCAATCTCAATTTGCCCTATCAGGAGCGCGGAGACACACCATGGATTGAATGGATGGAAATGGTGCTTGGCAAAGACTACTACTTCGTTCACTTTAATCGACAACCTGGCGTAGCAGATAGCGTATTAGAAGCGAACACACAGCGTTTTTTGCATAATTTGTATCGCACGAATTTGCCACCAGTCGCTCCAGGAGATGGGATGGAGATGATCAATCTCGCTTTGGCTGAAAACCCACAGGGGCAACCCTTAATGTCAGAGCAGGAGCTGTCAGTATTTACTCGCGCTTTTGAAGCGTCTGGCTTCACAGCAAGCATTAATTGGTATCGTAACCTCGACAGAAATTGGCATTTACTTGCCGATATTGACCCAATAGTGCGCCAACCTGCGTTGATGATTTATGGTGAGTTAGATGTCATTCCTCAATCCCCCACTCTGAAGCAATATGTCCCCAATGTGGAGGTGACCAGCATCAAAGGTGGCCATTGGCTGCAGCAGGAGTGCCCCAAACAAACCAACCAAGCCATCATCACCTGGCTGAACAAGCAGCTTTAGTAAAGGCAATCAAAGTCGAAGCTTGCCCTAAGCTTACAGATGAAGCTATCGAAAACAATTAAGGGCCGACTTAGCGATTGTTTTTGCTGAGCCGGCCCTGATCATTACTGTGTTTCGTTAACTCAGTTTGAAGTTCGCCACTTGGCGTTTAAGGTCGTCATTAGTTTCACTCAGCAGCTCCGTTGCCTGAACAGTTTGCTGACCACTAGTCACAAGTGATTCGACGATATCTCTAATCGACAGCATATTGCGGCTTAGTTCTTCTGCGACGGTGCTTTGCTCCTCCGTGGCGGCCGCGATTTGGGTACTAACGTCATCGATTTCTTTAACCGAACCACTCATCAATGTCAGGCTCTCCGACACTTCAGCGGTTTTTTCTGCGGTTTCTTGGCACTGCCTCTTCGTTGAGTCCATCGCTTTAACTACACCCTCGGTTCCGCCAAGCAACTGGCTGAGCATATCGGATATTTCCATCGTACTATTTTGCGTACGTCCAGCCAAAGCACGCACTTCGTCAGCAACAACCGCAAAACCACGCCCTTGCTCACCAGCGCGCGCTGCCTCTATCGCCGCATTGAGGGCGAGTAGATTGGTTTGCTCTGAAATCTCACCAATGACATTAAGCACATTGCTAATTTTGTTCGCGTCTTGATTCATGCGCAAAATACTATTCGACATATCTTCAACTTCGGTGACCAGCGCGCTGACCGTACTCACTGCATTGTTCACAATCGCCAAAGAAGACTCAGCTTCTTTGCTCGCAGCGTCGGTAATTCGATTGGATTGATTGACGTTCTCAGCGACGGTTCGTGCGCTCTCACTCATCTCAGTAATAGCGGTTACCACCTGCTCTGTCTCGCTAGAGTGTGTCATCAACATATTTTCGTTCTCGCGAGCGTTAGCACCAAGCTGCTTGACGCTGACTGAAATGTTTTGGCTAGCTTGCGAGATCTGTAACATCATCTGTTGAAGATTGGAGACAAATTGGTTGAACCCGCTACTTATCTCAGCGAGATCATCTTGTCCTTCAACCTGTAAACGTTGAGTGAGATCACCATTGCCCTGAGACAGGTCAAGTACCGCAGACTTCAATCTCAGAAGAGGTCGGTACGCATAGTGCAATATCGCAAAAATTGCTGCGCAGCTAACTAAGAGCAAGATGCCTCCCGTCGCAACAGACTCATACATAGCAGAGTAGACATCGGTTAGAGCCGATGCTTGATCGACGAACACCATCAAAGTCCAATACATATCGGGGGTCAGATTGACTCTTTCAAAGTAACCATCAAATTGAATACCCAAGTATGGAAATGTGAGGTGGCCTGATTGCTCTGCAAAAAACAGTCGCTCCATCTCAGCGAAGTTTGAACTAATTTGTGAAGGCGTTTTGCCGATATCGTTAGGATCGTCGCTAGCGAAAAAAACGGCATTGTTATCGGTCAACGTCGCAGCGCCACCAGCAAAACGCATATTACTGACCGAGGTAATCACGTCGCCCAATTGAATATCACCCAATAACACGCCAATGAACTCGCCGTTTTGTCGTACCGGCATGGTCACACTTACCACCTGCTTTTGGGTGACTTGGTCCTGATAGACACCGGTCAACGTTACTGAAGTCGCGTTCTTTGCCTCTTGATACCAGCCGCGAGTACGAAAATCGTACTTAGTCCCGTCCAAAGACATATAGCTCCGGCCATCTTCATAGGTCATGATGACATTAGATATTGAGGCACTGTCGGCCAGTAGTGAGACCATCCTCTGATTATCACTGTCGCTCAGTGACAGGTTGAAACTCTCGGCGCCTTTTTCAATTGCATCCATTTTAAAGGTCATCATCTGCTCAAGTTCCGCTACGTGGAAACTGAGTTTGTCGGCTGTTTTTGAAACCAAACCTTGCACCATCTTATCTCTCATAGCCAAGATGTTCAGGGTTCCCAACACAATCAGTGACACAGCGACGAGCGTACCAACGCCAATATATATCCTCGATTTAAAGCCTAAAGTCATCCTATACCTCACACGTAAGCGAGCCTAAACGTCAAATTAGAATGATGTTTGGTTGTTATCGTTGTTATTTGAACTGATTTCATCATTGCCAACCAAGCAGTCACCCAGCCAAGAGACTCAGAGCGATATGCAACTGAGTTAACTAAAGAAGATTTAGTTGCTATTTGCCGTTTAATCAACATTTTTTGATGACAATTCCACAAAACACATGCTTATTTACCAATCGCTCAATCTAAAGTTGTATATATGCGACTTGGTTTATATTTCAGCCAAATCTGCATCGCTGCCTCGTTTAGGGTGTCTATAGTCTGCTGTACGCGTCTATTTCGCGTTGGCTAGGTGGCGAAAAACTCTCTCGCCGCTTGTTCCTGATACTAGAGATAAAAACCCTGGAGCAAAAAATGAGTAACAACAAAATACCCTTTGGACCGAGTCGAATTCCCTGGGAGAACCAAGTCCCCGAGTTTGCCGTGACTCACATCTCAGCACCCAGCGCCAATCCCATTGAGATATATGCAGAGCGCAACTACGACTTCCACTACACCGAACAAGCCGTCAACGGTTTCGACGTCGAAATTCCACCAATTGGTCAAAACAACACAGAGCAAGAGAGCGTTTATCAGCAGTTGCTCTCCTATGTAGATGCGCAGAAATCCCGGTTTTTGGGTTACCAAACAGAAGAGAATATTGAGTACGAGAAGCAATTATCTCGCTTTCTTGACGTCAGTTTGAACAATGTCGGCGACCCTTTTGTTAATGGTAATTACACCATCAACTCCAAATGTATCGAGCGCTCGGTTTTGGATTATTATGCCTCGCTTTGGAACGCCAAATGGCCCTCGCAAGGCCCATACATCGATGAAAACGGCCAGTTCCAGGAAGGCGATCCTGAGAGCTATTGGGGCTACGTTTTAACAATGGGAAGTACCGAGGGAAACCTCTATGCGATGCTCAATGCTCGAGACTATCTAAGTGGGGTAATGCTTCTCGAAGAGGAGGTTCGCAGCGTAACTAAGGATGGCGAACAGATCAGTAACTGCCAAGTTTACGCTCATCACCCTTGCCCTCCTGAACGCAATCCTAATGCATATACACCCGTCGCTTTTTACTCTGAAGATACTCATTATTCAATTGTCAAAGCGATGGCCGTCGAAAAAATTGATACCTTTGGCGATCTGGGGAACCGACTCTATCCGAACCAAAACCCAGTAGAGCCCGGCCAACCATGGCCGAGTGAAGTAGCTTCTACACCGCCATCGGACGGTCTCTACGTCAGTAGTGGTGCCATAGATGTAGAGCATCTAACTAAATACGTTGAGTTTTTTGCCAAAGAAGGTCATCCCATCCTGTTAGTGCTCAACTGTGGAACGACCTTTAAAGGCGCTTATGATGACGTGGATACCATAACGCAGCGCCTCGAGCCTATTCTAAAGCGCAATGGGTTATGGAAAAGAGAGGTCCTTGTAGACCCAGACGATCCAAACAGCGGCTATGAGACACGTACCGGCTTTTGGCTGCACATTGATGGTGCACTTGGCGCGAGCTACCTACCCTTCATAAAAATGGCCAAGGAGTGTCCAGAATATCAGCCATTTTTTGCAGAAAATGGAGGCTATACCGGACCAGAATTCGATTTTAGAAACCCAATGGTACACTCGATCGTAACCAGCGGACACAAGTGGCCGGGAGCACCTTGGCCAACCGGTGTTTATATGACCAAACAGAAATTTATGGTCTCTCCTCCTGACAACCCTGAGTATATTGGCTCACCCGACACAACTTTTGCTGGCTCAAGAAACGGGCTTTCTCCCTTGGTGCTTTGGGAATACTTCACCCGAAATAGCTATAGCGATCAGATAGAAATGGCCATGAAAGGCCAAGAGGTCGCGCAGTATGCTCAAGAGCAGTTGGGCATCGTTGCTGAGCATTGGCGAGCTAAGGGGTTAGATTTGCGACTGCAACGCACACCGCTTTCGCTGTCACTGATCTTCTTGCAGCCAAATGAAGATATTATTTTCCGCTACTCTTTGGCAAAGGAGACAATTTCAGCACCAAAAGAGTGCGATCAGGATGATGAAAAGCAAATCTTTAACTACGTTCACCTGTTTACTATGTGGGACGTCGAGAAATCGCTGATTGATTCTTTGTGCAAGGAATTGATGGAAGAGGACGCGTTTGACCCGGCAATGTTTAAACCCATCGTCAACACTCAAACCGTCAAACCTAGAGTCAAAAATGCGCTCAAACAGACCAGGCTACCACTTAGGGGGCGGTCTTTTCGTTAGAGAATTAGAAATCTACTGACTGGTTAGCGCCTCAGTGTGATCCAGTGATCGCCGTGGCGCTACCTTTCAACATGCTGCTTACAAATTACCAAATTTAATACTGTAAGTTTGAGCAACGTCACTGGTATTTGCACCATGGTCAACTAGTCTTTGAAAAGATAGAAAAATTATATAGCTATCAGTTCAAGGCAGGACGTCAGTGGAACAAATAAAATCAAAAATTGCTGATTCATTTTCTGTGGATCTCAAGCACGCGTTGATTTGGGTGGCGCGCGCTCTGGATTACGTCGGGATTGATGACATCAACCACAATCATCGGGTCGCATATATCGCGTATGAATGTGCTAAGAGGTTAAATTGGCCAATAAAAAAGCAAGAGTTTACATTCTTGGCAGGGCTAATTCATGACTGTGGTGTTTCACAAACGAATGAACACAAAAATCTAATCAGTGAAATCACACCATCTAATGTACAAACTCACTGCTCTGTTGGTTTTCAAGCTCTGAGCAATTGCAGTTTGCTGGCCAAGTTCGCACCTATTATTCTTCATCACCACACACATTGGGAACAGCTAGAAACTCTCGAACTGCCTCCCTATGAAAAAGATATCGCCGCGCTAGTTTTTATCTCAGATAGACTAGATTTCCTTCGTGCGCAGTATTCATGTGAAGAAAATCCAGACCTCGTTACCTTAAGTAAGCACCCTATTTCAAGTGAGTTGCTCAAACACAGCGGCACACTGTTTCGTCCAGCATACGTAAAAATACTCAATGAGCTCGTTGAAAAAGACGGCTTTTGGTTTGCGATGGAGCCTGAACATATCGAGTCGATACCTCTGCACTTTACTCACTTGGAATGGCTGCAAAGAGACTTATCGATGCACGACCTGATTCAATTGGGCCGCTTTATCGCGGGGATCGTCGATGCTAAAAGTCCGTTCACTTACCTTCATTCTCTAAAAGTTGCAGAGCTCTGTTTTTATTTAGCTCAAGGGCTTAACTTACCCAAGCATACCGCACGTATGCTCTATGTTTCTGGGCTTGTTCATGACATCGGCAAGCTACGAACGCCTGATGACATACTCCACAAGCCGGGCAAATTGACGACCGAAGAATACATCCATATCAAACGCCACACAATTGATACTGAAATTGCCTTGCAGATGGTATTCCCATGTTCAAAGATTGGCGAGTGGGCTGCCAATCACCACGAGAGACTAAATGGAAGTGGGTATCCCTACAATAAAACCGCGCAAGAGTTAGATTTACCTTCTCGAATTATCGCTGTCGCAGATATATTCCAAGCTTTGTCACAAGATAGGCCTTACCGCAAGCGATTAACAACACAAGAAATAGTCGAAATCATTAAACCGATGGTTGACGATCAGCTCCTGGATAACGAAGTATTCCAGCACCTTAATGAACACTTGGACCTCTACTACCAAATAGCGACTTCAACCAATATAGAAGTACCCGGACTTTAGTAGGCAAGAGCTACAGATAGTTCATCTCCTACCTGTAGCTCAACTGCCAAAATTCTATCACCGTTTACCCTAATGCGTGCTGCCATCACTTGGCTGGCCAAACTCCGTTTGTTGATAAATGTCTGCCAAACGTCGCTCTTTACGTGTTTGCGGTTTCGCTCTCGACTGAGAGTAATAATGAGTTTGCGACTGCAACGCCTTCTCGTGCTCTTTTGCAGAGTTAAGAAACTTAGGATCATTGAGCGCTTGTTGGCGTAGGCGGTTTACACGTTCGATGGTTTCTAACAACATACACACCTCCTTTTACCTGTATTTATAAACAGTATAGTAGAGTAAATGATATATGCAATAAGCACTGTATATAAATACAGATTATTTTTTAACTTACTGTTTATCAATGGTATGCCATGCTTGATATGAACAAACTATGAGCATGTCTATTAATCAGATTAGTGTTTTCTATCAATAGAAATGCTCTATCACAGTGATATATATCATCCATTTTCAAAGTCCTTTGCCCATCAATAGACTATAAACTCTGATTGTTAATGCTAGGAGTTAGAATGAAAGCGATTGTTGTTGAAGGGGGTGCAATGCGAGGGATCTTTGCGGCAGGTGTCTTGGATTTTTTTTTAGCCAATGACTATAACCCTTATGATCTTGCCATTGGCGTATCTGCTGGTGCATCAAACTTGGTTAGCTTTCTTGCCAAACAACCTCGCCGCAGTTATCAGGTCATCACACGCCTAGCAACCGATGCACAGTTTTACAGTCCAAAACGCTTTCTCAAAGGAGGTAATCTTGTCGATGTGAAATGGTTGGTGCATCACTCTGAGCAAACATACCCACTCGACAAGAAGGCACTGTTTAGCAACACTCCACTATTTGCGACCACCACCAATGTAGCGACAGGAAAGGCGGACTATTACGCGCTAACGCCGACCAACCTTGAGCAAGTGCTAGAAGCCACCTGCGCACTACCTATCGTTTACAAGGAAACACCCTGTTTCTCAGGACAATGCTACACAGATGGGGGCGTCGCCGACTCGATTCCGGTGATTGAAGCTTACCAACGAGGCGCAAAAGAGATCACGGTTGTCTTGTCTCATCCATTGAGTTACCAAATGCCAGAACGCAGAAGTGCGCTGCTGTTTAAGGGACTGTTAAAAAGATATCCAATGATCGGCCAAGCCATGGCCGAACGTGCTAAACGCTACAATCAATCGCTTGAGTTCATCCGCCAACCGCCTAAAGATGCGATCGTACGTGTGATTGCGCCACCAGAAAGCTATGCGGTTAAGCGCTTAACCATGGATAAAGCCTTGCTTGAGCAAGGCTATAACATGGGTCAAGAAGAAGGGAAAAAGCACCTAGCGAGTCGCCAAGGCTTATACGGTCCTAACCAAGAGAACTGTCACTTCTGCATTTAGTTCGCGATGTCGAGTTGGTTTCCGCTTACACCGTTAACGCGGAACCAACCGGCGATACTGTAACGCTCTTTATTGGTTGGCAATACTTCATGCGGAAACTGCTCTGAGAAGAACACCAGCAACCGGCCCGCTTTCGGTTCTATTGTGGCGAGTTTTCTATCTTGAAGGTCATAGATAACCAACTCTCCAGCATCCTCTGACTGCCATTCATCATTCATATAGAGCACCGTGGTCAGACGGCGGTTTTCATTGCCTTTAAAACTATCGAGATGCTTTTGGTAAAAGTCCCCTTGCTCGTATTTCGCAAAGTGGGCTTCATATTCAAACAGACCAAGGAAGAAGTGTCGATTAGCTGCGAGACGGATTTGTTCCATCTTGTCCAGATAGGCGCTAACAGGCTCCCCCATGCTAGGGCTCAACCACTGAATCTTATCACTGCGAATTGATGCTGCACGCATAACATCGTCGTTGCGACCAATGCGTGCCTTTTTCCACTCTTCAGGGATACAATCACGCAGTTGCCCGACTTCATCGGCTGTGAGAAAGTCGTCCCAAACATAGTAACCATGGGTAAAAAGCGCATCGATAAGTGGGTTCATCTGCTGTTGAGTCCGTATAAGCGAGTTGGGACACGCTTATACACACTAACCGCCAGAAGGAGCAATTCTGATTTGTTGTCGTCACGACAAAATAATCAAAGATTTAAGCCACAATCCCTTGCTCTACTGCATACTTAGCCAACTCGGCAGTACTATGAAGATCCAGCTTGTGTTTGATATTTTGACGATGGGTCTCGACCGTGCGATAACTGATGTTAAGTAGCGACGCAATTTTTTTACTGCTGTTGCCCTCTGCGACCAACTTTAAAATCGCCTCTTCACGCCGACTTAATGGATTAGGCTTCTGCGCTGCCGGTATCACCTCTTGAGAAAACAGAGTTTGAGTCACTGATTCACAAAAATAGGTGGAACCTTGGTAGACGGTTTTAATCGCCTGCACCATACGTTGGGCACAGATTTCTTTGAGCATGTAACCCACAGCGCCGACCTGCATCACTTTCATGATGTACTCGCGATTGTCATGCATAGTCAACATCAGCACTTTAACATCAGGCATCGAGTCTTTGATGACTTGCGTGGCATCAATGCCGTTCATCAAAGGCATACTGACGTCCATCAGCACCACATCGGGCTGAAGTGCTTTAACCACATCAATGGCTTCGACGCCGTTGCTTGCGCAACCTACGACATCAATTTCGGGCTCAGTTTGAAGACGTGCTTTAAAACCGTCTAATACCACTTGATGATCATCAACGATCACGACTTTAATCGGTTTATCCATAAACTAATCCGTCCAACTCTAGCAATACAGTGATTTCAGTGCCCAATCCAGGCTCGCTCTCAATATCAAGTTCACCACCGATAAATTCTACTCGCTCACGCATGTTACGCAGACCAATACCGCTCTTTCTCATCGTCGCATTGACCTCGAAGCCAACGCCATCATCACGAATGATCAATTGCAGCATGCTGCCCATCTGCTGCAGAATCATACTCACCTTACCTGCGTGAGAATGCTTCTCTATGTTGGTTAAAGACTCTTGGGCGACGCGATATAGGGTTGTCGCAACTTCAGATTGTAACTTTGGTGAAGGCTGAGTCTTTAGCGTCGCTTCCACATCGATGCCTGAGTGTGCTTTAAAGTCTAGCAGTAAACTGTTTAATGCCGCTTCCAGTCCAATATCATCCAGAGCACTAGGGCGTAAATTGTGTGAAATATGCCTCACTTCATTAATGGCCGTCATCAACGACTGTTGCGACTGGGCAAGATGCTGCTTAAGCGGCGCATCCTCAATTTTGTTCGCCAATAACTCGAGATGACACTTGCTCGACACCAACAGCTGGTTGATTCCATCATGGAGCTCTCTGGCCAGATGTTTTTTCTCATCCTCCTGAAACATGACGGTTTTGTGCGCTAACTCTTTTAAGCTCTTGTCTGCAAGGCGGTGTTCGTGCAGATTCACGGCCAGTGTAATAACCACTATTACCCCTACGGTCACACTCATGATAACGATCACCGAGAAGAACGTCGTCTCAATGTTGCGGTTGACTTCCGATTTTAGGTTCGCCACTTCGTTGGTGATGTCTTCAATATAGAGCCCCGTTCCAACCATCCAGTTCCACTTATCAAGCCAGGCTGCGTAGCTTAGCTTAGGCACGTTCTCACCTGTCGAAGGTTTTTGCCATAAATAGCGATGAAAGCCCCCACCACTTTGGGCTTGGTGAAGCAGCGCCTCAATCAGATGATCGCCGTTTTCATCTTGGATATGGAGTAGGTTTTGCCCCACCAGCTCCGGCTGTATCGGATGGACTAAATTCACGCCAAACTCATCGTAGGCAAAGAAATAACCATCTTTATCTTTGCCATAGCGAAGCTTGTTCAACACCTCTTTCACTTGTTGTTTGGCTTCGTGCTCAGCTAAGCTGATGTCGTTATAAATATGGTCAATCGCGTCAAAGGCAAGGTCGACGTGGTCTTTCAGCGCGGTCTCTTTGGAGCGGATCAACCCATCTTCAAATATTTGAATTTCCTTTTCACCCAAGGTTTTGGCTTGATGGATAGAAATCCAACTGGTTAGGGCGGTTACCAACACAAGTGGTAACAAACTCAGTAGTATCAGTTTTGCTTGTAGAGGCATTCCTTTCCCCAATAAAAACAAAGGCTGCCTACCTCTAAGGTAAGCAGCCACACTTTAGCAGGAGTTGTTGCTAAATCGTAACTCGGCGATCACATTCCGTAGAATCCAGGGAATGCCAGCAGGGAAGCGAGCACTAAGACCTGAATCGCGATAAACGGCATCACACCTCGATAGATATCTCTCGTTGTCACCCCATTCGGCGCGACCCCTTTAAGATAGAATAGGCTAAAGCCAAATGGCGGTGTTAAGAAAGATGTTTGCAAGTTCATCGCCACCAAGATAGCAAACCATGTCATGTTGATGCCTAGCAACTCAGCCACAGGCGCAAGAATTGGCACTATGATGAAACAAATTTCAACGAAGTCGATGAAAAAGCCCAGTACCAAGATAACCAACATGGTGATGATCAAGAAGCCCCACTTCTCGCCCGGAATTTGCAGCATCCACTCTTCAACTAAGTAGTCACCTCCGGTGTAGGTAAATGCCATAGAGAATGCCGTCGCACCCAGCAGGATAGCAAACACCATCGCGGTTACTTTAACGGTCTCTTTGGCCGCTTCGTACACCATCTTGAAGCTAAACTGGCGATAGAGGAATGCGAGAACAATGGCACCCGCACCGCCAAGCGCTGCAGATTCAGTTGGAGTCGCAACACCGGCAAAAATCGAACCGAGTACCACCACAATCAATGCCAACGGCGGAATAACCGCTTTAAGAGCCACGAAAACTTCTTGCCTGCGATTGAGGTTCTCATCCGCCGGAATGGCCTGCGCCGCTTCTGGATTCATCTTGGCGTAGATGAGGATGTACACCACATACGCGCCAACCAATACTAAGCCAGGCCACAGCGCGGCTTGGAACAAGTCGCCCACTGGCACGCCTAACACGTCACCAAGCAGGATAAGTACAATCGAGGGAGGAATAATTTGGCCCAAAGTACCCGACGCACAAATGGTGCCGCAGGCCAGTCCTTTGTCGTAGTTATATTTGAGCATCACAGGCAGTGAGATTAACCCCATAGCGACCACAGATGCACCAACAACCCCGGTTGAAGCAGCAAGCAGTGCACCAACCAGTACCGTTGAAATGGCAATCCCGCCGCGAACACCACCAAACAATTTACCCATAGATTCTAGCAGCTGCTCTGCAAGTCGAGTCTTTTGCAGTACCAGCCCCATAAACACAAACAGCGGCACCGCCATCAACACGGTGTTTTCCATGATTGATTGGATGCGGTATGGCATGAAAGCAAACATATCCATGCCTTCAGCCCAAACACCAAAGATGAGCGCAATCCCGCCGAAGGTAAACGCCACAGGGAAGCCAAGTAGTAGCGCAAACAAGGCTACAAAAAACATTACAATACCGACCATTTTTTGTCTCCTTATTTTTGCCCGTGAGCGTGTATGAGATGAGGGTTGATAATTTTATTGATTGAGTGGAGCAGCAAACCGACACCACTGACTGCCATAAAGAAAAACGATAGCGGGATCATGGCTTTGATGATCCAGCGGTAAGGAAGACCACCCGGATCGCCTGACGTTTCTCCTAGCTCGTAACTCTCACGCGCAAAGTCGATGCCGTAGTAAGCGACAAGCAAACAGAAAGGAAACAGGAAAAACAGGGTACCAAGAAGGTCGATGATCGCTTGAGCCTTGTTAGAGAGTCGTTCGTAAAACAGGTCAACACGAACATGGCCGCCAGACTTAATCGCGTAAGGAATTCCGAGAAGGAACACCGCAGAAAACAGGTGCCATTCCATTTCTTGGAATGCTATAGACACATCATTGAACGCATAGCGCATGACCACGTCATAAACGACATTGGCAAGCAGCAAGATAAACAAGATGCTCGATAACCATCCGAGGAAGTCACCGAGGCGATTAAACGCTCGCTCGATATATATTAGGCTTCTCATTCCCTACTCCATGGAATTTTGAATTAGCGCCGCTCAACACGGCGCTTTAGTATGAAAAATTTCTTGGGCTTGAACTGGGTGACTGTGTCACCCAGTAATTTCTATTATTGTTGTGCTTGGCTGTTTAAGTACGCGCGGTGCGAAATGTCTGACCATGGGCGAACCTGACTTAGGTAGTTCGCTTGAGACTCTTGGATCTCTTTTGCCACAGCGTCTTTCTCGGCGTGCTCTTTCAGCAAGCGGTCGTTGGCTTCACGAAGTGCAGTCATGACTTCTTCAGGGAAGTCTTTAACCATTACGTTCGGGTATTCTGACTTGATCGAAGCCCAGTTCTTACCACTTTCGTGCTTAGATTGAGTGTACATATCGTACGCTGCTGTCTTCATTGCAACGCGCAGAATCGCTTGCAGATCGGCAGGTAGACGCTCCCAAACACGCTTGTTAACTAGGAACTGAAGCTCGGTTGCAGGCTCATGCCAACCGGTGTAGTAGTAAGGGGCGATTTTGTGGAAACCCATACGCAAGTCTAGCGATGGACCAACCCACTCTAGCGCATCAATCGTGCGACGTTCAAGCGAGGTGTAAAGCTCACCTGGGGCGATGTTGGTTGGTTTAGCGCCAAGCTCTGCAAGGATTTCACCCGCAAAACCAGGGATACGCATTTTCAAACCTTGAAGGTCTTCAACTGAGTTGATCTCTTTCTGGAACCAACCACCCATCTGGGTATCAGTGTTACCGCCAGGGAATGAGAGTAGGTTATGTGGTGCATAGACTTTTTCCATCAACTCCATGCCACCGCCGTAGTAGAACCAAGCGTATTGCTCGGTAGGCAGCATACCAAATGGCATTGAGGTGAAGTACAAAGTGTTTGGCACTTTACCCTTCCAGTAGTAAGAAGCCGAGTGGCCCATATCGTACTGGCCAGATTTAACCATATCAAAAACACCTAGTGGCGCTTTGTGCTTGTTTGCCGAGTCGATACGAATTTGAAGTCGACCATTCGACATCTCTTCCGCCATCTTCGCCATATTTTTAGTCGCATCACCAAAAATAGGGAAATTTGGACCCCACGTTTCAGCCAGCTTTAAGCGATAAACTTTTTCCGCTGCAGAAGCAGAGGTTGCCATTACAGCCAGAGCAGCTGCCATAGCGGTTCCTTTAAAAACTCGTTTTAGCGATTTTTTAATAACACTCATGTTCACGTCCTTTGTTAACGGGTCATACCTTTTCAGATATGTTCTTTAGCGATTAAAGAATGATCCATCATTGATAAAGATGAAATCAGCGTGAACACGGATAAAATTTAACAAGGAATCGAAAAGTTAGACCAAAGGCGTACGTATAAGTACGTAGAATATAAGCCCGCCCTAAAAATCATCTATATATAAAACATCAAGATAACAAACCAAGATACTTTATTCGCTTTTGAAAAAATACGTAGTGACAAACGCGAGAGAGGATCCGAGGTCTTTTGAAGTAAATGTGACAAAGATATTAATAACTGATTGTAAAATTGAAAAAGCCCTGACCAAGTCAGGGCTTTCTAAAGCTATTTGCCGCGATAGCAGGCCAAAAAGCGACGCTTAAACGGCTTTGTAGATCACTTTGTTACCAGCCAGTTGCTCTTTCACTACCAAGTTTTCTTCAAGCAGTTTTTTAAGAGCACCCGTCGCCCAAGAGGCCGCTTTCGCTTCGTCTTGGCCCGCTTCTAGGCCGATACCTTTCGGATTGATACCGTCTGCTTGTTTAGCCACGATATCGAGTACTTGTTGCTGCTTTGGAGTCAAAGCAATGTTGGTTGTTTTTACCGCTGCTACTACTTTTTCAGCGGCTGGCTTCGCCGCCACTTTTTTCTCAACTGCAGGCTTCGCTTTCTGTGTTGCCTCTACGTTTGCAACTGTCGCTTTAATGCGCTTTTGCAGCTTAAGCTGCACTTTACGCTTATGAGCAAGTCTCATCGAGTATTTCTCCATTTCACTGCATACGTAGCAGTGGTGAAAATTTGAAGCGCGATTTATAGCAAATTTCTCGCTGAATTTACAGGGCATCTGCGGCTTTATGCCACAAAAATGCTCGATATGCTGGCATCAGGCTACAATTTAATCAGCATTGAATGTGATCGATTATTCGACTACTGATTATATAAACAGAGGTTTAACCCTATTGAGCCGAGACCTATGCAAACCGTACACCTAACCAATCAACCTTTTGTTTTTTCGTCCATTACCGTGCGATGGATGTCGGGTATTCTTGCCATCGGCAGCCTGTTCCTGATGTTATATGCTCCGGGTTGGCAACAAGCACTGCTCACGATCGTCGCCATTGTCTGCCTACTCGGGTTTGGCTACCTGTTGATTTTAAAAAGCACCGTGAAATTTACCCTGACCGCGACGCACTTTCAGCAACATTTGTTTAAAGGCGGCTGGGTGGTCAAATGGAACAACATTCAAAAGATTGGTATCTGTACTTACAACCAAGACGGCTGGCATCAACCATTGCCGTGGATAGGCATTAAGCTCAAGCACTACTCGCCCTATTTGAATAGCATATGCCCACGTATAGCGACCGAGATTCTGCTCGGCCAGCGAGCCCTACTCTATTTAGGCGCTCGCCAAAATAAACAAGGTGAACAGTTCGAAGATATGGTGCTTGACTCGTCAGTGTACACCAATGCAGAGGGCGAAGAGTTTAAAGGGCTGCAAGCGATGCTGGCCAATCGCATGCGTTATCAACGACGCTACTTTGATTACGATATTTTTATTGCTGCGCAGGATTTAGACCGTGAGCCGGAAGAGTTCGTTGGTTTGGCACGGCGATATTTGGCCGCTGCAGAACCAGAGCTCGACGATATGCTGAAAAACTAACAGGGCCGCGAAATGCGGCCCTGTTAATGACTGATATTTTAGTAGAGCGGCATTTCATCGGCTACAAACGGGTTGCTGGCGCGCTCTCGACCAAAGGTTGATTCTGGACCATGCCCCGGTACAAAACGCACGTCATTCCCCAGCGGCCAAAGCTTGGTCTTAATCGAGGAGATCAGTGTGTCGAAGTCCCCTTTAGGGAAATCCGTTCGACCGACAGAACCATTGAATAGCACATCGCCAACGAAAGCTAACTTCGCTTCTTGGCTAAACAGAACCACGTGACCAGGGGTATGACCAGGAGTATGGATGACATTAAGCACCTGCTGACCAAAATGAACTTGGTCACCCTCGTCTAACCACTGGTTTGGCTCAAAGGCTTGGGTTAAAGGGAAGCCAAACATCTGACTCTGCCCCTCTAAACCCTGCAGCCAAAAGTTGTCTGCTTTGTGTGGGCCAACGATTTCCACACCACCCAACGCTTGTGCCAATGGCTCTGTGCCGCCAACATGGTCAAGATGGCCATGCGTGAGCACCAATTTCACCACTTTCACCCCTAACTCTTGGATAAGGGTCGCCAACTGCTTTACATCACCGCCAGGGTCTACTACAACGCCTTCCATCGTCTCATCACACCAGACGATCGAGCAGTTTTGAGAAAATGACGTCACAGGGACGACTTGGTATTTTAACGACATAGGGAAACCTTGAGATATTTCTAAACTGGCAGAACTATGACATTTGACGGCCCATTTGACAACTCGACGACGCCATCAACTACGCCCAATAGCGAACTGGGCCAGTATCAATATGAATAAAGTTACTGCGCGGATAATAGCCCACCCCACCAAACTTGAGTTCGCGAGCCACATCTCTCACACGTTTAAGGTCAACACCATCTAGGCGAAAATCTATCGCCTGACCCAGCATGTGATAGCTCTTTTTGGCAACGCCACTTGAGCGGCCACGCAGTGCTTCATTGGTGGCAGGCGAACGATAACCAGAAATGATCTGCACTTCTGCATCGACTCCAAGTTCGGTTTGAATCAAGCTGATTTGATCAAACAACCGTTTGTCCATCGGATGGACTTCGTTACGTCTAAAATCGCGACATAAATGGTTAAGACGACGTAACTCGCGCGACACATACTGCGCGCCATCAAAGTAACAGGTTTCTAGTGCTTCTTGGGTATGCAAGTTGGTTAATGCAAGTGAACGCGGTCGTCCTGCGTAAGAAGCCAATGCGATACTCGGCGTACAACTTGCTATGACTATGCCACTTGCGGATAGTTTTAAGAAATCTCGTCGGGATAACGCCACAATCTTTTACCTTCACTGTATTGAGTTGCTACATATTCGGCAGGCGACACTACCGAACTCTCCAGTGAAGTGCAAATGCATAAAGCGTGCTCAAAGTGGTATCAATCGCAGGTATATCTGCTTACTTATTGAACATTCAAGAAAAATAGCCAACCGCAAATAAAGGTAAAGATTTTGTCAATCTAGCCTTTTGTGTAACTGGATCTGTCAAAGCGGTAAATATCTTCCCGGTAATGAACTGCCCCCTCTTCAAACCATGCCGTTTGATAAATGATATGAACGGGTATCCGGCTCTTGAGCGGAATAGATTGGTTGGGAAGTGGCTCCAGTTGTGAAGACTCGACTTGTAAACCTTGCGACTCTAACAGCAAGCTGGCAAACACATCTGCATGTTCAACCCGAATGCAACCGGAGCTAAAGGCGCGTTGATTCTGAGCAAATAAGCTCTTGCTCGGCGTGTCGTGCAAATAGATAGCACGTCGATTGGGCGTATTGAATTTATACAAGCCAAGCGCGTTAGCATTACCTGATAACTGGGTCATGCGATAAGGAAAGGCGGTGGGCCTCAATGTATCCCAGTCGATGTCATTCGGATCGATGACCTCGCTTGAGCCCCATTTAGGGATGATTTTTATATTTTGCTTAGCCAGATACTGCTTATCTTGCTGAACTTTGGGAATAATGTCCTCTACCATGATTTTCCACGGAATATTCCAAGTGGGATTGAGAATTAACGAGTCTAGTTTGGTATTCATTACCGGAGTGGGACGGGCTTTTTTTCCGACCACGACTTTAGAATGAAACACCTCTTGCCCCGACGACCAATATCTCATTTGAAAACTCGGTACGTTGACCACAATTATGGTGTCACGTTGAGTGGGCCAATAGCGAACTCGCTCCGCGTTGATCGCTAACGTCGCTAAACGTTTTTCAATCGGTAGGTTGAGCCATCTAACTGTATCAGGGCCGATAATGCCATCAGCTTCAAGTCCGTGAAGTTGTTGAAACTGCTTAACCGCCGATAACAAGGATTGGTCGTACCAACTCACATCTTTACGCACGTCAAGCAAACTGACGTCCACCATCGCAAGTCGCTGCAGTAAAACATCTCTATCATTGAGTGGATCTCCCACCCGTTTTAGACCTTGTTGTCGGTAGGGCGCGACATCGAGTTTTTGGTACTTAATCAGGTGTAAATAGGTATCAACCAGTTTTTGATAATCTCGATTGTCGGGCGTATAGACTTCAATCAGCTCGCCCAGTTGCTGCTGAGCAATCGCGCGTTGCGTGGCGATCAGTGCACTGTTCGGCGGCAAAGATAAGGACTGGTTCAATTTGGTTTGAAAAAACCACTCTTGACCACGAATTTTCGCTTGTTCTGCATAGCTGAGATACAGCAGTAAGGTGTCGGTCGCTAGAATATCGTACTCGTACCAGCGGTTACTTTTGCGGTAAAACTGGAGATAGCTCAGCTGACGGGAAAAAAGCGGGCTGAAGCCTGCGTGCTGAATCACTTCGAGTTGAAACTCGAGCTTACTGCTCTGCTGCAAATCAAACCAGATCATTTGAGTGTCATTGTTGCGATAGATATCTTCAACGACCGCCGGATACTGCAACAGTGATGTAAGCTGACTGTCTTGATCCAACCAGCCGATTTGATTGAAATACTGCCCTGAAAACGCAGCGGTAGGCATTAAGCATAGTGCTAGCAGCCAGCAAGTCCATTTCTGCATCGATTCATCTCCCCACATCCTAGTTAAGAGTATGGCAGAGATGAATGACGCTGGCGTGACGTTTTTCTAAGACTTTAAGCAGAGTCTAAATTTTATCCATTAATATTAAGTAATTACCGACCAGTGATTGTCCCACTGTATCCCAGATTGTTGAGCTTGCTTATGATGTGGAGCGCGCTGTGATAGAACTTGACCCGATCCAGAGCTCACTTTAAACCCATCACCTTGCACTACCACACCAGACGCATCGGGTAGCGGAGCCAGTTCTACCAGTTTTCGCGTTTGTTTAGACCAAATACCATAGCAGTTACCCCGAGGTGACGTAGCCAAAATCCACTGGTCAGTAGCTGCGATACTTGCGATGTAATGGTTGAAACGCGCCCATTGCTCAGGTTCGCCCAGTAATGGTACCAACTCGGCTCCAGATGTATGCATGGCAAGCAGCGACGGGTACGCATCGGGTTGCCCCCGATATTGCTGACCGCATAGCACCGTTTCATCCCCATCATGCGCAAGATGACGAATGCTAAGTTTTTTATCGCCCAGTCCCACTTGCTCAATCAGTTCGCCATTGCGATTTAAGTAGCTCAAACTCGGAGTCATGGTCTCTAAGTTGAGCGGCTTTCGCCCATCCGTGTGAACACCGCCTACGCCAATCACTAACCTCCCATCCGGCATCACAATGACTTCGTGCGGACCAATACCAAAGCCGGTGAATTCAGCGACTTTGTCGTAGCCTGCCAACACATCGTAGACGCCAATGATGCCGCGACTGGTTCGGCTGTCCCCCTCCGTCGCATAGAGCCACTGCCCGTCGTTAGAATAGACACCATGGCCATAATAGTGTCGATTGCGAGCGGCAATACGTAGCCTAATCGACTCGCCACTATGGTAGTCAAACACTTGAAAGTAGCGACCAGGGCGGCGAGCAAAGGCCACAGCGTGCCCTAGCGCTCGATTGCTTGCCACACCATGACCTCGCTCAGGTAGCGGCACTTTTCTCAGTGGATGGCCATTTTGGTCCGCCACCACCGCGTGAAAATGGTCACGACCAGCAATAGAGCAGCCGATTAAAGCAGGCTTAGCCGTGTCAGTCGACGTAGTCACACACCCTGCTAGCGGATAAGCAGCGCTTAATAGCGCTGCTTTAAGCAGTGAGCGCCGCGTAGTATCAGTCACCATCTGTTGCGTTAAATCCTATAACTACGCCTAATTCAATCGCCACCTCTTCATGAATGAGATAACGAAGCTGTTCTAGTTTGTTAAATTGTGCGTATGCGTTTTGATAGCCCTGTTTAGTTTGCAACAGCTCAAACAGGCTTTCATCTCGCGGCCAAGTCTCTATCGTCATCGCAAATTGATTGGCAATGCGGTCAGCCAGTGTCGTCTTGCCCATTTCACGCAACATGGCATCTAAGCCACCACCTTGAGCGAAATAGAGTTTCTGCATCGCCACCAAATTGGCGTACAGATTGTCCATCGAAGTCCCTGAGCGCCATGACTCGGCAAAATAAGGGCGTGGGTGGCCAAAGTCCGCCAACGGCCGACTCATTTTTTTCATGCTGTATTCCAGCTGGTTTGAGAGCAGCGCGATATACTCGGACTGCCATTGCTTTGCATCCAGCTCGGTCCAAGGGTTCACTAGCCACGCTTGGTGGATTTGTGCACTGTTGGCCAGAATATTGTCACTGATGGCCATCGCGGTCTGACACGTTTTTGCCGAAGTACCAAGATCTGAAGCCGGATCGTAAAGCAACCATTCCACCGAACCCAGTCCTTGAACTGTGACGCTTTGCTGAGCGATCTCCGCTTGAGTCCAGTTCACATCTGAGGCAATCAAGCGCTGCATTTTACGCCCAGTGGTATTCTTCTTGTCGGGCCAGAATTGCATATTCCAACTTTGTGCTAGCGCCGCTTGTGGGCCTCGCTCTTGACCTTGCAGTGCCATCCAACTCAGCATCGTCTGCTGCCATTGCAGTCTCACGGTTTCCATATCCGTGCGCTGATAACAATAATCAGCGAGTACTTGGGAGAGCTGCTGTGCCTGATTATTGAGCTGGTTCGCGAACTCAACCTGTTGTTGATAAACGTTTTGACTAACGTGATTGGTTTGCTCAGCCATCAAGGCTTGATTACTTGAGGTTTGACAACCTAACAAGGCAGCAGCGAAGAGTGTGCTGATCAAGATACGTTGTGGTTTCATCTTATATCCTATAAAGAGTTGAGAAACGCGATTAACGCTTCACGCTCATTTTGATTGAAGGTTAACACTGTCTGCTGAGCAGTTTGCGCCTCACCACCGTGCCAAAGCACCGCCTCCATCAAATTGCGAGCCCGACCGTCATGAAGAAAATGGGTGTGGCCATTGACCTCTTGGGTATAGCCAATTCCCCACAGCGGTGGTGTCCGCCATTCTTGACCATTTGCCAAGTACTCAGGGCGATTATCCGCCAAACCTGGTCCCATATCATGCAGCAACAAATCGGTATAAGGGTGAATCGTCTGCTCGGAAAGCGCAGGCAATGCGTCTCGCTTCGCAGTGATGACTTTGGGCTTGTGACAACTGTCGCACCCAGCTTGAGCAAACAAACGCTGACCAAGTTGAACTTGTGGATCTTCGGTATTTCGACGCATTGGCACTGCCAAGTGCTGCGAATAGAATTCGACAAAGGCCAAAATATTATCGCTCACTTCCGGCTCACCACCATTTGGCAGGTCTTGGCAAATTGACTGTTTCGCGCTGCAGTTTTCGTCAGGAAACAACTGGCTGGTTAACCCTACATCACCATTAAACGCGGCAGCATTTTGCTGCATCAGATTGGGTTGACCTGCTTTCCAACCAAATCGGCCTAGCGCAAAATCATTGGTGCGCACATCCCACACTCGATTCACTTTTCCTGAGATCCCGTCGCCATCGCCGTCATTTTCGTCAGCCCAAGCGATGAGCGTTTCATCAGCGATGCTCTCAAGCAAACCAAGACCGATCATCGGCGGCGCAACACGAGCAGACAACTGGGTTTGCGGATGCATTGGGCCGTAGCCTAAGTCGGTAATCCGAACTTCAGGTTTTCGCAGCGTTACTTGGGTACCATCGTTAAATGTCACCGTGACCGGTGTATAACGGATGTTGATCTTGCCTTCTGGTGTTTGGTCTTGCAGCGCGAAATCTTGCAGTTGTCCACCATAGGTCGGCTCCGGTATGACTCCATCTTTGATATAGGCTTTTTTCTGCTCTGCAGTCATGGCTGGGATGCTCAACCGAACCAACATAGAAACGGCATGTAAGTCCCCCTCTTCTGGTGGGTGACCTCGCCCATCTTTGATGTGACAGTTCTGACAACCGTTGGTGTTAAACAGGGGACCAAGACCATCACGGGCGTCGGTAGATGCCGGAGCTTGAACCCATGGATTACGGAAAAAGCTGTTGCCAACACTAAAGTCGAGACGTTTTGACATAGGCAAGTTTGCCGCAGGCAAAGAGTAAGCATTGGCCCCCTCTTTGCTCACAGAGGTGCCACCACCTGATTTGATTTCATAAGCCAAAACGGCACTACTTGCGCTGAGCGCCAAACAAAGAGTCAGTATAGATTTGGAAAAGGACTGCATGCGATAACTCACTAAACGGCAGAAACCGTATAATTTAAATGGGAATTATTCTCAAAAACAAACACGTATTAAAACAGCAAAAGGGCTCAAATGAGCCCTTCAATCGATAGTAACCTTGCGCTTAAAACTCGTGATCTGCGGTATCTGGGTTGAGGCTATTAATGCCAACGATTTTTGCGGTGCGCTCGATTTGCGCAGTTTGAGCAACCAGAGACATTATAGTGTCGTTGACCAGTGCATTGCCTTGGGTGTTACCTGCTGCGATAAGTTGATCGAAGAACTGGTTGTTCTGTTCCGCCGACGTGACTAACTGGCCCACTTGCGCGCGTGTCAGATCAAATTGCTTCTGGATCTCTCGCGCCGCTTTAGGATCTTCCTGCATCACTAAGTCGTGCAGACTTGGGCCAGAAAGCAGTGTGCCATCTTCACGCTTGTATAGTCCGGTGTAGACGTTGTAGATACCTTGCTCATTGTAGTAGTGAGAGTTATGTGTATTATCCGAGAAGCAGTCGTGCTCATCCTCGGTAGAGTTGGCTTCTAGCGCCACCTTCATGCGCTCACCAGCCAGCTCACCTAACGAAAGTGAGCCCATGCCAAACAGCATCTTACGTAATCCATTATCTACTGAATCAGTGAGTAGTGCTTCACGGTAGTTACCTTGTTGATCCGCAGACCACTGTTTCTCCATCCATTCGAGATCTTGCACTAACAAGTCTGCGGCGGCTCTGAGATATTCACCACGACGGTCACAGTGACCATTGGTACAAGCTTCGCCGACGACAAAATCGGTATAGGCACGTGCACCAGCACCAGCGTTGGTCCCATTTAGGTCTTGGCCCCACAGCAAAAACTCAATCGCGTGATAACCTGAAGCAACATTGGCCTCAGATCCACCGACCTCGTTCAGATCAGCGATGAGTTGTGGCGTAATCTTAGACACATCCAGCGTCGACGATCCGATCTTAAGCTCTTGGTTGGCGATAATGTTTGCACTCGCCCCTTCATTACCCAATTCATACTGGTAATCTGCTGCCACATAATCAATTAGCCCTTCATCGAGTGGCCAAGCGTTGAGCTGCCCTTCCCAGTCGTCGACAATGGCGTTACCAAATCGGAACACTTCAGACTGCTGATAAGGAACGCGAGACGCAAGCCATGACTGCTTTACCTGCTCAAACTTAGCCGCAGTAGGGTTAGCCAAAAACGATTCAATCGAAGCGTCTAGCGCTTTTGCCGTTGTCAGTGAGTCTGCAAACACTGCATGAGCGACGTCAGCGTAGTGCTCGACCACTTGTTGTTTAGTCACGTTTGCTGCAAAAACAGAGCCGCTCGCCAACAATAAAGAAGCAGCGACCGATTGGGCCAGAAGAGATTTTACATTCATGGAAAAGCATCCTTGTTGAGCTTAAGAATCATTTTATATTGTTAGTGCTAATTATTATCATTTGCACTACTAGGCGCAAATAATACAAAGTTACAATTTTTTTGCAAGCATCAAACAAAAATCTCTCAACATTTCACTACTTTGTACTAAGCGAGCAGCGATGCCCCAAAAAATAGTCGTCGAGCCGAATGGAATCTCGCTGGACGCTCCGCATATAACAAAGCCCCACTCAACAGAATGGGGCTTGTCATTATTCGGCTTAATTAGGGCCTAGCGGTATGCAAGGATCAATTCTCGTCTTCGCACACCACCCGGGCATTGTCTGGCGTGGTGAAGTGACGTGATAGCTCACGATTGGAAACAATATACCCCGTCCATAGACCACACATGCAGAGGATGATGGCTACGCCCGTTACTCCCTGTGCTTGGCTTGCCATCGCCGCGACCAGTGCACTGGCGACACTACTCACCGTTACCTGCAAGCTGTTTTGCAATCCAGCCGCAGTGGCGGGACTCTGCTGTGCGCTAGCCAGAGCGCGATTGACCACTATCGGGTAGAGCGCGCCATTCGCCAACGCCATCAAACAGAAAGGAGCAAGAATTGGCCAAATCGAAGTCAACTGCCACTGCGACGCGATAAAAACCAATAAAGCAGCAACACTGAAAAGACCGATCAATTGGCGCAATACTTTTTCATCGCCAAATTTTCTTACCGCTCGTTTGCCCAAGTACCCACCGAGCATGAACGCTATCGTCTGTGGCACAAAGCTTAATCCAATCTCTTTGGCCTCGTAACCAAGCTGAGCCATAATCTCCGGCATGCCGGTAAGGTAGGCAAAAAAAGCGGCTGACGCTGTGGCAAACATCATCACATTACCAAGGTAAATTTTTGAACTCAGCAATGCTTTGATATCACTTGAAACGCTGGTTTGCTTGGGCTGTGGTTGCTCATTGTCCTGAGCCATTGTTGCAGCAACCAACACACCACCCATCAGTGTCAATGCGATGAAAATACTACTCCAGCCAAATTGTTCTGCAAGCAGCACACCCAATTGCGGAGCCAGTGCTGGAGAAAGCGCGACCAATGGCATAATTGTGGCGAAAATCTGTTGGCTACGGCTCGAGTGGCGCTTGATCACCATCGCCTGCCAGATCACAGCCGGCGCACAGACACCGAACGCTTGAACAAAGCGCAGTGTCAGTAGTTGCCATACTTGATCACTGTACGCCAATCCTAGTGAGGCGATAGTAAACACAAACAAACCCAATGCGAGCGTATTACGGTGACCAAACTTGTCAGAAGCAAGGCCCCACATTAGCTGACCTATCGCCATTCCGACCAGAAAGACCGTTAGCGACAAAGCGATCTGTTCTGGGCCCGTAGCAAACGCAACCTCCATTGATTTGAATGCAGGTAAGTACATGTCAGTGGCAATAAAGCCGAGCATAGACAATAGAGCTAAGTAAATAAGTTGTAGTTTTGACATAATGGACACTTTCCGTTCAAAATAATTGATTGTTATTTTTCTATTGGCGCCAACCTTTTTATTAACTTTGGTAGTCTACCCGTCGATTTTGATAAAATGAAACGCTAAAATTTGCAGTTATTAATCAAATATTTTGAAGGGTTATTATGAGTGCTTTTTCCCAGCCTTCGCTGGAACTGGTCGATACGGTGGCACGACTGGAAAGCTTCACTGCGGCGGCGGAGGTACTACACAAAGTCCCTTCTGCGATCAGTTACAGTATTCGCCAAATTGAACAAGAGTTAGATGTCGTTCTGTTTAAACGACTGCCTAGAAAAGTCGAGCTCACACCAGCAGGTGAGCTGTTCCTCACACAAGCTCGAACTATGCTGCGGCAAATCGAAGAAGTTAAAGCGCAAACACGTCGCGTCGCTCAGGGGTGGCAAAAAACATTAAAGTTAACTCTTGATAACGTGGTTAAATTGGAGCGGATAAAGCCGCTCATCGAAGACTTCTATCATGCTTTCCCTAGCGCTGAATTGCAGATCAATATGGAAGTCTTTAATGGCTCATGGGAGGCCATTTCACAAGGGCGTGCTGATATTGTGGTTGGCGCGACATCAGCGATACCCGTTGGCGGTGATTTTGAAGTTAAACCTATGGGTGTTTTAGACTGGGCGTTTGTGATGTCATCGAGTCACCCTTGCGTAAAGCAACAGCATCTAACCGAAGCCTTTGTTAGCCAGTTTCCCGCCATTTGCCTAGATGATACATCCAGTGTGTTGCCCAAACGTCATACTGTTCACTATCCACAGCAACGGCGCTTGCTGCTGCCCAACTGGTACAGTGCCATAGAGTGTTTGAAGCAAGGTGTCGGTGTAGGCTATATGCCGCGCCACATCGCCCAACGCTTGATCACCGAAGGTGTGTTGGTTGAGAAAATTCTCCCTCAAGAGAAGCCACTCAGTCACTGTTGTTTAGTTTGGCGCAAAGATGATAACCATAAGATGATCCAGTGGATGGTCGACTACTTAGGTTCAAGTGAACAGTTGTATAAAGATTGGCTCCAAGCATAGGATTCATAACGTTCTACCTAAAAAACAACCCCACATTGGCAGTGTGGGGTTGTCATCAAAAGTGGAGCACTGGCGCCGATTACAAAGGAAGCTTATGCTTTCCGTGCGACACTTTCGCTTTAAGGTAGCCTTCATTGCCCTCTTTGATGTGGGCTGAAGTGTTGACTACCTCTTCGATTTCGATACCGTGCTCTTGCAGTTCTCTGACTTTTTTTGGATTGTTGGTCACCAAGCGGATCTTGTTAATACCTAACGCCGTTAGCATTTGCGCCGCCTCAGTGAAGTCACGCAAGTCGTCACCAAACCCAAGATGATTGTTGGCTTCGTAGGTATTCATACCTTGGCTTTGTAGCTTGTATGCATCAATCTTGTTGTACAAACCAATACCACGCCCTTCTTGGCGAAGGTATAAAATAATGCCACCAGACTCAGCCATACGGTTGATGGTTTCATCCAATTGCTCACCGCAGTCACATCGAGACGAGTGGAACACGTCGCCAGTCAGGCACTCTGAATGCATGCGCACTAGGGGTGCGGATTGACTCTGGTCTGCATGTTTGAAAATCACTGCCACATGCTCTTTGTCTGTCTTCAAACCATGAAAGGACAGGATTTCCGCATCGATATTGCTTTGCAAACCGACTTTGAAGTCAACTCTGGCTCTTACTTCCGCCATATTCTTACTCACTTGGGTTTCTGTAATTGTTATATCTGTCGCCGCATTCATACGATGCTCCGCTTTGAGGTTAACTATGGGGATTGTTACTCGATAATTCAATAACAAGATCACTTTTGTTATAATATAACAATAAATTTTCCTGACAATAAAAAACCTCGCCAAGCATTTTGACGAGGTTTTTCTAATAATTCAGGTGTTGCGGTCAGTCTTGCTGATGTTTCCAGACTGAAAGCTCAATCCAGCAAGTCTCTAACTCTCTGAGCTCTTCTTCGGTCAAAAATGACAAGGTCGGTTTGGTTTGTGGCAGCGCATAGGCTTGAATAGCACTAAGGTGCGCATAAAAATGTTCGCGTAGTTGAGATACGTTCATGGCCACTGCTTTTCCCTAAGACGATGGTATTGTGTAAAAATCACTCACTCGGTGAATTTGTCTTATAAATGATAACAAACCCTAATTCCCATGCAAAAAATAGGTTCAATTATGGGCTTGAAATCACACTTTAGCGTCTGACATACCCTTTACATTTCTTAGACTTAGTAGATCATAAATGATCTTTTACTAAGCGAATGCGATCATTTATCCCAAAGTAAAGTAATTAGCACTCTTCATCTTAGACATAAAAAAAGCAGCGTATGCTGCTTTCTATCATTTACGTAAACCAAGCTTGACGTTACCTTCACTATCGAACCAAAGTGCTTCACTGCGACGACGGCCGATTAAGATTGGACCATCGTCATAGAACAGGAAGTTTTTCCAGTACTTCTTAAATACTGACCACTTGGTTTCAATCACATTGTACTTTTCGTAACAAAAATAGACAGTGACATCATCTTGCCAATCAATAAAGTCTGTCACCTCTTGTGGTAACGCGAGATCGTCAGATTCCCAAGCCGCCATCCAATCGACAGTGTCTTTCCAGTTTGACGCTTTCATCGGCCAATCACTCGAACTTAGCCGGTCTGCATCGGGGCTTTGTGCGCTAATGTTTTCCTGCCACAACTGGGCTGACCGAGCTTGAGTCATCGGTTTAATCGCCTCGAGCTCTTGCTCAGGCACGGGCATTGATTGGTGGGTAAAAATCCATTTTCTTTGGTATTGGTCCAAAGTTTGGTACGACATTCAGTATCCTCTCAAAGCGTTAAGCTTTCAGCCAACCATTTTCGGTAGCTTGGTTAATCATCTGTAGTGCTTTTTGCCATAAGGCCTGTGAGCCCAGTTCGATTTTGGCATTGACTGTCAGAGCCTGTTCACGGGTCACACCGTGCTCTTGCCAGCTTTGCCCTTGGTTATGAAAATTGAGCATCATCGGAATGATGCGATCGAGTGCTTTAGCAAATTTAGCATCATCACTCGTCGCCTGTTCAAACTCAAGCCAGAGATCAAGTAACTCTTGGCCTTGCTCTGCTGGCAGCATCGCGAACAATCGCTCTGCCGCCTGGCCCTCTTTTTGCTCTTGTTCGGCAGAGGCTACCGCATCATAAACAAAGGTGTCACCGGCATCGATTTCTACAATATCGTGCAACAGCAACATTTTTACCACACGGCTGATATCGACCGGTTGGTTCGCGTGTTCTTCAAGTAATACCGCCATCAAAGCCACATGCCAACTGTGCTCTGCGCTGTTCTCTAATCGACCATCAGCGCTCTTTACCCGCGTTCGACGCAACACTTTTTTGAGTTGATCGAGTTCGATAATCAATGCCAGTTGTTTTTCTAATCTGTTCACTCTCAAACCTCGCGCCAATTAGGATTGACTAAGGAAGTCAGGTTATGATCTTCCCATTGGCCATTAATCAGTAAGTAGTCTTTGGCAAATCCTTCCTCCTTAAAGCCTAGTCGTTGCAACACCGCTTCACTACGCAAGTTACGCGGCATGTAGCTGGCCATAATGCGATGCATATTCTGTACATCAAACATATAGTGGATGGCTAGGCTCAGTGCACGCGTCATCACCCCTCGCCCCTGCGCTTCTTTTGCCAATGAGTAACCCATATTGCACGCATGGAAGGGAAAACGTGACAAGTTACTAAAGGAAATAGTGCCAAGCATTTGCTTAGTTTGCTTATCGATGATCAACAAATAGTAGCCCAAGCCCATTCGGTGCAATTCATTGAGCTTAATCAGCCGTTGAGTCCAGCCTGCCGCCGAGTAAAACGCCTCTTCTCGCTTTGGCTCCCACGGGGTCAAGTGAGCGCGATTGGCAATAAAATAGTTGGCAACTAACTCGCCATCTCCTGCTTCAGCGGTGCGGACCACAAGATCATCGTCGACTTCATACATTTGCGCCGGCGTTGTCATACGTTCCATCAGTTTTTCCGAATTCCGTACTCTCTGAGCTTGTTCGCCACTGAAGTGTGAGAAACATTGAGTCGTTTAGCTAATTTACGGCTCGAGGGGAAGGATTGATACAAGCGATCCAGCACTTGTGACTCATACTCTTTCATGATCTCATCCAGTGAACCATCTAAATTAAGCGTCGGCGCATTGGCGTTGCTCGCCTCTAGTTGCGGCAAATGGAACAGTTCCGCTGTGAGCTGGTCAGATTCTAACTCGGTTAATGCACGCAGAACCATGTTCTCAAGCTGGCGCATGTTGCCCGGCCACTGGTAGCTCACCAGTTGATCGATAAGTTCATCATCCACTTGAGGCTTAGCGATCCCCAACTGCTTGACATATTTGGCGACAAACAGGTCGAGCAGCGGCGCTATGTCGTTTGAGCGATCTCTCAACGGCGGAATGTGCAGCGTTAGCACATTGAGACGATAGAAAAGGTCTTCGCGGAACGTGCCCGACTCCGCCAAATCGGCAAGATGGTGGCGAGTGGAGGCGATGACTCGAACATCGACATGAATCTCGTCCTCTTCACCGACGCGGCGAAACGTCCCATCTTGAAGCAAACGCAACAATTTGATCTGCAGGTGCGAGCTCATCTCACCGATTTCATCAAGAAATACTGTCCCGCCGTTCGCTTGTTCAAAAATGCCTTTGTGACCTTGCTGGTGGTTAAAAGAACCTGGCGCGTGACCAAACAGTTCTGTTTCTGCCACATCGTCGGGCATGGAAGCGCAGCTGAGAACCAAAAAAGGATTGGACGCGCGATGAGAGCGGTTGTGACAGGCGCGAGCAAGCATCTCTTTACCTGTGCCCGTTTCACCTTGAATCAACAAAGGTTGATCCAACATGGCCAGTTTTTTGGCTTGGCTCATCAGCGCTTTGTGTCGATTGGATACACCGACAAAGTGTTCGAAACCCAAATTGTTGTGCACTGGCAAAGAGTCGTCGAATAGACCTTTATCATTGCGAGAACGGATAATCATCACCGTACTGGCAAGCACCGATTCGTTAGTTTCGTCGCTAATGTAAACCGGCATCACTTCCATCATGTAGTCGAGTCCGCCAATGACGATCTCTTCTCTTTGACGAGTGATTTTACCCTCTACCCATTTGGTGAAGTTAAAACTAGGCAGATGCGCGGTGATTTGGTGGCCAATAATGGCTTCTTCATCACAACCGAACAGGGTTAACGCCGCATGGTTGGCCATATCGACATTCCCTTTGAGGTCGATAGCCAGCACAGGCTCCGGAAGGTTATTAAGCAGCGAAATCAGTTCATTATTGTGCCGTTCAATCGGCATAAACTGAATTTTACGCACATCTTTCACCCCGGCGATGCGACGAATCTCGGCCATCAGCTCACTAAAGGTATCGAACTCGATATCGGGGCAATTGAGATAGATAATACCGCTGACATCAATTTCGATACCTCGCAAATCTAAGTTTTTAGATGCGAGGATATCGAGTAATTCACGAGTCAGACCCAGTCTGTCTTCACAGGAAACTTCTAGACGCACGGATGAGTTCCTAACTAAGGTGTCACGAAAAGTTGACAGTAGTTTCCCTTAAGCCTAGATCCCCGTCAAGTAAACTGATAGCGCGAGAGTCACATTCACGTTATTTGAAGCTAATTGCGGCGACTTTTTCTACAATCTGCTTGCGAATCGCCCCCAACTTTACACGGCGATCTTGTTGCCAAGGTATCGGACGGAGCAACGCCATCGCTTTTAGGCCTAAACGAGCAGTTAAGATTCCGACTCCTAGCCCCTGCCCTGCTCTTGCTGAGACACGTCCCGCCAAGTCCATCGACATCAGATCCATGCTGGCATCAATCGCCAGTTCGCTGGCTCCCGCTGCGGCCATGTTGACCAAGGTAGATTTGAATAACTGCAACCGCGACCAATATCCCAGCTCAACACCGTAAATATCGGCTAAGCTATCGATCATTTTGAAATTTCGCCATGCCACCAACAACATATCGGCGATGGCCAGCGGGCTTATCGCGACCAGTGCGGCCGACTCAGTCGCATGCTGAGACACCACTTTTGTTGCCTGCTTATCTTGCTCGGCCACGACCATCGCATCATACATATCAATCACTTCGCCATCGCTATGCGACGACTTAACACTGTGAATCCAACGGTCATAACCAGGGGACTCTGGAGCCACCCCTGACTGCTTGGCAAGCGCTTCACAAAACGCTTTACCTTTGCCAACGCTGTTCGCTGCAAGCATGCGCTCGGTTTGCTCCTGAACAGAGAAATGATCGCGCAGTTTACGCAGCTTCCACAGCTCTTTGCCTATTGCGCCGATGCCCAGACTGGCCAAAAGCGATATAAATCCCGCCCATCCGAGTGATAACCAATCGGCGGTTTGAATCGACGTAATAACGCTATCAACCGCCTGCCAACCCACCAGTCCAGCAAACGCGGCCAACATGCTAGTTGCTAACCACTTCGACCCAGTTTTAGGACGAATGATACGTTCTAATTTTACTTCCGCTTCTGTGTCACTATCGCGCTCTTCTAGCTTGGTAGGCACAAATTTTTCTTGCTCGGTAAACTGCTTTTGCGCTGTCAACTCAGGCTGAGATTGCTCGGCAGCATCCGCTAACGGCTGTTCAAAGACCTGTTTTTGCTTCAAGTGGTTGTCTGCTTGTTGACTCATTTCAATTTGTCTCCGATCAGATATTCGATAGCTTTATCTAGACGAATGTGCGGCAGCGGCTCATCAATGGCCGCTGTTTGTGGGCGAAACGCGGTAAATTCAAAACCTTGTTGTTGCCAATACGCTGGGCTAGGCAACTTCTTAGGCACTTCACCTGGGAAGACGGTCAGCGACTGCTCCTCCAGCGTCACACCTTGAATCGCTGGCACAGCTTGATCGCCTTGACCAATAAATCCAGTTTGCGTTGCCTGGATTGAAGCCATCGTCATACAGCTCATCTCAATATTTTCAAAAGAGGCATTCTGCCAAGCTGGATGAACCATCTGCTGTAGAAGCGAGACCAAGTTAGGGTGCTGCTCTGGCGTAACGTGGTCGGCTTTGGTCGCCGCGAACAACACTTTGTCAATGCGCGGTGAGAAAAGGCGCTTGAGCAAGTTGCTACGACCATATTTAAAGCTATTCATAATTTGCTCAAGCGCATCTCGCATATCATGGAAAGAGTCGTAGCCTGCATTGAGAGGTTGTAAGCAATCGACCAACACGATCTGCCGATCGAAGGTCGAGAAGTGGTGTTTGTAAAACGCCTTCACAACTTTCTGTTGATATTCAAGATAACGCGCTTGAAGCATGGCTAAATTGGACGTTTTCTCAACCTTTTTCCCTTCTTCAAACTTCACTGGAAAAAACTGCAGCACCGGGGCGCCATCAAGTTCACCGGGCAACACAAACCGACCCGGCTGAACCCAATGTAACCCACGCTCTTTGCACGCATAAAGGTAATCGGTGTAACTTTTCGCTATGGCAGTCAAATGCTTTTCATCGAGTTCGGCGAGCACGTCGAACGCAGAAAGCTGATCTAGCCATGGCTGCGCTAATTCTCGGCGAACGCCCTTTAGCGCAGCAAATTGACTGTTTGACCACTGTTCATAGTCCATATCCAACAGTGGTAAGTCGAGCAACCACTCGCCAGGATAGTCAATGATGTCGATATAGAGTGTTGCCGTGCTATTAAACAGCTTTTTGGTTTTCTTGACTGGCTTGTACTTGATCGCTAGGCGTATTTCGCTCACATCGCGCGTTGGTTGGGGCCATTGCGGAGGCTCGCTATGCAAGTGCTCCATTGCCTCATCATAACCAAATCTCGGCACCAGCATATTGCTTTGCGGTACTCGTTTGGCGCCAACCACGCGTTTATCGCGAGCGGCTGACAGCAGCGGTAGGTTGTCGTGAGTGGATGTATGAAGCAGTTGGTTAACCAATGAGCTGATAAACGCCGTTTTGCCCGCTCTGGATAGACCGGTCACCGCAACGCGCACGTGCGAGTCGGTCGTTCTGCTGAGTAGATCATTCATATCTTGAGTGAGTTGCTTCATTCCCAATCTCTTTTACTTCGATTAGCACTAGCTTAAGTCGACTAATCTTAATGATAGATGAACAAAAAAAGCCTCTGTTATTCTTCAGAGGCTTTCGTTAACTTGCTAATAGCGGCAAGACTTAATCGTCTTCAATCAACTTGTAAGTCACAAACAGTGCAATTTCTAACAAGATAACGAGTGCGCAAGTCATGGTCACATACTTTTCATCAAAGATGCTGATCCCATGTAGGATGAGGTCGTAACCGACAAATGCACCGACCACCACCGCGATGATAAGCTGCAATATCTGAATAAAACGTGGCATGTTAGCTCCTGACTGTTGTTATGATTAGAGTATATAGACAAAAGGTGCCGCGTTTGCGCCACCTTTGTCAAATATTTGCCAATTAAATCAGCAATTTTAAGACTTAATTAAGACTGAGACTCCATCTCTTGGATTTTCACTTTCCAAGTATCCGGACCGATTTGGTGAGCATTAGCGCCGTTGGAGTCAACCGCTACCGTCACTGGCATGTCTTCGACTTCAAACTCGTAAATCGCTTCCATGCCTAAATCTTCAAATGCCACCACACGCGCTTTCTTAATGGCTTTAGCAACGAGATAAGCCGCGCCGCCGACCGCCATCAAGTAAACGGCTTTGTGCTTCTTGATAGACTCAACGGTCGCAGGGCCACGCTCTGCTTTACCGATCATGCCCATGATGCCGGTTTCCTCAAGCATCATGTCGGTGAACTTATCCATTCGGGTCGATGTGGTTGGACCCGCAGGACCAACAGCCTCATCACCCACAGCGTCAACTGGCCCAACGTAGTAGATAAACTTGCCTTTAAAGTCGACGCCTTCAGGCAAGCCTTCGCCATTTTGCAGCATGGTTTGAATACGCTTATGAGCCGCATCTCGCCCTGTCAGGATCTTACCAGACAGTAGCACCGTTTCTCCGGTTTTCCATTGCTCAACATCGGCTTGCGTCACTTCATCGAGATTGACACGGCGAGTATTTGCACCTGCTTCCCAAGTAATATCTGGCCACTCTTCAAGCTTAGGTGGAGTGAGATCAGCAGGGCCACTGCCATCTAGTGTAAAGTGCACATGGCGAGTCGCCGCACAGTTAGGGATCAAACAAACTGGCTTAGAAGCAGCATGAGTTGGCGCTGTTTTGATCTTCACATCAACCACAGTGGTTAAACCGCCAAGACCTTGTGCGCCGATACCCAGTTTATTGACACGATTAAAGATGTCTAAACGCAGCTCTTCTTCGGCATTTTGTGGGCCACGCTCAATAAGCTCTTGAATATCGATGTGCTCCATTAGTGACTCTTTCGCCAATACTGCCGCTTTTTCAGCCGTACCACCGATACCTATTCCTAGCATGCCCGGTGGACACCAACCCGCGCCCATTGTCGGCAAGGTTTTTTCGACCCACTCCGCAATGTCGTCTGAAGGGTTGAGCATGACCATCTTGGTTTTGTTCTCAGAGCCGCCACCTTTAGCCGCGATCTGAATCTCTACCTTGTCACCCGGTACCATATTGATATGCACGACCGCAGGCGTGTTGTCTTTGGTGTTGATTCGCTTACCAGCAGGATCCATTAATACCGACGCACGCAGCGGGTTGTCTGGGTTGGTGTAAGCTTGGCGAACCCCTTCGTCGACCATTTGTTGAACCGTCATATCGGTCGAGTCCCATTGCACGGCCATACCGACATTGACGAAACAGGTTACGATTCCGGTGTCCTGACAGATAGGACGATGGCCCTCAGCAGACATACGAGAGTTGATCAAGATCTGAGCAATCGCATCTTTTGCTGCTTGGCTTTCTTCACGATGGTAGGCTTTTTCTAGGGCTTGGACAAAGTCTAATGGATGGTAATAAGAGATGTACTGAAGTGCATCAGCGACACTGCTGATCACATCCTGTTGGCGAATTACGGTCATTGCATGCCTCGTTATAGTTATGCTTCCTTTTTCGATCGCACACCAACGTTTGCTAATTGGCTTTCTAATCGCAGAACACCGGTGTAGCGACTTTTGTGGTCATTATGATACTCTTGCTTTCCTCAACACGCCACGGTAGCAACGATCTCTTTGTCACAAATTAAACAAATGAATAACAACAAATCAAATCGCTTAGAAATCAAGCCGATCCCATACCACAGCCGCCTCGCTATTGAGCTTTTCAGCACCATTGAATCGCATCCATGGGCGATGTTGTTACGCTCACCATCCAACTCCCATATAGATAGTCGATTCGACATTTTGGTGGCCAGCCCCATTGCCACCATCACGACTCAAGGTCAGCAAAGCCGTATCTTTGCCAATGGCCAAAACACCCTTTCTGATCAGGACCCATTTGAGTTACTCAACGACTGGCAACAAACTTTGTTGAGCGATCTCGACTATCAAGGGGAACTGCCCTTTATTGGCGGTGCTTTAGGGTATTTTGCTTATGACCTTGGCCGACGTGTGGAACGACTACCGACTATCGCTGAACATGATCTCTCAACACCCGATATGGCGGTGGGTCTCTATGACTGGGCTTTGGTCGTAGACCATCATACTAAGCAAGCGCAAATTGTCGGCGTCAACACCGAGGCACGCTGGCAATGGTTACAAGCACAAAACGCCCCTAGCACCGAGGCGTTTTCACTCACCAGTGAGTGGCAGTCAAACATGAGTCGCCACAGCTACGGCGACAAGTTTGCCCAAGTGCAGGAGTATCTGCGCTCCGGTGATTGTTATCAGATTAATTTGGCGCAGCGCTTTCAAGCCGCCTATCAAGGCAGCGAATGGCAGGCGTATCTACAGCTAGAGCAGGTCAATCAAGGGCCCTTCTCTGCCTTCATTCGCACCGAGCAAGGGGCCATTTTGAGTGTTTCACCTGAGCGCTTTTTGCAGGTGAAACAAGGGGTAATTGAGACCAAGCCGATAAAAGGCACGCGGCCTAGACACAGCGATCCAATCGATGACAAGAGCGCGGCCAACGAACTGGCTCACGCTGAAAAGGACCAAGCCGAAAACCTAATGATTGTCGATTTGCTGCGCAACGATGTAGGTCGAGTCGCCAAGCCCGGCACTGTTCATGTGCCAAAGCTGTTCGACATCGAGAGTTTTCCTGCGGTGCACCATCTTGTGAGCACAATTCGCGCCGAGCTTGCCGAGCGTTACACCCCAGCCGACCTATTACGAGCATCGTTCCCGGGCGGCTCTATCACCGGCGCCCCAAAAATACGCGCAATGGAGATTATCGAGGAGCTCGAGCCACATCGCCGCAACGCCTACTGTGGCAGCATTGGTTATATCAGTCGTCATGGGGTGATGGATACCAGTATCACGATTCGCACTTTGGTCGCGGAAAATCAGCACCTGTATGTGTGGGCAGGTGGAGGGCTGGTCGCTGACAGCCAATGTGACAGTGAATATCAAGAAACGTTGGATAAGCTCAGCCGCATCTTACCGGTGTTACAAACCGCGAGCCGTTAATAAGTTCACTCAGTTTATCGTGTCCATTTTTCGAGGATAAGCGTTAAGTCTTTTGCGGTGTAAGGTTTGGTCAGGATGTCGTCCATGCCCGATTCAATGCACCGCTCACGCTCACTCAAGGTGGTTCCGGCAGTCAGCGCGATAATCGGCAACTGACAGCCTTGCTTTCGCAGACGCTGCGTCGCTTCAAATCCATCCATTTCAGGCATCCGACAGTCCATAAAAATCAAGTCGTAGTCACCACTCGATACCGCATCGATGGCTTCAAGGCCATTGTTGGCAATATCCGGGACGATCAACAGTTTTTTCAGCATCTGATTAATGATGACTTGATTCATCCGAATATCATCCACCACCAAAATCGCTAACTGATCAAAGGGTTTATCGCGCTTGTGGGACGGGCCAACTGCATCAACGCTGGGCTCTTCGACGGCAATCTCAACCGGAAGTATCACCTCAAAACAACTGCCCTTACCCAACTCACTGCGAAAGCTGATTGACCCCGACATCAACTCAACCAAATTTTTGCAAATGGCTAACCCCAAGCCCGTCCCTTCAAAATTTCGCTTGGCGGTGCGGTCAGCTTGGACAAAAGGATTGAACAACTCGCGTTGCGCCTGCTCACTGATCCCGATACCGGTATCTTTGACCACAAAATGCAGCGTAGTACCCTTATAGCCAACCGTTAACGTCACTTTGCCCTGCAAGGTAAACTTCACCGCATTGCCGACAAGGTTGACCAGTATCTGCCCTATCCGCTCGAAATCGCCAATCATTGCGCCAGGAATATCACCCAATTGGTTAATTTCAAATACAATTCCCTTTTCACGTGCTCGATTATCGAAGATACCTATCAACATCTCGCGCAAATCAGGCCAATGAAACTTGGCAGGAATAAGCTCCATCATGCCTGCATTCATTTTGCTAAAGTCGAGTAAGTCATTGATGATATGTCGTAGTAAATCCCCTGAATGGGTCAAGTTGGATAGCAGCACTTGCTGTTGTTCGTCCAGTTGACTGTCGGCAAGCAGTTCGGCACTACCCAGTAAACCATTGAGCGGGGTGCGCAGCTCATGATTGATCATCGCGACAAACTCTTGAGTGGCCCGCTCAGACTCCTCGGCTCGCGCACGCGCTTGTTGGTTGCTGATCAAGATCAGTTGGCGACTGATCGCACTGCACATCAGCTCCGCCACTAACAACATTTGATTGACCACAAAATCGCGTTCTATCTCGTTGTCTTCAACCGTAATGGTCAGCTGACCAACCACACGGCGCTCGACTTCAATCGGCAACACTAAATGGCCATCCTCCCATACAGGGTACGCTTTAACTAAGCTAAGATCTTGTGGCTCACTTTGCCCGAAGTGATGCGCATCTACGCTAGCAATCAGCCCTGGTTCAAGGGTTAGACTGGCGGCACTGATCGCGGCGAGTGCCTCGAGTCGCTCAAGCAAACTCGCGATCATGCCGTCATCGAAGCTTCTTCTTAGAAAAGCGCGGCCAAAGTGAATCAGTGCCTCATTAACGTGCTGCTCAAATTCGATTTTGTGGAGGTCGTTGCGCGTCTGCAGTTTAAGCTGATTGAGCACCAGCTCTAACTGTTGATTGGCTTGGTAAAGCTCGAGACTTTTACTTTCAAGCAACTGCTCTGCTTGCTGCCTCGCCGCTTTCTCCCTAGCGAGCTTTCTCTCTAACGCTGAAAGCTTGTCCACAATCTTATCCTACCAAGCGCACTTTAAAGCGCACGTGGCTGCCGTCATCGACTCGGTTATCCATGTCGATGTCAACGGTCTGTTGATAATGGTTAGCGCACCCTTCAATCAACCCCAAACAGACATGCGACATGCAGCGCGCACTGAGGTAATCAAACACCAACTCAGTTTCAGATTCAGAAAGAAAATCAAAACTCGGTGGATTGGCGTCGGGGTAGAGTTTTTTGACTTCTAAGTGGATATAGTCTTCAACCAACTTGATGAAATGAAAGGTAGATTTACAGTTTTGTAGGCTACTATTAGTGGGTAAGGAGCGATACAGGTTGTGAAAGACAGATTGTCCGAAAATGCGCTGTAAATCTTGAGCAGAGATACCCGTTCTCTGGCTTAGCTGAACGATGAGTTTAACCAGGCTTTTATGGTCATAGCTTCCTACTGCGGTATAAACCCCATCGTCTCCAGCCAAAGATAACACGGTATCGAGCTCTTCGAGGCCGAACTTTTGTTCGACTAAATCCATAAATTCAGTAAAGATAATTCCTTTCATCGTTGTGCTGTCCTTGCCTGCCTCATTGCTGTTAAAAGCATGAGTCACATTGCGAACAATTTCAAATGAGTCGGGAGCTAAGATATTGTTGGAGCTAAATAAAAGTGATCTGATACAACGTTTTCAGTTGCATCAAACCGTTGACTATCATCAAGAGGCCCTACGACGCGTAGCGCATCTCAACCACAGCTCGCTGCGCAAGGCTTCGGTGTTGATTGGATTTATCGAGCGAGACAATGGCCTTCACGTTTTGTTTACTCGCCGGGCACGCCACCTAAAACACCATCCGGGTCAAGTCAGCTTTCCCGGTGGAAAGTATGAACTCAGTGATACCGATTTAGCCGCCACCGCGCTGCGCGAGACCTATGAAGAGGTGGGCATCAATCACGAAAAAGTTCGCATTTTTGGTCAGTTACCTGAACTCATCACCGTCAGTCGATTTACCGTCACCCCGTTTATGGCGTTCATCGATTCCGACTACCACACCAATATTGATCACAATGAAGTTGACGAAGTGTTTGAAGTCCCAGCGAAGATTGTGCTCGATCCGCGCGAGCTTCACAGTGAGCGTTTTTATATCAACAATCATTCACACCGTGTATTTGGCCTCTCGTACCAAAACCACTTTATCTGGGGAATGACGGCACAAATCATCGACGCGATGCAGAAGCAGATCATGGACCACAGCAAATAGCCGATGCTCGGATTGATAACTTGTCACATTAACCTAGCTATTTGTTAATACGGCAATCGTTTTCCCGCAGCATAGATAACACAATCTCATAACAAGATTAGTTTTTCTAATGTTACGAATTAGCATAAATCACTAGTGGCACATCATTTACGTGAGCAAAAACCTGTTTTTGACATATCCTATTATAAGCCTCATCAATTCATGACTTAGATCTACTTTTCATGAAAGGTTTTTCTGCAAAATTGCACCCGACTTATTTCCTGTTCCCAAAAATGAGTATCACAAAATGAATACTAATACTTCTGCGGTTTCTACCGCACAATCTCCTAGTAAGTTCACTTACAAGGATTTCACCTGGTGTCTGTCACTTTTCGGTACTGCGGTAGGTGCTGGCGTACTTTTCCTTCCAATTAAAGCGGGTGCTGGCGGTTTCTGGCCATTAGTTATCCTTGCTCTAATCGCGGCACCAATGACTTGGTTCGCACACAAATCTCTCGCTCGATTTGTTCTATCGGCGAAAAACCCTGAAGCTGATATCACTGATACAGTAGAAGAGCACTTTGGTAAGACTGGCGCAAACCTTATTACTTTTGCTTACTTTTTCGCCATCTACCCTATCGTTCTTATCTACGGTGTGGGTATCACAAACACGGTTGACTCGTTCCTAGTAAACCAAATGGGCATGGAGTCCATCCCTCGCTGGCTACTGTCTGGTGCACTAATTGCTGCAATGACTGCTGGTGTAGTATTTGGTAAAGAACTAATGCTAAAAGCAACATCAGCACTGGTATACCCACTAGTGTTCATCTTGCTGGCACTTTCTTTCTACCTAATCCCAGACTGGAATGGCTCGATGATGTCTGTTGCACCAGACTGGTCTTCTATGCCATCTGTGGTTTGGCTAGCTATCCCAATCATCGTGTTCTCTTTCAACCACAGCCCGGTTATCTCTCAGTTCTCTAAAGAGCAACGTCGTGTGCACGGTGACAATGCGGTTCAGAAGACAGACGCTATCACGGGCGGTGCAGCGATGATGCTAATGGGCTTTGTTATGTTCTTCGTATTCTCTGTAGTACTTTCTCTATCTCCAGAGCAGCTAGCAATGGCTAAAGAGCAAAACATCTCTGTACTTTCTTACCTAGCGAACGTTCACGAATCTCCACTTATCTCTTACATGGGTCCACTGGTTGCTTTTGCAGCAATCACTTCAAGCTACTTCGGTCACTTCCTAGGTGCGCACGAAGGTCTAGTTGGTCTAGTGAAATCTCGCTCTAACACTTCGGTAAGCAAGATTGAAAAAGCATCTCTAATCTTCATCGTTGTAACAACTTGGATTGTCGCTATCGTTAACCCAAGCATCCTGGGTATGATTGAAACAATGGGCGCGCCAATGATTGCCGCTATCTTGTTCCTAATGCCAGTGTTCGCAATGCAGAAAGTACCAGCCATGGCGAAGTACAAAACTTCAACGCCTGTACAGATTTTCACAGCTCTTTGTGGTATCGCAGCCATTACTTCTGTAATCTACGGCGCTCTTTAATCTAAGGCTTTAAAAGCCTGATTAAACCAAGAATATAATGATAATAAAAAGCCTCCCTCCCCCCGGGAGGCTTACTTCTGAGGTAATCGATATGATTAGTGTTTTTGACATCTATAAGATCGGTGTTGGTCCTTCAAGCTCACACACTGTAGGACCAATGAAAGCGGGTAAAGAATTTATTGATGATCTACGTTCAATGGGAAAATTGCGCGACATCACTAAAATCACCGTTGACGTTTATGGATCACTATCACTGACAGGGAAAGGTCACCACACAGATATCGCAATCATCATGGGTCTTGCTGGCAATACTCCTGAGAAAGTGGATATCGACTCTATTCCGGGCTTTATCGCTCGCGTAGAAGAAACTGAGCGCCTTCCTGTTGGCATGCACTGTCACACAGTATCGTTCCCCAAAGAGGGCGGTATGAACTTCCATACCACGAACCTCGAGTTACACGAAAACGGCATGCAGATCCACGCTTGGATCAATGACGAAAAAGTGTACTCAAAAACCTATTACTCTATCGGCGGTGGTTTCATCGTTGATGAAGAAAACTTCGGCAAAGAAGAAGAAAACCCAGTTAAAGCACCTTACGAATTCACCACCGCTGAAGAACTGGTGAATCAGTGTAAAGAGCACGGTCTTTCTATTAGTACTTTGGTGATGAAAAACCAAGCAGCGATGCACTCGGATGAAGAGTCACGGACATACTTTGCTAATATCTGGAAAACCATGCGTGACTGTATGGACCGTGGCATGAATACCGAAGGTATCCTACCCGGCCCACTTCGCGTTCCTCGTCGAGCGGCCGCGCTTCGTCAGCAACTTCTTACCTCTGAGAAAACAACTAACGATCCTATGTCGGTTGTTGACTGGGTGAATATGTTCGCTTTTGCGGTCAATGAAGAAAACGCAGCAGGTGGCCGCGTTGTGACAGCACCAACAAACGGTGCGTGTGGCATCATTCCTGCGGTACTGGCTTACTACGATAAGTTCATCCAAACCGTGACTGAGAAAGACTACATCCGTTACTTTGCCGCTTCTGGCGCAATCGGTGGTCTGTACAAGCGTAATGCGTCTATCTCTGGTGCTGAAGTTGGCTGTCAGGGTGAAGTTGGCGTTGCATGTTCTATGGCAGCAGCGGGCCTCGCAGAGCTTATGGGTGGTAGCCCAGAGCAAGTATGTATGGCGGCTGAAATCGCGATGGAGCACAACCTAGGTCTGACTTGTGACCCAGTTGCTGGTCAGGTGCAGGTTCCATGTATCGAACGTAACGGTATTGCTGCTGTAAAAGCGATCAACTCCACTCGTATGGCACTGCGCCGTTCATCTGCGCCAACAGTCTCTCTCGATAAGGTTATCGAAACCATGCTAGAAACGGGCAAAGACATGAACGCGAAATACCGTGAAACCTCTCAAGGCGGCCTAGCGGTAAAAGTGATCTGCTAATTTAGTTAAGATGCAAAAAAGCCCGAGCGTTTTGTCTAACGCTCGGGCTTTTTCATGGCTCGACTAGATAAGGTTATTCACCTTTATATATGCATCCAGCGGTACAGGTCTCTTTGATTTCGACTTTACTCAACAATGGCAGTGTTGGCTTTAACTGGTTCCAAATCCACTTAGCGAGAACTTCGCTGGTCGGGTTCTCCAGACCTTCGATGTCATTCAGATAGTAGTGATCGAGCCTGTCGTAGATTGGCTTAAATGCGGCTTTAATTTCGGCGAAGTCCACCACCCAGCCTGTATGCGGGTCAACCTCACCTTCTACATAAAGGCGAACTAAGAAAGAGTGACCATGCAGGCGCCCACATTTATGCCCCTCTGGCACATGCGGTAAGTGGTGGGCCGCTTCAAACATAAACTCTTTGTATAATTCAGTTTTCATCTTAGATCTCAGGCTTGTCAAAACAGACGCAATACTAAGGAATAACCCTTGCAGAGACAAGCACCGACCCGCAGATTCGCTCATTTAACCACTAGGAAAACGTTACCCTCCCACTAGCACGTCAAAATTACGTTACTGCGTCAAAGTTTTGATTACACTAAGCCTACATCACATTTACAATGCCCTTACATAGAGTGAGGTCACAGTATGAAGTCCGATAACTTTTCTTTCACTCAAAGATGAGACACGATCTATGAGGTCTATTCCAATAATAATCAATAATTACTCAACCATGCGCTTAACAATTACAACAAAGTTGCTCATCACCTTATTAACTGTGTTTGGCTTGGTACTGGTCGCCTCTACTACCTATCAATACTTGCAACAAAGAGAGCTTATCAACTCGGTCCTCAGTGAACAGTTGCACGATAAAGCAAGTAACTATTTTGATAGCCTCAATATGATGATGCTGACCGGCACTATGGCTCAGAAAGAGACATTACGCCAAAAAGCCCTCGCCCAAGACGGCATCGAAGAAGTCAAAGTGCTGCGTGCCGAGGCGGTGAGTAAGCTGTACGGTCCTGGTCAAGCCAATCAACAACCCGTCGATGAAATCGATCAGCGCGCTTTAGCTGGCGAGCTGGTCATTGAGCCGATCAAAGCCGATTGGGGTAAAGGCATCGTTGTTGCCCTGCCGATGAAATCAAGCGAAAACTATCGCGGCACAAACTGTGTGTCATGCCATATGGCACCTGAAGGAGAAGTGCTCGGCGCCATTCGTCTTGAGTACAATCTCTCTCATGTCAACCAATTGATTAGCCAGCGTGCTTTTATCGCCCTGGCGATTATGTCTGCTTTCGGCTTCGTCGGCTTTTTGGTCACTATGTGGCTGATTCGAAAGATCATCGTACGTCCGATTCAGAAAACCTCTGGGTTTATGCAAAAGTTAAGCAAAACCAAAGATTTAAGCCAGAGGCTCGCCACCAGCCAAACCGATGAGATAGGCCAATTGTCAGGCGCAATCAACTCGTTTATGGAAACTGTGAACAGCAGCCTTGAGCAAGTGCAAAGCACATCGCACAAAGTCGCGCTCAGTGCCACAGAGCTGACTCAAGTGGCACAGGTGACTGATTCTGCGGCTGATAACCAGCAAAAAGAGACCGCTGAAGTACAAACTCATATGGAAGAGATGCAGGCTCAGCAAGCTCAAGTTGGCCAGGCGACAGAAGATGCCTCGTCACTCATCAAGCACACCACAACCATTGCCAATCAAAGTGCAGAGCAAGCACACAGTGCTAGCCACGACATCAAAGCACTAGTGGATGATATTGAGCACGTTAAAGACAGCATTGTTGACCTAAACAATCAAACTTCAGAGGTGTCTAGCATTCTTGAAGTGATCAAAGGCGTGGCCGAACAAACCAACTTACTTGCCCTCAACGCAGCGATTGAAGCCGCGCGTGCTGGCGAGCAGGGTCGCGGTTTTGCGGTCGTCGCCGATGAAGTACGAAATCTTGCCAGCCGCACAGCAGAAGCAACCGGCAGTATTGAAAACATCATTTCTCAATTCCAGCAAGACAGTCAGTCATCATTAAGCTCAGTAGATTCTGTGTGTAGCACTGCGCATCAGCGCTCTGCTGAAATCGAGCAGCTTTCTCAGGCGATGTCTGATGTGGTCGAAGAGATGAAACAAGCCCTTGCTCATGCCAATAGCATTGAGCAACAAACCAACACAACTTCCGCACTCAGCCAGCAAGTTCAAGGCAAAGTGCGAGTGATCACGCAACATGCCAACCAGACCAGTGAATCCGCGGCGCAAACCCATAATATTAGTATGAATCTTGAGCAGCAGTCGGAGCATTTAGAAGCATTACTCGATCAATTCACGCTCTCCAATAAGAAATAGCCGTTTATCGGCTATTTTTGTTGGCCGAAACAACAATAAAGGTTGAAGCCTAAGATTTGAAAGGTAATATGTCCCATTGACGATATAGAATTTAATCCAACCCAATGTTTGTTCATTATTTATACCGTGAGTAATGCGACATTGGGTTGAATTTTTACCTCAATGGAGAATATTGAAAACATGACTTACGCGCCTGTATCAGACGTATTGAAAGGTCAGCTAGCAGTAGACAGTGAAGTCACTGTTCGTGGCTGGATCCGTTCACGTCGTGATTCCAAAGCTGGAATCTCTTTCCTTGCCATATATGACGGCTCTTGTTTCGACCCGATTCAGGCCGTGGTCCCTAATAATCTTAATAATTACGAAGACGAAGTACTTAAGCTAACTACTGGCTGTTCTGTCGAAGTAACGGGTAAGATTGTTGAATCTCCTGCCAAAGGTCAAGACTTCGAACTCGCAGCAACTGACGTAAAAGTGGTTGGCTGGGTTGAAGATGCAGACACTTACCCAATGGCGAAAACTCGCCACTCTATCGAATACCTTCGCGAAGTGGCGCACCTCCGCCCACGTACCAACGTGATCGGTGCGGTAGCACGTGTACGTAACTGCCTATCTCAAGCGATCCACCGCTTCTACCATGAGCAAGGTTACTTTTGGGTATCGGCGCCACTTATCACTGCATCTGATGCTGAAGGTGCCGGCGAGATGTTCCGCGTCTCTACGCTAGATATGGAAAACCTACCTCGCACAGACAAAGGCGAAGTGGATTACAACGAAGACTTCTTCGGTAAAGAGACGTTTCTGACGGTATCTGGCCAGCTTAACGCTGAAGCCTACGCGTGTGCACTGAGCAAAGTTTACACGTTCGGTCCAACTTTCCGTGCTGAGAACTCAAACACCAGTCGTCACCTTGCAGAATTTTGGATGGTTGAGCCTGAAGTGGCTTTCGCTGATCTTAACGATATCGCGAAATTGTCTGAAGACATGCTTAAGTATGTGTTCAAAGCAGTACTAGCAGAATGTCGTGACGATCTTGAGTTCTTCGCTCAACGCATCGATAAACAAGCCATCACTCGCCTAGAGCAGTTTGTTTCTTCTGACTTTGCTCAAGTTGACTACACCGACGCTATCCAGATCCTGCTTGATTCTGGCCGTGAGTTCGAGTTCCCAGTTGAATGGGGTATCGACATGTCTTCTGAGCACGAGCGCTTCCTAGCAGAAGAGCACTTTAAAGCTCCAGTTATTGTGAAAAACTACCCGAAAGACATCAAAGCCTTCTACATGCGTCTTAACGACGATGGTAAAACCGTAGCGGCGATGGACGTTCTTGCACCAGGCATTGGCGAGATCATCGGTGGTTCTCAGCGTGAAGAGCGTCTTGAAGTGCTTGATGAGCGTATGCGCGAAATCGGCATCGATCCTGAGCACATGAGTTGGTACCGAGACTTACGCAAATACGGCACGGTGCCACACGCAGGCTTTGGTCTAGGCTTTGAGCGTTTGGTCTCTTACGTGACTGGCATGGGCAACGTACGTGACGTGATTCCATTCCCTCGCACACCTCGCTCTGCAAACTTCTAAACGCCATTTCAAGCCAAAAAACCTCCATTCGTGGAGGTTTTTTTATGCCCGTAAGCATTGGAAAACTCATTGTGAATCAGCTAGTTTTATTAGTGTGATAGTAAATGGAGTTAAAGCTATGAAGCTATTTAAAATTGAAGATCTCGCCTATAACGGCGTTGAAGAAGGCGTCCACAGCTGGGATCACCCTCAAGGGGAACAGCCCTACTACTGGCACCCAGACTGGCTGCACATTGCCGAGGACATCACCGGAATGCATGGCAGACGAGCCCTTGAGGTGCCAGAAAGAGAACAAGCCAATCAAGAGCATGCCAAACAAGCGATCATTGATCATCTAAACGATAAGCAGTAAATATGAGTCCCTAGTCAAAACTGGGGACTTCTACCCATCAAAATCAATCTGTGTTCAGATAGCTATTGTTATCCATTGTTTCTATCGTTCGCTGCGTAACGAATAGCAAAGAGACATAAGCCAAACATGACAAAAGGTATCGCTGCCGCGGTGTATTCAATCCAGACCAAGTCGGCGAAGGACTTAGATAAAATAACGTGTCCAAACACCGCCAATGCAGCGCACAGTATCGCAATAATCAGCAGTCTGTATTCACGCTGAACACTTGTTCGTTCCATCAGAGTTCCTCATTAATGACCACCTGGCTATTGGAACACAAGGTTGCGCCTTAGTCGCAGTACAGTTCGGCGAATAAACCTTTAAGCAGTGCCACGCTCGGCCCATTGGCCTATTTTTTTCACCGTCTGTTCCATAGCACTGTCGACCGCGAACGAGACATTAATACGCAGGCAATGGTTAAATTGAGACGACGGTCCAAACAGACCACCATCAGCGACCGATATACCCTCTTTGAGCGCATCAAGATAGATGCGATGACAATTAACCTGTTTAGCAAACTCGATCCAAACGAAGTAGCCACCTTGGCTCACGTGAACCTGACTATGTTTGGGCAAATGTTCGTTTAGAAGCTGGAGCATGGCATCGCGGCGCTGCGCTAACGTTTTTCGCAGCTTCCTTAAATGGTTATCAAAGCTTTCATGCTGAAGATAATGAGCGATACCATGTTGAATCGGCGCGCTAGCCGATAAGGTTGAGAGCATCTGCTGCTTTTGTAACTGGTCGCTCAATGATTGATTGACCACCCAACCAATCCGGTACCCCGGGCAGAGTGATTTGGATAACGAGCCACACAACATGACCCTATCGTGTTGATCATAATACTTAAATGGATGAAGCATAGGGTCGCTCAAGCCAAGCTCGGCATAAACATCGTCTTCAATGATGGTCACATCATATTGATGAGCGAGTTTCACTACTTGCTGCTTGTCCGCTTCGCTCAAGCAGGCGCCGGTCGGGTTTTGGTATCGTGACATCAACCAGCACGCCTTCACGTTATGCTGCTCGAGTACCTGTTTAAAGGTTGCCACACATAGGCCAGTCTGTGGGTCTACCGGAACCATAATCGCCTCTAGGCCCAATCGCTCAACCGCTTGCAATGCACCATAAAAAGTTGGCGATTCCAACACCACCTTATCACCAGGCTTACACAAGGTGGCTAAACTCAGATTCAGCGCTTCCATCGCACCGGAGGTCAGCACAATGTCACGGTGTGACACATTAAGCCCACTCATAATGTAGCGCTGAGCGATACTGCGGCGCAGAGACTCATTGCCTGGAGGAAGATTATGCAACACTTGCTGAGCCGGTAGTTTGCGCCCCGCACTCGCAAGATGACGATTGAGCACAGTCAAAGGAAACAGATCTGGCGCAGGAAACGCAGAGCCGAGCGCGACCTCGGCACAGGAGCTGCGCTTAAGGAATTGATACAATCTGTCGTTATATGCGACCTTTGGCGAGACTGCAGGCGCAGCGCTGTGCTTTCTCATTAGAGTGGGGGTCACAAAATACCCTGACTGAGGCTTGGCCGTTAACCAGCCCTCACTTTCGAGCAACTGATAAGCCTGTAGCACCGTCGATGCGCTCACCAAGTAACTTTTACTTGCGGCACGAATCGACAAGACTTTCTCTCCCGCGCGCCAAGTGTTTTGTTCGATTTGCTGTTTGATCTGCTCTGCAAGCTGTTGATATCGATTCATATTTCCCTCTGGTTTCCACGGCCAACCATATCACAGTCCAACCAATGAATAGATATCACCCTTCTCATTGATGAGGATTGTATTTAGCGAACACTGTTTGTTGAAGCGAGTCACATTAATAACCGCAGAGTTTGTTACATTTACTGAGCATAAGTGACCTTAGCAACCTAATATAAGGAACTAGATAATAATGAAAAAATACGATTCCTCGCATATCGAGTACAAAGGCGAAAGCAACGGTGTGCACAGTTGGACAACACCAAGCGGACAACCCTACTATTGGCACCCAGATTGGCTGCACATCGCAGAAGATGCTACCGGATCTCATCCCAAGCAACAGCTCGATGTATCAGAGGGTGAAACCGCCGACAAAAAGCACGCAGTAACGGCGATTTTATCCCACCTCAACAAATGGGCGGCAGACAAACTGAGCCAAAACCCAGACATTGAAACCAACGCCATCGAATCGCAGATCGATCTGAAGAAATAATCTAATCTAAAGAAATAATCTTAAACGCACACCCCCTGTTGGTGTGCGTTTCTTTCTCCCATGTAGCACTAAGGTTGTAAAACCGTATCCATAGATGTAAGAAATCGATATGATGTGCGGTCATATATTAAACCGTTAACCATGTTACGGTGATACCAAACGGGATAAATAGGTGATCAGATAATTGCGCAGGAAAAATCGTTGAGAGCAAGGCATAGATTGCAGCTAGCTAGTTGACCTACCTACAAAATCTATAACGACGCTATCAGCGATTTTAACTAGCAAGAATGACCAGATATTTATGCTGTTTGGTATTAAGCGCATTCTGACTATGGGCATCGCTATGAAAGATTCACATTACAATGCACCTTTAACAGTAAAACTTTACGCTTTGGCAGGTGTGGTTTTTGGCATTTACGCGGGGCGTGTATGCCCAATGCTAGAAACCTTGACCTTTACTGAGTTGTTTAGCCATATTACCGTGACCTTCGGCATTGTTCTTCTGATTCGTCACTTCCTTCTCAGTAACCACGATCTGGTTGTTCAACAGCAACAGGCACGTCTCGACGCAACCTTAATGTTTTTCGCCAGCATCGTTTTGGCTAGCTTCTACAACCTCCATTATGATTTTCCTATCGACAGTAATCTCAAGGTGCTGTTTGGTATGACATTATTTGGTTTCTTTACCGGGCTGCTGCTGCAATTGGAGTCTAAAATCGCCTCTTTTGAGCAACTCGACGGTCAGCAGCGTTATCAGTTTGAGCTCAGTGGCCAACGTCGTTCGTTAGTGAAACAAATGATTTCGCTGGTCAGTCTGCTATTAATCACCTTAACCACCATGTTAACTATGGTGGCGATCAAAGATATCTTTTGGCTTGAGCATAATCCTCAACGGGTACTGGACGGCACCGGCACTATCAGCGTGATTAAAGAGTTCCTTTATATTGCTTTGGTGTTGGGCGGCTATGTGATTGCCATTATGGTGCTCTGGAGTAAATTGATGCGCCGCGTGCTACTCTCGCACGAAGACTCACTGATGCAGGTTACTCAAGGTAATGTCTCCAAGCGCGTACCTGTATTTGAACACAATGAGTTGGGATCGATGGCCTCTCTCACCAACCAAATGTTAGACAGCCTAGAGTCGTCGCAAGATGAGGTTAAAACTACCCGTGACGTCGCTATCGTCAGTCTCTCTGCACTGGCAGAGTCTAGGGACAATGAAACCGGCGCGCACATTCTGCGTACCCAGGAATATGTGCGTGCCCTCGCTCAGTACCTGGCTCAATTTGAACCCCATCGCGAACTCTTGACCGACAGCTATATCGAACTGCTGTACAAGTCTGCCCCGCTGCATGACGTGGGTAAGGTTGGGATACCCGACAACATCTTGTTGAAACCAGGTAAGCTTACCGATGATGAATTTGAGATCATGAAGCGTCATCCAGAAATTGGCGCCAAAGCGCTATCTATGGCTGAGCAACAACTGGGGAGCAACTCTTTCTTACAGCTCGCCAAAGAGATCTCGCTCACTCACCACGAAAAGTGGGATGGCTCGGGCTACCCTAACCAGCTTAAAGAGCAACAAATTCCCCTTTCAGGTCGATTAATGGCTTTAGCAGATGTTTATGATGCACTTATCTCTGAGCGCGTGTACAAAAAAGCATTCAGTCACGAAAAAGCCAAATCGATTATTTTGCAAGGTAAAGGCAATCATTTTGATCCTCAAGTCGTGGAAGCCTTTCTAGCCATTGAACAGACCTTTGTTGATATTGCCGACAAATATCGCAGCATGGAAGCCAAAGAGAATGCACTGGAACAAGGTGAAATGACCGCGTAACAGGCGAACAAAAAAGCACCATGCGTTTCAATTAAGTCCCTCTAGCTCGCTAAGTTAGAGGGACTTTTTATATGGAAATCCCTGTTACAAGACATTTGGTCAGTAAATCCAGATGTTTTCGAAATTTTCTTTGCTTTGGTTGTTGTTTCATTACCTTTAGAAAGGTATAAATAGCTGAGTTACTAACCTATCCTCCCTTCGATTAACATGGATGACGATTATGTTTGAAAAAGTAGTTGCTGCTCCGGCAGACCCTATCCTCGGCCTGACTGAAGAGTTTAAAAAAGATGCCCGCGCTGAAAAAATTAACCTGGGCGTAGGCATTTACAAAAACGAACAGGGTGAAACCCCAGTTTTAGCCACAGTGAAAAAAGCTGAAGCTGCGTTGGTTGAAACGGAAAAGACCAAGTCATACCTAACTATCGAAGGGACGGCTGAGTACGGTCTTGCGGTACAAAAACTGTTGTTTGGTGCCGATGCAGAGATCGTCACTAGCCAACGAGCGAAGACGGCGCAAGCGCCGGGTGGTACTGGTGCACTTCGCGTTGCAGGTGAGTTCATCAAGCGCCAGCTTGGTGATGTCAAAATCTGGATCAGTAACCCTACTTGGGCAAACCACAACGGTGTGTTTACCGCTGCGGGCATTGAAACGGCGCAATACAGCTACTACAACGCAGAAACCAAAGACAAAGACTTTGCGGCAATGCTTGCCGACCTCGACAAGGCGGCCGAAGGCGATATCGTGCTGCTTCACGGCTGCTGTCACAATCCAACCGGCATCGATCCAACTGAAGAAGAGTGGGAAACGCTCGCTAAACTGGTTGCGGATAAAAAGCTTCTTCCACTGTTCGACTTTGCATACCAAGGCTTTGCCAAGGGTGTAGAAGAGGATGCGGCTGGTCTGCGCATTTTTGCTAAGTACAACAAAGAGATTTTGGTTGCGAGCTCGTTCTCTAAAAACTTTGGCCTCTACAACGAGCGTGTTGGTGCCTTCACCTTAGTTGCAGAGTCTGAGCAAGTTGCAGCGACCGCTTTCTCACAAGTAAAAGCGATCATTCGTTCAATCTACTCTAATCCACCAGCACACGGCAGTGCTGTCGTGACTTACATCCTGAACAACCCGGCTCTACGCGCCGAGTGGGAGCAGGAAGTAAAAGAAATGCGCGACCGCATTCAACAGATGCGCGAACTGTTCGTTGCAACGCTAAAAGAGCAAGGGGTCGATGCTGACTTTAGCTTTATTGAGCGTCAAAATGGTATGTTCTCGTTCTCTGGTCTTAACAAAGATCAAGTGAACCGCTTAAAAGAAGAGTTTGCTATCTACATTGTCGGCTCTGGCCGAATCAGTGTCGCAGGCATGACTCGCTCAAACATGCTTCCGCTATGCAAGGGCATCGCAGCAGTATTGTAATCGAGTGCAGATACCAACAAAAAGAGCCAGCTTATGCTGGCTCTTTTTAGTTTTGCTTAATAATCTTGGCTTACGCTGCTGAGATTAGAAACGAATTATCAGTTCATCTTGAGTCAGTGGCGAGATCATCACTCCCGATTTACTGCGCATTCGTTCAAGTTGCTCGCTGTCGAGCTCATAGGGCATCACCAGTTTGAGTTCTTCAACCCCCTCAAAACGGGCCAGCTCAAGTAGCGTTAGAATATTGGACTCGTCACTTCGATTGGCAGAAAGGCTATTCATCGCCTGCTGCCACAAGCGGTCTTCAACGTTTGTCGACTCTTTGATGGTGTTTTTCCAAGCCAAACTAAAGATTGGCGCAAAGGTGCTCATTGCTTCCAAGAACGTCCATTTCTTACTGCATGAAGCGCCAAGAAAAGAGGTATAGTCGAAAACAACACTTGTCTTGCCTAGATGTTCCATATCATCCCCCGTAATAGCGGCAACACAGTGTACTCAATATCATAGATTCCACTTCTTATGGCAATAGGATATAAAACAATAGTCTTTTATACCCATTTTTTGTTTGAAAAAGCTATATAAAAAGCAACAAAGTAACAAAATCCGTACATCACTGAGATATAAGTAACCGGTTGCTTAATATTTCATTTATCGAATAATATACTTTTACCTTAGCGCACATCGACGATTCTACTGGCTTTCTTGTATTGAACCCGCCAGCCCTGCCATTTCGGTAACTCCCAACGTTTGGGATCCCCCTTACGCAGCCCGTCACGATACACCACATACACCCGCTTTTTATCCAACTGATACTCAACGTCGACATTGAGGTCGCCCAACGCTAGTTCAAATGGATATTGCTCGGCGAACTCCTGATATTGCCACTCAGGAATCCCTGAAAAAGCAAAATCCTCTGCGTCAAACAGCGCTAGCTCTTCAATCTCGTTGACGCCCAACATGCTCAGTTGCTGGGCAAACCATTTTTCAAACGTGAGAGAAGAGATATCACTATCAGCCTGCGCAAAGCCCAGACCGCAATAGAGCTTCCAGTGCTCAATTTCTTGACGGCGGCGCTTGGCAAAGCCCGGTAACCTCTCCTCAGAGACAACAGCTTGCACCATAGGTTCGATGGCCAACTCCCCTGTTGCCGGCTCATAGCGCGTTGCTACCTGACGCCCAGCATAGACCAGATGACGCTCGACCAAGGTTTGCTCTTCTTGATGAATGACTTGGCCTTGCTGCCATTCCCCCAAGTTCATCTCTTCGAGCAATGAGAGTCGCAGTGGCACTGTGACAGTGGCAAGATTGAGCGTTTGTTTGACCCCTCTCCCTGGCACACTGTGGGTATCGAGCACCAGCACGGCCTCCTGATTGGCTTTGATGCGGCTATCTCGTGCCAAAAGCACTTCCATCTCACCATTGGCAAACGCTTCACGTCGTTTCTCACGCCTAACAAACACCAGCTCAGGATGCAGTTTTGCTATCGCTTCGCCTAGCTGCTCGGCCAGATAACGAGACGCGACACTGAGCTCAGGCAGCTCAAAGGCTTGCCTCATTTGTTCAGCCAGAAGCCGCGCTTCTCTGAGTACCTCAGGATCTACGTTGATTGCAGAAAACTCTTTTCCGCGCAGCAAACCAATCGCAAGTTGCGCATCACAACCAAAAGGCTCCTGCTGCGCTAACAGGAGTTGCGCTTGCTCATCACCACTCAGTCGATATAAATTGGCGGGCGTGGCCAGCACCGCAGTCAGATCCAACATCGCCTCTTGTAAAGGGCGCGTGGGCATTCTGGTGACCAAGTCAGCGTACAAGGCATCAATAGGGAGCGGATACAGTCTCTGGCCGTGTTCTGTCGCTAGCCCCTGGCTATCAATCGCATTCATGGCGCGCAGTATTTGCTCTGCTTGTCCTAGAGTCTTGTCTGGCAAGGCATCGAGAAAACTCAGTTGAGTCAGCGCCGTCCCGCAACATGCGGAGGCCAACATAGCTTCGGTCAACGACTCACGATGCATTTCCGGCGGTGTTAGCTCTGAAAGGGCGGCAAATTCGCCGTATAAGCGGACACACTCACCTTGCATGACGCGACCCGCTCGACCCGCTCGTTGTTTCGCGCTCGCTTTGGAAATATGTTTGAGGCTTAACGTCGTGCGTCCGTTGCGCTGCTCAGTTCTGCGCTCGAGGCCCGAATCAATCACTGCGCTGATATTGGGTATGGTCAGCGAGGTTTCCGCAACATTGGTCGCAAGAACCACCTTTTTGTAACTTTGTGGCTTGAGGGCAATTTCTCTTTGTTGATCCGTTACAGAGGCATGCAAAGGCACTGCCACCCTATCGCTTAGATCAGATAGTCGACTTTGGCACTGGCTGATCTCTTTACGACCGGGAAGAAACACCAAAATATCTCCGGGCGTATCGGCCAATGCGACAACTTCACGCATCACACGTTCGTCGAGGAGACGTGAATCCGGCAGTTGCTTGGCGTCTTTAGCACGATAGCGAAGCGTGACAGCAAACTGCCGCCCGCTGGCACTGAGTCGCTGCGCACCCAAATATCGGGCAAGTCGCTCACCTTCCATAGTGGCCGATGTCACGATAAGGCGCTGCGCTGCGCGATCTTTCAGTAAGGCAACCAATAAGTCGGTATCCCAGCGGCGTTCGTGAAACTCATCGACGACAATACAATCGAAGTCGGCCAGTTGGTTATCCGCATACCAGCGCAGCGCCACACCAGGTGTCACAAACACCACGCTGGTATTGTCATCAAAATGACTTTCAAGCTTTATTGCGTAGCCAATAGATTGCCCGACTCGCTCTCCCGCTTGCTGCGCCAAAAATTGCGCCAGTGATGTGCAAGCAATTCTTCTTGGTTCAATCACCAATACCCGACCTTTTTCAGCCGCCCAAAGCGGTAATCGAGTTGATTTTCCTGAGCCGGTTTCGGCTTCTACCACTAAATCATGCTGGGAAATCCATTGGTCAAATTGAGGCTTAAGTGTATCGATGGGAAGAGAGGACATAAGGTTAGAGCGCTTGCTGTCAAAACAGTAAATTATATACCTAATACAATCCATAATGGAGGAATATTCAGTTTACAATGCGACTACGAATCCCTATCATTTTTAGGTCCCTGTTCCCGATGGTCTGTTGACCCAAAACCCTACTATAGGCAAGCAATGAATAACGATAAACGCCCTCTTTATATTCCCTATGCAGGCCCTGCACTGCTCAGTACTCCTCTGCTTAACAAAGGCAGTGCGTTTTCTGCTCAAGAGCGTCGCTCTTTCAATCTAGAAGGCCTACTGCCCGAGAACACGGAAACCATTCAAGAGCAGGTCGAGCGCGCTTACATGCAGTATCGCAACTTTGAAAGCGATATGGACAAACACATCTATCTGCGCAACATCCAAGACACCAACGAAACCTTGTTTTACCGTTTGGTGCAAAACCATATCTCAGAGATGATGCCTATCATCTATACCCCGACGGTTGGCGCAGCGTGTGAAAACTTTTCCAACATCTACCGACGTGGACGCGGCTTATTTGTCTCTTATGCCAATCGTGACCGCATCGATGACATCCTTAACAATGCATCCAACCACAATGTCAAAGTCATCGTTGTTACTGACGGTGAACGTATTCTTGGCCTCGGTGACCAAGGTATCGGTGGTATGGGTATTCCAATTGGTAAACTGGCACTGTACACCGCTTGTGGTGGTATTAGCCCAGCCTACACGCTACCTATCGTTCTGGATGTGGGCACCAACAATCCACAGCGACTTGCCGACCCAATGTACATGGGCTGGCGTCACCCACGCATTACAGGCGCAGAGTACGATGCGTTTGTAGAAGAATTTATGCAAGCGGTGCAGCGTCGCTGGCCAGACGCGCTAATCCAGTTCGAAGATTTTGCACAGAAGAATGCGATGCCGCTGCTTGAGCGCTACAAAGACCGTGTTTGCTGCTTCAACGATGACATTCAGGGTACAGCCGCTGTCACGGTTGGCTCACTGCTTGCTGCATGTCAGGCCGCTGGAAGCAAGCTCTCTGAGCAGCGCGTGACTTTCTTAGGTGCAGGCTCGGCAGGTTGTGGCATCGCAGAAGCCATCATCGCTCAAATGGTGTCCGAGGGGATCAGCGATAGCCAAGCGCGCTCTCAAGTGTTCATGGTCGACCGCTGGGGCTTACTACAGGAAGGCATGCCAAATCTACTCGACTTCCAGCAGCGTCTGGTGCAAAAGCACAAAGACACCGCTGATTGGCAAGCAGAAGGCAACGGCTTCTCACTGCTCGATGTCATGCGTAACGCTAAACCAACAGTATTGGTTGGCGTTTCTGGCGCTCCTGGCCTATTCAGTGAAGAAGTGATCAAAGAGATGCACTCACACTGCCCGCGACCGATTGTGTTCCCACTATCGAACCCAACCAGCCGTGTCGAGGCGACGCCAAATGACATCATTCGTTGGACCAACGGTGAAGCGCTTGTGGCCACCGGTAGCCCGTTTGATCCTGTGATTCACGACGGTAAAACCTACCCTATCGCACAGTGTAACAACAGCTACATCTTCCCTGGTATCGGCCTAGGGGTGCTGGCGGTACAAGCGAAACGTGTCACTGATGAGATGCTGATGGAATCGAGTCGTGCTCTGGCTACCTGTTCACCACTAGCAATCAACGGTCAAGGCCCACTGCTACCGCCATTAGAAGCGATTCACTCAGTATCGAAGAAGATCGCGTTCGCCGTGGCTAAAAAAGCGATTGAGCAAGGCGTAGCACTGGAGATTCCGGATGAAGCTCTCGAGGAAGCCATCGACGCCTCGTTCTGGCAACCGGTCTACCGCCGCTATAAACGCACTGCATTCTAATCGATTAAAAACCCAGCCATGCTGGGTTTTTTGTTATTGTTTAGCGCTAGACAGCGTGCCACCGCTTCATGGTATCCTTGCACAGTTTTCAGATAACTGTTTAATCAATAATGGAATATTTACATACACTGGGCACCTACCTCTACCCTTACTTGAGTGAGATTTCAACAGCACTTATCGCGTGTTTTCTGGTGATGGCAGGCAGTGAGATCAATGCCATGGTGCGAAGATGGCTCAGAAACTACAACTTTGTTCTAAGAACCTTAGCTTTCATCTTGATTAATGCGTTCGGTTACGGCTTGATCATAATTAAAGTAACGCCCTATCTGGCCCGCACGCTACGAGGGTTAGAAACTGGCGTAATGTTCGCTATCGTCTTGTCTTGCTTTATTATTATTGGTCTTTGGGCACAGAGGAACCGTCAAATCTAGTGCGAAAACTATTCCATCGTGAAACACACACTCAATCCTTGTTGAGAAAAGGACTGCGTCGACTCCTGTTTTGGCTGCCCGCGACCGTGTTACTTGTCGCGCTGGGGCTGTTTGCCATCGACCGCTGGGTATCTGTTCAAGCTCGTCAGCAACTCTTCATACAAGCGGAGCAAGTCGAGCCTGTTAATGTCGCCGTAGTGCTGGGAACAAGTAAGTACCTAGGAAAAGTACTCAATGAGTACTATGTCAATCGTATCGATGCGGCTATCTCCCTGTATCAGCAAGGCAAAGTGAGCCATTTTCTCCTTAGTGGTGATAATGCCCATCGCTCATACAATGAGCCGTGGACCATGAAGCGAGATCTGTTAGCCGATGGTGTGCCTGAAGAGCGAATCTTTCTCGATTATGCTGGTTTTCGCACCTTAGATTCGGTGGTTCGCGCCAAAGAGATTTTTGATACCGATAATTTTTTGATCATCTCACAGAAATTTCATTGTGAACGGGCACTGTTTATCGCCAACTCACACCGAATTAACGCCAAGTGTTTCGCCGTCCCTGGTCCATCGCGTCATTCGGGCATGAAAGTGCGACTGCGTGAAGTATTTGCACGAGCTAAAGCGGTATTGGATATCTACATTACCAACGCAAAACCCAAGTTCCTTGGCCCCAAAGAACCGATTGCCATCGAAGCGCCGCAGCAAGAGGGGCCACTAGAGCCGCTCGACATCACTGAGGATCAGCGCTAACCGCTACTTGGTTGCGTCCACGACGCTTGGCCAAATAGAGGGCCTCGTCGGCTCGAGTTATCATTTCATTGACACGTTCATTGCCTTTCACCGCAACACCAATGCTGGTGGTAAGCGGATCGCCATGCACCCAGATGTGCGCTTCTATACGATGGCGAATCTTTTCTGCCAACTGCGTCGCTTGTTCTAAATCGAAGCCTGGACAGAAAACAACGAACTCCTCCCCGCCCCAACGCACTAAACGCTGTGATGTCTCTAAGGTGCTGAGTACCACCATAGTAAACTCTCTTAGAATGTCGTCGCCCATCTTATGCCCATAGACATCATTGACTTGCTTAAAGTGGTCAATATCGAGGTACAGCACCGCAAGAGATTGCTCAGAGGACGAGTGGGTAAAGTGCTCATCCAGCCATTCACGGATTGAGTGGCGATTCATCGCTCCGGTCAGCGCATCTCGATTAGCCAGCTCGGCAAAATGAATATTCTGCTCTTGTAGTTCTCGATTGAGGCGGCGAAGGTGAGTTTGACGAGATTGGGCCAAAGAGACCATCTGATGGCTGCGGCGTATCTCCATCACACTGTACACCAGTGCCAACGACACCCAGAAAATCAGCAATCCCAGCATCAGTGACTCACCTTCTATATAGTTACCGATGAGTTCGATGCTATACACCGTGAGTCGGTAGTCCCCAACGTTTTCTCCCGAACCTGTCGCCAGCTCGAGTAAACTGACATTCGTGAACTCAGGGGCAGAGTGTTCGATAGCAATATCGTTATCTACCAACCACCAAGTCAACACTTGTAAGTTGGCCAACGGAATATCTATCGCTCCTTGAGATACGCCCGGCGTGTACTCTAAGCCATTGTATTTGAGCGTGTATTCGCTTTCTATGTTTGAGTAGACCGGGTTGAAGTTGCGCAAGTATACCCTCAGACCAGGGTCTTTTTGGCTATCTAAGCGCACAAAGTCGAGATTCAATCTTAGGGTATGGAAGTTGTTCAAATTAACGCCGTGAGCCAAGCTTTCACCCAACTGAATAGAAATCCCACAGTAGGGCCATTGATACGCGTCCGTCTTTACCAACTGACACTCCAATTGCAGAGCATCGTTTAACTCCGTTAATTGCGATGAGCTTGAGCCCCCTTGCACTTGGTCATTAGTGGCGAGAAACGCGTAGTGGTCTGGTTCAATCTTTAGTACCTGACCATCATCGCGTACCCAATAGATTTGAACCAGAAACAATGTCAGTAGCACTAGCAGAAAAATAATTTTGTGAATCGTTTTCAATCGCTGCCCCAAAAAATCTCGCCGAGCCTAATAATTAGTTTGAATATAATAATGGACATTTATATGACTTTAGTTCCATTTTAGCTCAAACGAAATCTGAGGATTAGAATAAATATTAGAGGTGACTCATAAAAGCTGTTGTTTACCCGTTACAAGTAACGTCGCAAGCGGATTCCGACTTGTTGTCACTGCGCTATGGTTTGTTTTTCTTAGATGGTTAAACGCAAAGTTGTTACAATCAACCCAACAACAAATCGGCTATCGACCGAACAACATAAGAGCAAAGTCATGTCTGTAATCGCTAAAGGTACGCTAGATAAAATGCGTGCGACATTGGATGCCAACGTCATCTATCAACTTCCAGTCGGAGAGCAATCTGTCGACCTCACATCTTTTATCGGTCAATCACTCACTTTGACCCACACCGGCAACATTTTTTGCAGCTCATGTGGCAAGAAAACCAAGAAGAGTTACTCACAAGGACACTGTTTTGTTTGTATGAAGAAACTCGCCAGTTGCGACATGTGTATTATGAAGCCGGAAACTTGCCACTATGACCAAGGCACCTGTCGCGAGCCGCAGTGGGGCGAAGAGAACTGTATGGTTGACCACTATGTCTATCTATCTAACACATCGAGCTTAAAAGTGGGTATTACTCGTCACTCTCAAATCCCAACACGTTGGATTGACCAAGGGGCCACGCAAGGCTTGCCGATCTTCAAAGTCAAAACTCGCCATATTTCCGGGTTAATTGAAGTCGAGTTGGCGAAACATATTGCCGACAAAACCAATTGGCGCACGTTACTAAAAGGCGATGGCGAACCTATCGACTTAGCAGCGCGTTTTGCTGAATTGCTGCCGCTGGTGAGCGATAAGATTGAGCAAATTAGACAAGAATTTGGCCAAGATGCGATCGAAGTACTCAACGCGGACACAGTTTCGATTCAGTATCCGGTACAGCAGCACCCAACTAAGATCACCTCGCACAACTTTGACAAAAACCCGCAAGTAACCGGCGTATTGCAGGGAATTAAAGGTCAGTACATGATCTTTGATACTGGGGTTATCAACATTCGTAAGTTCACATCTTACGAAGTTGAAGTGAGCGCATAAAATGGAAAGGACCTCAATCGAGGTCCTTTTTCGTTGTTAGGTCAGAGTATTACTGAGCCAAAATGGCCTTCAGTTCATCAAATAAGATATCCACTTCATCCAATGTGTTGTAGTGCATAAAGCCGATTCGAACCACACCACCTGATTGCTCGAGTTTCAGTTGGCGAACTAAACCTAACGCATAGAAGTGGCCATTCCAGACACAGATGTTGCGCTCGCCTAAGCGGCGCGCCACCTCTTCAGGGGAATGATGATCAAACGTCAGTGCAAACGTCGGTGTGCGCTGCGCGACGTCAGCCTCCGTTTTACCCAATAAGCGTACCCCATCGAGCTGCGACAATCGTGATAGGAATCGCTCACTGATGGCTGATTCATGTTGATTGTAACAACGATAGGACTCAACCAGTCGCTCACGCAATGAAGATTGACTTGATCCCCACTGTGCCAAGTATTTAACCGCGGCGACGACACCCGCTAAGCCTTCAAAACTTTGCGTCCCCGTTTCAAAACGACCAGGGCCGTTGTCGGTGGCCGGCTCGACTTTATACGGACGCAGCGTTTGCAACCACTTGGGCGCCACATAGGCGATGCCAACGTGCGGTCCGAAGAACTTGTACGCTGAGCAGGCGAGGAAATCACAGCCCAGTGCTTGTACATCGACCAAGTGATGAGGAGCATAATGCACCGCATCGACATACACCATAGCGCCAACTTGATGCGCAGCTTGAATCACGCGTTTGATGTCAACCACAGAGCCCGTGGTGTTGGAGGCATACGTCAGCGCCACCAGCTTAGTTTTGGCGTTGATCAATGACAGCAAGTGTTCCATGTCGAGACTGCAATCCTGCTCATCGACCCGAGCTTGATGAACAACTGCACCTTTGTCTTCAGCAGCTTGTTGCCAACTGGACACATTGGAATAGTGATCCAGTGCGGTCACAATCACTTCATCGCCCACCTGCCAATCTCGACTGATAGCTCGGCTAAGTTGGAACGTCAAAGAGGTCATGTTTGCGCCAAACACTATGTTGTCGCTCGATTCTGCATTCAACAGAGCGGCAGCGTGTTCGCGCGCTTGAGTCATTAACGCGGTCGTGTGCTGGCTAGAAAAATAGTGACCGCCTAAATTTGAGTTGAAGTAGCCAAGGTAGCCCTGCATCGCATCTAGCACTGATTGCGGTACTTGCGATCCCCCTGGCCCATCAAGAAACACCACCGGCAGATCATTATGGGTTTGGCCGAGCGCGCTAAATTGCGCTCGGGCTAAATTAGGAGTGAAGCTCATTCACAGCATCCTTCGCAGTCAGTACAAATACGTCCATATGGCCTTGCTCACCTTCAATCACTGAGCGGATTGGTTGAGCGTTGTGCCAAAGCTTGTTGTCCGCGAGCATCGCGACTTCGCCACTTTGCAACACCTTTCTAAAAAATGGCGCTTCGTTGAAGCTGTTGTAGAGCATGATATCGCCACCCTCAATGTTGTGACGCCCCATTCCTACTAGGGCGATGTGCTCAAAACCGTCTTGGTGCACGCCTTCTGGCGCCACTTGGGTTTCATCGTAGACAGCGGCAATGCGGATTTGGTGAATTTCGATCTCATGTCCATCGAAGAGATTATTGGAGGCCGCGAACAACTGACACATTTCACGCATCCCTTCGCTGTCTAGCGTCGACTGCTCTATAGGTTCAAACTGACGCACGACATTGCCTTGGAAGCGGTTGATGTCATCGGTCTGCATAAACTCATTCTTATTCAAATCAATGACTTTTCCATCTTTTAATGTCACCACCGAGTAACGACGTAAACGATACTGACCATCGGCATGCTCAGTGTGTGGCAACTTAGAAAAAGTTGGGGCTAGTTGAGCAATGGCATCGTCGCTAAGTTTGGTTAGCTGAAGTGTGGTTTCACGCTGATGTAACATCATCATCTCCTTAATGAATGTACATACCTACAAATAAATTAACATCTTGTTCACAATCATTATCTGCGCACTTATATCGCAAGATCAACTTTTTTTAGCATCTACATCTATCATAATTTACAAATCAACACATATAACTACATTGGGTTGATTTTATAGTTATACAGACCAAATTAAAGGTTGGTGACATAAAAATATCAGACAACTTCACTAGCGCGCTTTTTCTTCGCTATTGAATTCATAATGTTAACCGCGCCACCTTGGCTTCACTCCGTTGAACATCTGTTCTAATCTATAACCAATTATTACAGCTTTCTCCGATGCTAACTCTTTCAAAGCACGACTATATTCCCTACAATCGAGACAAAACACTCAGTAAGCGTCATCGCTAATGGAGCACAAATGAGCGACGTAAAACATAGCAACCTTCTTATTCTTGGCTCGGGCCCTGCGGGTTACACTGCCGCAGTTTATGCAGCTCGCGCCAACCTGAAACCCGTTCTTGTCACAGGAATGCAACAAGGCGGTCAATTGACCACTACCACAGAGGTGGAAAACTGGCCTGGCGATCCTGAAGGCTTAACCGGACCTGCGTTGATGGATCGGATGAAGGAGCATGCTGAACGTTTTGAGACCGAGATTTTGTTTGACCACATAAATCAGGTCGATTTCAGCCAACGTCCATTCCGTTTAAAAGGTGATAACGGCGAATACACTTGTGATGCATTAATCATCTCAACTGGCGCATCAGCCAAGTATCTAGGGTTAGAATCAGAAGAGGCGTTCAAAGGGCGCGGTGTGTCAGCTTGTGCAACCTGTGACGGCTTTTTCTATCGTAACCAGAAAGTCGCTGTCGTCGGTGGCGGTAACACCGCTGTCGAAGAAGCGCTTTATCTTTCCAATATTGCCTCTGAGGTTCACCTCATCCACCGTCGCGATAGCTTCCGCGCAGAGAAGATTTTGGTCAAACGCCTGATGGACAAAGTCGAAAGCGGCAACATCGTTTTGCACACTGATCGCACCCTAGAAGAGGTGGTTGGCGATGACATGGGCGTTACCGGTGTGCGCATTAAAGACACTCAATCAGACGCCATTGAGCAAGTCGATGTTATGGGTGTGTTTATCGCCATCGGTCATCAGCCGAATACTTCCATGTTTGAGGGTCAGTTAGAGATGAAAGATGGCTACATTGTGGTTCAATCTGGCCTCGAAGGTAATGCGACCCAAACCAGTGTACCTGGCATCTTTGCCGCTGGTGATGTGATGGATCATAACTATCGCCAAGCGATCACTTCTGCCGGCACTGGTTGTATGGCCGCATTGGATGCAGAGCGTTACCTAGACGCACTAGCAGACGCTAAATAATATTTTCCATTTTTAGCTCAAATCCTTACAGCCCTGCGGTATGCCCGCGGGGCTTTCTTTTGTATAATGCGCGACTCAAATTCGTAATAATAATTCTCATTAAGCCTTCACGATGGACAAAAAGAAACAACGCAGCTTGAATTTGTGGCTTAAACAGCAAAGTAAGCTCGCTAAACGCTGGCTTATGATTGCGGTAGGCCTTGGCGTACTCTCTAGCCTCTTTCTTCTGGCTCAAGCAGCTTTGCTGGCCACAATTTTGCACCAGTTAATCATTGAACAGGTCGACAAGTCGCAGTTAGTCATGCACTTTGTCGGTTTGGCCGTCGTCATCGCATTGCGCGCTTTGTGCTCTTGGGGCAGAGAAATCGCTGGCTATCGCTGTGGTGAACAAGTCCGTGTCTATATTCGTCAGCTTATCTTCGACAAACTGCGCGAGCTTGGGCCCGCATACATCAAAGGCAAACCCGCTGGCGCTTGGGCAACACTGTTGCTCGAACAAGTGGAAGACATGCAAGACTTTTTCGCTCGCTATTTGCCGCAGATGTCTCTGTCGGTGTTGATCCCGTTCGTGATTCTTATTGTGGTGTTCCCGGTTAACTGGGCTGCTGGCCTAATCTTCTTGCTGACCGCGCCTTTGGTTCCTTTGTTTATGGCTTTGGTTGGCATGAAAGCCGCCGACGCAAACCGCAAAAATTTCAAAGCCCTGCAACGCTTGTCTGGTCACTTTTATGACCGCTTGCAGGCAATGACCACCATTCGGCTTTTTGATCGCACTCAGGCAGAAACAGAAGTGATGCGTGGTGCCTCAGAGGTATTTCGCACGCGTACTATGGACGTGTTGAAAATAGCGTTTCTCTCTTCTGCGGTTCTCGAGTTCTTTACCTCTATTTCGATTGCGCTAACCGCCGTCTATTTTGGCTTCGCTTTTATCGGCGAACTCAATTTTGGTGACTACGGGCTAGGCGTTACGCTGTTTTCCGGCTTGTTCATTCTGGTATTGGCTCCAGAGTTTTATCAGCCGCTGCGCGACCTGGGTACCTTTTATCACGCTAAGCAACAAGCGGTGGGTGCTGCTGAAAGTATCGTTGATTTCCTAGAGACCGACGTTGCCACGGTAGGGAATGGTCAAGAGCCTCTGCCTGGCGAGCCATCGATTCGAATCGAGGCCAATGATCTGATGGTTTTATCTCCACAGGGCAAAACCTTGGTAGGGCCAATCAGCTTTACTCTGCATCCAACTCAAACCACTGCGCTCGTTGGGCCTAGTGGCGCTGGCAAAACCAGCTTAGTGAACGCGTTACTCGGATTTCTTCCCTACCAAGGGTCACTCAAGATTAATGGTGTCGAAAGGCGCGAGCTCGACCTAGATGATTGGCGACGCCATATCAGTTGGGTGGGGCAAAATCCGCTCCTCCTGCATGGGACCATTCGCGACAACGTGACGCTCGGTAAACCAAAGGTCGATGAACAGCAAATCCAACACGCTCTCAAAGAGTCCTTTGCTGCAGAGTTTGTTGACAAGCACGGCCTAGACTACACCATCAGTGACCGCTCTGGAGGCTTATCGGTTGGGCAAGCGCAACGTCTAGCCCTTGCTCGGGCCATGATTCAAGGTGGTCAATTCTGGTTACTGGATGAGCCGACCGCCAGCTTAGATGCTCGTAGCGAACAATTGGTGATGCAAGGGTTAGAACAGCAAATTGCTAACAAAACCGCATTGATGGTGACTCATCAACTCACGCCGCTGCAAAACGTCGACCAAATCTTGGTCATGCAAGATGGTCAGTTGGTACAACAAGGCAGCTTTGACTCACTGGCTCAACAAGAAGGCCTGTTCAAACATATGCTGGCATCCAGTCATGCCATCAATCAAGCTAATAAGGGGAATCTTGATGCGTGACCTTCTTCCCTACCTCAAACTTTACAAAAAACATTGGTTCGGGCTATCGCTCGGTATGTTGCTGGCGTTTCTTACTGTCGCCGCATCGATTGGGCTGCTCACGCTTTCTGGTTGGTTTTTATCAGCGGCTGCGGTGGCAGGTTTAACCATTGCCCGTGAGACCTTTAATTACATGCTGCCAGGCGCATTTGTGCGCGGTTTTGCAATGGGACGTACCGCTGGACGTTGGGGCGAGCGCGTAGTCAGCCACAACGCTACCTTTAAACTGCTCACCGACCTGCGTACCTTCTTTTTTGCCAAACTCGCTCCGCTTATCCCGGGTCGAGTATCCAATTTGCGCGATGCCGACCTACTCAATCGCTTGGTCGCCGACATCGATGCGATGGACCATGTATACCTGCGTCTAGTTAGCCCTATGGTAGTGGGGACACTGGGCATCCTTGGATTGACCGCTTTGGTTAGTTGGTTTGATCTCCAGTTGGGGTTGATACTGGGCGCTGTGTTGTTGGCGTTACTACTGACATGGCCAATCGTGTTTTACAAGCTTGGTAAAAACAACGGCCAAGATCTGACCCACAACCGCGCTCAGCTCAGAATTGCCACTCTGGATTGGTTGCAAGGTTACAGTGAATTGACGCTATTTGGCGCCGAAAAACGCTATCGTTATCTGATCTTCAACGCACAACAGCATCTGCTAAAAAATCAGCTTTTCAATGCGCACTTCTCGGGTCTGGCGCAAGCGCTGTTGCTACTCGCGAATGGCTGGACTCTGGTGCTGATGTTGTGGGTCGCGGCAGACGGTGTTGGTGGTAACCCACCGGATCCTATGGTGGCCCTAGTAGTCTTTGCCACCATGGCGAGTGTGGAACTGCTGATGCCTATCGCGGGTGCATTCCAACACTTAGGGCAGACACTGACCTCTGCCCGTCGACTCAATGAGATCACACTAGCGGAGCCTGAGGTCACTTTCCCAGCGCAAGATGTGGTGCACGATGCAAATTACACCATTGACTACCAGTCCGTATCGTTCAGCTACCCTGAAACAAACGCGCCGGTACTCAAACAAATAGACTTGCACATTCCTGCTCAGCATCGTGTTGCGATTGTTGGTCAAACTGGCTCAGGTAAATCGACCTTGATCCAGCTGCTCAATCGCTATTGGGACGTGGATCAAGGGCAAGTTCAAATAGCCGGTAAACCTTTGCAACAGTGGAGTGAATCTCAACTGCGCCAAGCGATCAGCGTCGTTAGCCAACGGGTCGATATTCTCAATGGTACCTTGCGCGATAATCTGTTGATGGCAAGCCCTCAAGCACAAGACCAAACCTTGGTTGAAATACTCACTAAGGTGGGTTTGGAGAAACTAGCCGATGATGACGGACTGGATGCTTGGCTAGGCGATGGCGGTCGACAGCTTTCTGGAGGCGAAAAACGTCGGATTGGTATTGCCCGCGCTCTGCTGCACAATGCGCCTATCCTGCTGCTGGACGAACCGACAGAAGGTCTGGACAAACAAACTGAGCAGCAAATAATGGCGCTGTTTGAGCAGCATTTTGTCGGAAAGACCGTGATCTTTATAACTCACCGTTTGGTGAACCTCGATCAGATGGACACTATTTGTCTTCTCGAGCAAGGGCAAGTGGTTGAGTGTGGTAGCCATCAGGCGTTGCTTGACAAGCAAGGTCGCTACTTCCAATTAACCCAGACCCTTTAACCCCCTAACCTTTAAACAAAAGACGTCGGTAACTATTGATTGCCGACGTCATACCGTTTGTTGCTGCTCTACAAAATCACACAGCGCATCCAAGCTCATTGGCTTGGCAAAGTGATAGCCTTGAAACATGTCGCAGCCTAGTTGGCGCAATACCGCCACTTCTTCTGCCGACTCTACCCCTTCCGCGACCGTTTTCATGTTTAATCGCTTAGCCAAACTGATCACGCCAGCCAGCATAGAATAAGATTTATCACTACTTAGCATGTCTGAAACAAAGCTTTTGTCTATCTTCACTTCACAGATGGGCAGGTGTTTTAGCAAGCTTAACGAAGAGTACCCGGTACCAAAGTCGTCCAGCGAGATTCGAATGGCGTGCTTTTTCAAATCATTAAGTAGCATTACCAACTTATCGACGTCTTCCGCAAACACACTCTCCGTGACTTCTAAGATCAGATTATGCGGATCAAATTGATGTTTGCTCAGCTCTGATTTTACCGTTTCAACAAAATCGTAATCCTGTAACTGTTTCACAGAGACGTTAATCGCCACATCCAACTGCGCACCGGTTTTCTCCGTTAACTGCGCCATATCTATGAGTGTTTGGCTTAAGATAAAATCGCCTAAAATAGGCATGTAACCACAGTTTTCCGCCACATGGATGAACTTGTCAGGCGGCACAAACCCAAGCTCTGTACTGTGCCAGCGAACCAAGGCTTCCACACCTTTTAACTCGCCTTGAGTATTAATTTGTGGCTGATAAGCCATCGACAGTTCACCACGCTGAATCGCCTGTTTCAGTTCCAGCTCAATGCGATGTTGCTCGATGTATTGCTCAAGGAAACGAGCTTGATAGAAAGTGAGCTTGCTGCGCGTCTGTTTGGCATAGTGCATCGCCAAGCCCACATTGCGTTTGACCGATTCAATGTCCCAATCGCACTCTTCACTGGTTGCAACACTGATGGTGCATTCAAGCGCAATCTCGGCACCACGATAGTAAAACGGCTCGATAAAGGTCTCACTGGCGCCTCGACATAGTTCCGTCAGTGCTTGCGGATCAGTCAGGTGAGTCACTATGGTAAATTCGTCACCGCCCGAGCGAAACAACCGTGCTTCCTCGGTGGCGAACTGGTGCAGGCGTTTGGCAATGCTTTTCAGCACCGCGTCCCCCGCCTGATTACCAAAGTTGTCGTTGACCAACTTAAAGCTGTCGACATTAAGCAGGATCATGCTGAAACTCTTACTGCGACTGAGCTCTGAGAGGTGATGCTCCAAACAGAATCGGTTGGCGATGCCAGTAAGATAGTCGTGGTTGGCTTGATAGCTCAACTCTTGCTGCTTGCGTCGCTCGTTATGTGCAATACTTCGAAACAGTAAGAACATAACGCTATTGGCAACGATGTATAAACCAACGATAACTGGTAACTTAGCAAGAAAACTGTCAATCACCATGCTTTTGTTAATTTCACTCACGACCCACAGTTTATAGCTATCAATATAGGTCGCCGCCCCGATTGTTTTGCGTTTAGGGTTTTCTAACTGATTAACCACTATGTCACTGTTCAACTTAATCTGCTCATAATCGAGGCCAGACTTTTTCTCGAGCCGCGCAACACTCAAATCCACTTCAGATTGACGCAGTTGGTAGCGATAGCTGTTCGCTTGATAGATCTTATCTTTAGGCGCAATCTGATAAAACCTATCTTCTTCGCGGTAAAGATAGATATCAAAGTCACTGCCAAAGCCTTGATCGCGGTAGGCGTAGAAGTATTCGAAACCTTCTTTCAACGAGACCAGAATCGACAACACAAACTTCGGATTACCGTTTTGGTCATACATTTGTTTACGAAACGGAATAATCAGTTCACCGAGAGTACTTTTATAATAGGTACGTCCAATGACGGTTTTATTGGTCTTCAACGTTTGCTGGAAGCTATCCCGTGTTTGTGGGCGATAAAGAGGGTTGTTTATACGACTCGCATTGTTCGACGTAGAGCTGGTGATGGGGCGACCATCAAGATGATACAGCTCCACCGCAAGAATTGACTTGTCCAAACTGACCGTCGAGTCAAGCAGTTGTCGCGTGTGCTCGGTGTCCGCTTCAACATCGAAACGCAGCAGGTCTGTTCCAACCAAGTTTAAGATAGTGCGGTATTGCGTGAGTGACGCGTCAAAAGCGTTGGCGGTCAACTTAGTTAAGTTAACTTGTGCGCTGGTCACATCTTGATAGGAGCTCTGATAAGACAGATAAGCGGCGACTGTAGACGCTAACGTCCAGACGAAAGTGATAAAGTAAAACGCTAGCCAAATATTTTTCTTGATGAAAGCCATTTAATGCGGGTGTCCCTACCTATCGCTGTATGAATCAAATTGTTTCATATCCGTCAATCAGTGCCTCCATTGCATGATTGTAGTGCGAAAACCGTAGCTTACCAATTTGGCCGATGAATGTTTTGCGCTACCTATCAATTTTATATCTTGTTCAACAAAGATGCGCCAACTCGAACAAAAAGCATAAAAAAAGCAGCGAGTTCATCGCTGCTTTTTGAAGCTTGTACCATTAGCAGAATTATCTCTGCTTACTTCTTGAGTTTTGTTGACCCGCGCTCTTGTTAGGCTTGCGGCGCGACGGGTTATTACTACGGCCACCACTGTTTACGCGCTCTTCATGGCGTTTCACCGCCCGGCGGATTTTCTGGCTACGTGAACGTTCACGCTTGCGTGATGAGTTCGCTTTGCTTTCGTCCAATAAGGTTTGTTTTTCAGGGCGCAACTCGACCAACTCGCGCAAGTAGTTGACCTCTTTAAGCGTAAGCTCCATCCAACCACCGCGTGGTAGTTTTTTGTCTAGATAGATATCCCCGTAGCGAACACGCTTCAAACGGCTCACTGTGGTATCTTGAGACTCCCACAAACGACGAACTTCACGGTTACGACCTTCATTGATCGCCACATAGAAGGTGTGGTTCATGCCATCACCACCCGCATAAACGACGTCTTCAAAACGCGCCATGCCGTCTTCTAGCTCTACACCGCGAACCAAGTTCTTCACTTTCTGTTCAGTCACTTCGCCAAACACGCGTACCAGATACTCACGTTCGACTTGACGACTTGGGTGCATCAGTCGGTTCGCTAGCTCACCATCAGTGGTAAACAGCAACAAGCCAGAGGTGTTAGCATCCAGACGGCCGACGGAAATCCAGCGCGAGCCTCGGATCTTAGGCAGACGGTCAAATACAGTGCGACGACCTTCTGGGTCATGACGAGTACACAGTTCGCCTTCCGGCTTGTAGTACGCCAGTACTCGACAGATCACCTCTTCCTGCGCTTTGGCAGAAACCACATGACCATCGATACGTACGACTGCATTTTCATCTTCTAGTCGTTCACCAAGCTTAGCCACAACACCGTTAACACTCACGCGACCCGCTTTAATCAAAGCTTCTAGTTCGCGTCGAGAGCCATGACCAGCTCGAGCCAATACTTTCTGTAGTTTTTCGTTCATTTATCTACCTATGTGTCGTCTTCTCAGACGTCGAATAAACAAGTGCGACCCAAAATCGCGGCCGCACATTATCGCAAAAAGTGTGGAGAAAATCACGAACTTTCGCTTACTCGAAAGGAGTCGGATCGCCTTGACCAATGCGCGCAATCACAGGGTCTCCATCGCTGAAATCGACCACTGTGGTCGGCTGCTCACCCAGATACCCACCGTTGAGAATACAATCCACCGCATGTTCCAGTTTGTCGCGAATATCTTCCGGATCTGACTCCGTTACTTGACTGCCTGGCAAAATGAGCGAGGTCGACATCAACGGCTCACCCAGTGCCTCGAGTAAATCGAGAGCAATTCGATTGTCAGGGACACGAATCCCGATGGTTTTACGCTTGCTGTTCATCAAACGGCGCGGCACCTCTTTAGTGCCTTTAAAAATGAAGGTGTAAGGGCCTGGCGTATTATTTTTCAATAGACGAAACGCCACGTTATCAACGCGCGCGTAAAGAGAAAGCTCCGACAAGTCACGGCATAACAAAGTAAAGTTATGTTTATCGTCAAGTCGGCGAATCTGGCAGATGCGTTCCAACGCTTGCTTGTTTTCAAGCTGGCAACCAAGGGCGTAGCCTGAGTCGGTGGGATAAACGACCACCCCACCGTTACGAATGATTGCCACAGCCTGACTGATCAAGCGAGCCTGGGGGTTTTCTGGATGAACGTAAAAAAACTGGCTCATTGTCATTCCTCATTATCGAGTCTCACGACTCTATAGTTAAATGGTATTGATGGAGTCCGATGTACAAGGCTCAATACCCCAATCTTTCCATACCGGTTCGACACCTGCTGGTAACCACAAATTTCTTCCTAGCTCCATCCAAGGTGACGGATAATGAAAGTCACTGCCTTGAGAGGCTAATAGTTTGTATTGTATAGCATAATCGGCCAAGTTGCGTCTTTCTTGTTGCCCTTGTTGTGGCTGCGCAACTTCCATTGCATCCCCACCCGCTTCGGCAAAAGCACTGAGCAAACGTTTGATCCACTTAGCGGTAAGGTCGTAGCGTCCTGGATGGGCCAATACGGCTTGTCCTCCAGCCGCATGAATCGCATCAATCGCATCGTCAATAGAGCACCAAGTAGGGGGAACATAACCTGGGTTATTGCGAGTTAAGTACTTTTTAAACACCTGCTGCATGGTCTTAGCGTAGCCGTTATCAACTAACCATTTGGCAAAGTGTGCCCGTGTGATGGGTGCCTCTCCAGCAATCTGTTTTACCTCGTCCAGCACCCCTTCACGAGTAGCCTTTTGTAATCGGTGAGCAATGAGCTCAGCCCGAGACACACGATGCTGCTTTTGTTGCTCAATCAATTGTTGCAATGCAGCTGAATCTGGGTCGACGTTAAGTCCAACAATATGGATGTCTTTGTTGTTCCACACCGTCGAGATTTCAATGCCATTAATTAGGGTAATCGGTAGCTGATTGTCGCGAATGTATTGATGCGCTCGGGGTAAGCCATCGACACTATCATGATCGGTGATCGCCAGCACCTCGAGGTTAAAACTCAGCGCACGGTCAATCAGCGCCTCGGGGGAGAGTCGGCCATCAGAAGCTGTGGTATGGCTGTGTAAATCAATTCGCATAATTTTAGTTTTTTTAGTTGACTTTTTACCCCTGCACTAGTTAACTAGTACACAAATACGAAGTACCTGAATGTAAGGCTCACTATGTTACAAGACATTAACCAAGTGCATAAAGTAAAAGTTGTTGCTCATGACGCAAATCATGCAGCAGCAAACCTTGCTTGGTGGCGCACTTGGACAAGTTCTTGGTGGGCTAACGTGTACTTTTAATGACTAGAATTCATGTTTAAAAGCCCGCTGCTCAAGCGGGCTTTTTTGTTTTGCAGGCTTCCTCACACCTCGTTGATTAAACAATGGTCATTTTTGACCAAAACCTGATTGGGAGAATCAACGCTTTGTGCGAGTATGGGGTTACAAGGAAGCACAACGATATTTAGAAGGAGGTCTTGTGAACAAGGCCATTAAAATCAAAACACTAGGCAAGATTGAGTTGCTTAGAACAGACGCTCCCTACGCGCAGGATCCAACCCAGTTATTTCACACCTTATGTGAAAACAAAACGGACAGCTTGTTGCTTGAGTCAGCGGAAATCGATTCAAAGCAAGACTTAAAAAGTTTGCTGATTGTCGACTCTGCGGTGCGCATCGTTTGTCAAAGGCACCAAGTCACAATGACAGCGCTGACGGATAATGGTCGCAAGCTACTTAGCCACATCAGCACCAACATTGACGCATCCGTGGAGCACAGTTTTGATTGCAACGCATTAGAGCTACGCTTCAACCCTCCTTGCGATAGCCTAGACGAAGATTCTCGACTACGCGAAGCCTCAACATTCGATGCGCTGCGCCTGATTCAACATAGCTTTGATCTGAGCAATCTGCACAAGCATGCACTGTTCATCGGCGGTCTGTTTGCTTATGACTTAGTCGCCAACTTTGAACCGCTTGGCGATGCAAAGATAAGCAATCAATGCCCCGACTACGTCTTTTATGTGGCGGAAACCCTGCTTGTTGTGGACCATCAAACCCAATCATGTGAACTGCAAGCCACTTTATTTGGCGACAACGCGCAAAAAGCACATTTGCAGACTCGAATCGAGGATATTCGCCGCCAGTGTGCCAAACTCAAAGCGTTGCCCAATGCGCACTCAGCAGCCGATCTTAAGGTCACGCCGAGCGTCTCAGATCAAGACTTCTGCCAGATTGTTCGCGACTTAAAGCAATACGTGGTTAAAGGCGACGTGTTCCAAGTAGTGCCCTCTCGTCGCTTTACCTTAGCTTGCCCTTCTCCGCTTGCTGCCTACAAAGAGCTCAAGCGCAGCAACCCAAGCCCTTATATGTTTTACATGCAAGACGAGCTGTTCACCCTATTTGGGGCATCACCAGAAAGTGCATTGAAATACGAAACCCAAACCAACCAAGTGGAGATCTATCCGATTGCCGGTACCCGCCGCCGTGGCAAACGCGCCAACGGAGAGATAGATTTCGACTTAGACAGTCGTATTGAACTTGAGCTGCGCAGTGATAAAAAAGAGAACGCCGAGCACATGATGCTGGTCGATCTAGCGCGAAACGATGTCGCACGTATCTCGCAAGCAGGCACTCGTCATGTCGCGGACCTGCTCAAAGTTGACCGCTACAGCCATGTGATGCATTTGGTCTCACGCGTGGTCGGGCAATTGCGTCCAGATTTAGACGCACTACATGCCTATCAAGCCTGTATGAATATGGGGACTTTGACTGGCGCTCCAAAAATCCGTGCGATGCAGCTGATTCGTGATGTCGAAGGTGCTCGCCGCGGCAGCTATGGCGGCGCTGTCGGTTACTTGACCGGTGAAGGCACACTCGATACCTGTATCGTTATTCGCTCTGCGTATGTAGAAAACGGCATTGCCCAAGTTCAAGCTGGCGCCGGGGTGGTATTTGACTCAGATCCTCAAGCAGAAGCCGATGAGACCCGCGGAAAAGCGCAGGCTGTCATCTCTGCGATTCAAACCGCGCACAAGGAGTAACGCAGAGATGGCCAACATTATCTTTATCGACAATTTTGATTCGTTTACCTACAACCTGGTTGACCAATTTCGCTCTTTGGGCCATCAGGTCACGATTTATCGCAACAGCATTGCCGCAGAGAAAATCGAATCCGAGGTCAACCAACTAGACAACCCAGTTGTTTTGTTATCACCTGGCCCAGGCGCACCGTCTGAAGCAGGCTCAATGCCAGAGATCATCGCTCGCCTGCGCGGTAAAGTACCTATGATTGGTATTTGCCTCGGCCACCAAGCCATTGTTGAAGCCTATGGCGGTACAGTCGCTGGCGCTGGCGATATCGTTCACGGCAAAGTATCGATGATGGCGCATCAAAACCATCCAACCTATGCCAACTTACCGTCACCATTAGCGATCGCTCGCTATCACTCATTGGTCGCAACCCAAGTCCCACCAGCGCTTAGTGTCACCGCTGAAGTTGATGGACTGGTGATGTCCGTGGTGCAAGAGCAAGATCGCGTATGCGGTTTTCAGTTTCACCCAGAATCAATTATGACCACCTATGGCGCTACCCTACTCGCAAATGCGATCGATTGGGCGCTTGAAACCCCACCACAATAAGGAGTCGTGTCATGGAACAGATCATCAATAAACTTTACAACCAAGCGTCATTGACTCAGCAAGAGAGTCAGCAACTGTTTGACACCATTATTCGTGGTGAATTAGACCCAATCTTGATGGCGTCGGCACTGACCGCCCTTAAGATCAAAGGGGAAACACCACAAGAAATCGCAGGCGCAGCCAAAGCATTGCTAGCCAATGCCAAGCCGTTTCCTCGTCCAGACTATGACTTTGCTGACATTGTCGGCACCGGTGGCGACGGCCACGATACCATCAACATTTCCACAACGGCCGCCTTCGTCGCTGCCGCTTGTGGACTCAAAGTCGCCAAACACGGCAACCGCAGCGTTTCGAGCAAATCGGGCAGTTCGGATCTGCTTGACTCTTTTGGCATTAACCTCGCGATGAGCGCTGAAGATACCCGCTCGGCGGTCGACAAGCTCGGTGTGGCTTTCCTGTTTGCTCCCCAGTATCACCTCGGAGTGAAACATGCGATGCCAGTGCGTCAAACCATGAAAACACGCACCATTTTTAACATTTTAGGGCCGCTGATTAACCCAGCGAAGCCGAATATTGAACTGATGGGCGTTTACAGCGAAGAATTGGTTCGCCCTATTGCCGAAACCATGTTACAGATGGGAATGAAACGCGCAGCCGTGGTCCACGGTAGTGGACTCGATGAAGTGGCGATTCACGGTGAAACCACGGTTGCGGAGATCAAAGATGGTCAAATTCACGAGTACACGCTTACTCCCGACGATTTTGGCGTTGCCACGCATCCGCTCGAAGCGATTAAGGGCGGCTCTCCAGAAGAGAATAAAGCCATCATTACCAACATTCTGACCGGTAAGGGTACCGACGCACAATTAGGCGCGGTCGCGGTCAACGTTGCACTGCTGATGCGCCTGTTTGGTCATGAGGATCTCAAAGCGAATACCCAGCAAGCCATAGAGGCAATGAACTCAGGCAAAGCGTATCAATTGGTCCAACAGTTAGCCGCTCATGCCTAACGCACAGAAACACAAGGTAGTAAACATGACTCAGTTAAAAGAGAAATTGTCCGAACATATCTCTGTAAAAGAAGCCGAGATGGCCGAGGTTCTGGCGAAAATCGTGCGCGACAAGTATCAATGGGTTGAACAGCGCAAGCAGAGCCAGCCGCTGGAATCATTCCAGGCCTCGCTGGCTGCGGCGGAGCGCAGCTTCTATCAAGCGCTGCAACAGAGCAACACGGTTTTTATCACTGAATGCAAAAAAGCCTCGCCTTCTAAAGGTCTGATTCGTGATGACTTTGACTTAGACTACATCGCCTCAGTCTACAACCAGCACGCTGACGCGATTTCGGTTCTCACCGATGAAAAGTACTTCCAAGGCAGCTTCGATTTTCTGCCCCAAGTTAAGAAGCAAACTCGACAACCTATTTTGTGCAAAGATTTTATGGTTGATACCTATCAGGTCTATCTCGCTCGTCACTACGGCGCAGATGCGATCTTATTGATGTTATCCGTGCTGGACGATGCTCAATATCGAGAGCTTGCGCAGGTTGCTCACTCTTTAGAAATGGGCGTATTGACTGAGGTCAGCAATGAGCAAGAGCTTGACCGAGCGGTGACTCTGGGCGCCAAAGTCATCGGGATCAATAATCGAAACTTGCGCGACCTGTCGACTGACCTCAATCGCACCAAAGCATTAGCACCATTACTACGCGAGCGCGCTCCCGACGCGGTGATCATTTCTGAATCAGGAATTTACACCCACCAGCAAGTGCGCGATTTGGCACAGTTTGCTGATGGCTTCCTCATTGGCAGCTCGTTAATGGCTGAAGACAATCTTGAACTAGCGGTACGCAAAGTCACGCTAGGTGAGAATAAAGTGTGCGGGCTCACCCACCCTGACGATGCCGCCAAGGCCTATCAATCGGGTGCCGTCTTTGGCGGGCTGATTTTTGTTACCCAGTCGCCACGTTATGTGGAACGCGAGACGGCGAGGCTCACTATGAGCGGCGCACCACTTAAGTACGTCGGTGTATTTCAAAATCAATCGGTTGAAACCATTATTGAGACGGTTGAAGAGCTTGGTTTATCTGCGGTGCAACTGCACGGCGCGGAAGACCAAGCCTACGTTGAGGAGCTTCGGGCAAAACTCACGGCAACAGTTGAAATTTGGAAAGCCTATGGGGTTAGCGACCAAGCCCCGACACTACTGACTCAACACATTGACCGTCACTTGCTCGATACCAAAGTCGGCGCGCAAGTGGGTGGAACAGGATTGGTGTTTGATTGGTCTTTGATTGGCGATCCAGCCAAAGTGATGCTGGCCGGTGGTATTACGCCATTTAACGCGCAAAAAGCCGCGCAGCAAGGCTGTCTAGGGCTCGACCTCAACTCCGGAGTCGAGAGCTCTCCTGGCAGAAAAGACGCTGACAAACTAAAGCAAGCGTTCAACGCGATTCGCGACTACTAAACCATTTTCGTCGGTGCGACGTTACCGGACCGACTCAAATTAAAGGGAATCTACTCATGGCAAAACTAGACGCCTACTTTGGCGAATACGGCGGGCAATACGTACCGCAGATCCTCGTCCCTGCGCTCGAACAGTTAGAGCAAGCGTTTATCGATGCGCAGCAAGACCCAGAGTTTCGCAGCGAATTTATGTCGCTACTGCAAGAATATGCTGGCCGTCCAACGGCCCTGACACTCACGCGTAATCTAACCAAGGGCACCAAGACTAAGTTGTACCTTAAGCGCGAAGACTTACTTCACGGCGGCGCGCACAAAACTAACCAAGTACTTGGTCAGGCCCTACTGGCCAAACGTATGGGCAAAGAGGAAATCATTGCCGAAACCGGCGCTGGGCAACACGGCGTCGCAACCGCTCTAGCCTGTGCACTGCTGGGATTAAAATGTCGCGTCTACATGGGTGCCAAAGACGTCGAACGCCAAAGCCCGAACGTGTTCCGCATGAAGCTAATGGGTGCCGAGGTGATTCCAGTTCACTCAGGCTCTGCAACACTCAAAGATGCCTGTAATGAAGCGCTTCGTGACTGGTCTGGAAGCTACGAAGACGCGCACTACCTACTCGGAACTGCGGCAGGCCCTCATCCATTCCCAACTATTGTGCGCGAATTCCAACGTATGATTGGTGAAGAAACCAAAAATCAGATCCTTGCCCGCGAAGGCCGTTTGCCAGATGCGGTTATTGCTTGTGTCGGTGGCGGCTCTAACGCAATTGGTATGTTTGCTGACTTTATTGAAGAAGAGAGCGTACGTCTGATTGGCGTTGAGCCCGCCGGCAAAGGTATCGATACCGATCAACATGGCGCCCCGCTAAAACACGGTAAAACCGGTATTTTCTTTGGTATGAAAGCGCCGCTTATGCAAGATGCCTATGGTCAAGTTGAAGAGTCTTACTCTGTATCGGCGGGATTAGACTTCCCATCGGTTGGGCCACAACATGCTCATTTGAACGCGATTGGCCGCGCAGAGTACGACAACGTGACTGATGATGAAGCTTTGGATGCATTCCAAGAGCTGGCGAGAAGTGAAGGTATCATCCCTGCGCTCGAGTCTTCTCACGCGCTTGCCCACGCACTACGTATGGCACGTGAAAATCCAGAAAAAGAACAATTATTGGTGGTCAACCTGTCAGGTCGTGGGGACAAAGACATCTTCACCGTGCATGCCATCTTAGAAGAAAAAGGAGTGATCTAATGAGTCGTTATCAGAAGATGTTTGCCCACCTTAATCAGGCTAACCAAGGCGCATTTGTCCCCTTTGTGACGGTATGTGACCCGAACCCAGAGCTTTCCTATCAAATCATGGAAACCTTAGTGGAAGCGGGCGCCGATGCGTTGGAACTCGGCATTCCGTTTTCCGACCCTTTGGCCGATGGCCCAACCATTCAGGGGGCCAACATTCGTGCCTTAGACTCAGGCGCGACACCTGACATCTGCTTCGAGCAAATCGCCAAAATTCGCAGCAAATACCCACAGCTGCCGATCGGGCTACTTATGTACGCCAACCTTGTGTATTCACGTGGGGTAGAAGCCTTCTATCAACGCTGCGCGGAAGCGGGAATCGACTCTGTGCTTATTGCCGATGTTCCGACCAATGAAAGTGCCGAGTTCGTTGCGGCTGCCGAGAAGTATGCGATAGAGCCCATTTTTATCGCGCCGCCAACCGCGAGCGACGAGACATTGAAGCAAGTAGCGCAACTTGGCAAAGGCTACACCTATTTACTGTCGCGTTCCGGAGTTACAGGCGCTGAGACTAAAGCCAACATGCCTGTCGGTGATATGCTCGACAAACTGTCTCAGTTTGATGCACCTCCCGCGCTACTTGGCTTTGGTATCTCTCAACCAGAGCAAGTGAAACAGGCTTTGGCATCAGGTGCTGCTGGCGCGATTTCGGGCTCTGCTGTGGTTAAAATCATTGAACAGAACCTAGACAACCCAACACAAATGTTAAATCAACTGGAAAATTTTGTATCTTCGATGAAGGCGGCCACTCACAAGTAAGTTTTTGGCCATCTGCACTTCTATGAGATCAGCTTCTTATTCAACTAAAGAAGCTGATCTTTTTTTTAACATCCGATCGAAAAGCTCACCTCATCGCTAGCACGAAAATAGTTAATTAGACAGCGCTAATTCATTACCTAGCTCAATGGCAAACGTTTGCTAATGGACAAAAAATTAGCACTCGTCAATAAAAGCGCGATTAATAACCCCATTCCTACCGGCTGTATATTGCCAATTGTAAAAATTACGTGTACAAAGCTAGACAGAATTATCATCCATTGCAGATCTTTTTGATGGTTTGTAATTCTAGGAATTTAAATTTAGTTAGCACAGAGGTTATGGAAGTGTTAAAAGAAAAGAATTTACTAAGCAACATTGGCGTTCAAGTCGTCATTGCGATGATCGTCGGTACTGCCGTTGGTGCCATGATGGGCAACGAAGCCACTATGTTCGCTCCACTGGGTGCCATCTTTATTAACCTGATCAAAATGCTGGTGATCCCTTTGGTCGCAGTCGCACTGATCTCCGGTGCTGCGGGCTTAGGCAATAGCCAATCAGCAGGTAAGGTTGGTCTAACAACGCTTGGCTATTTCGGCCTAACCTCTGCCCTTGCGGTTGCACTTGCGCTGTTTATGGGTGAAGTATTTAAACCAGGCATGGGCATCGACGTCTCAGGCGTTGAAGGCATGTTCTCTGCAGAATACGCTTCAAAAGGTGAACTTCCAACTTTCTGGGCAACCATCACTGGTATGATCCCAACCAACGTTTTCCAATCACTGAATGAAGCTAACATCCTACAAATCCTAGTGTTCTGTATGTTCTTCGGTATTGCGATTTCAAAGCAAGCCAAAGAGCGTCGCGAGCCTATCATGAATGGGGTGAACTGCATTGTTGATGCCATGGTTTGGATGATCAACAAGGTTATGATTATTGCGCCAATCGGTGTATTTGGCCTGATGGCAGAAGCAGTCGGCACCTTCGGTTTTGGTGCACTCATGGTGGTGTTCAAACTGTTTGTTGTTTACGTTGCTGCGATCCTTATCTTCGGCTTCGTTGTTTACCCGCTGATGGTTCACGTTTTCACTAAGACCTCTGCGAAGAAGTTCCTAACCGCAATGAAAAAGCCTCAGGCGGTTGCTCTTTCAACCGCGTCATCGATGGCGACTCTACCTGTCACTATGGATACCGTTGAACACGATTTGGGCGTTAAAAACTCAACCGCATCGTTTGTTCTACCTCTGGGCGCAACCATCAACATGTCTGGTAACGCGATCTACTACGGTTTGGTCGCTATCTTCTTTGCCCAGCTATTCAACATCGACCTAGGCATGGGCGCTTACATCGCCATCATCGTTACCTCAACACTGGGTGCGGTAGGTCAAGCCGGTGTTCCTGGCCCGTCTTTCCTAGTAGTTGCAGTACTGCTGGCAGCGGGTATTCCAATCGAAGGTCTACCACTTCTGTTCGCTCTTGACCGTATCTTCGATATGATTCGTACCGCGCTAAACATCACAGGTGACGCCGCATGTGCCGTGATTGTTGATGCTCTGGTTGAAGAAGAAGAGCAACAAGCAGAAATGCAAAAGCAGAACGCTTAAACATACGCTTGAAGCCAAAGAAGCCACTCGATTGAGTGGCTTCTTTGTATTTGGCTCTACGGCGATTGGGCAAACCTAAGTGTCCTAAAGCATATTTGGACATAAATGAGTTAGAGGAACAGCGTTATCGCTTTAATAAAGTATATATCACTAACCTTTAGCATTTAAAATTCCAATACGGAAATTTTTGGGGGTGACATTAACAACGTATATCACGTTATTTACGTTTCTATTGATGGTATAACTCAGTCCCACAGCCAAAAATGATAGATTAACCACTTATACCCAGAGGGACTAAGCTACGATATGACCAAAGATCTCAACCTACTACGTCTACTATTAGTACTTAGCGAAGAACAGCAAACTATTACAGCAGCCAAACGTTTACACGTAAGTCAGCCTTCCATTAGTGTGATGCTCAAGAAACTGCGAGAGCAGTTCAATGACCCACTATTCATCCGCAATAAAAATAAGCTCGAACCCACGTCTAGATGTCTCGATATCTTAGGGACGTTGCCGGCATTATTGGATCAGATGGATGCGCTGTATGTTGATGATAGTACGTGGGATATAACGACACTTAGTGGTGAGTACACCTTTATTTTTTCACCTCAACTAATGACGACTCTTGGTGTACCAGTTATTGAAAAATTAACCTCCTTGGCTCCCAATGTGACAGTAGATTGTTACCAGTGGGGCTTTGACGCATTGCGAGATATTGAACTGAGAACCAACTGTTGGGGTTTCTCTTACTTGCCGATGGAAAGCAACAAAAACATCATGCAAAGAGATATTGGTGTCGATGAGTTTATGGTAATCGTGAGACCTGATCACCCTATACAAGGCGAGTCTTTAAAAGATTTGCTGAGGTACCCACTTTGTATCAACTTAATTCATGGTGAAACTGAGTCTTCTCGAAGTGAAAAAATGATCAAAAAGCTGGGTTTGATGAAGCACATTAATGTGCGCACTAGCGATCTCAGCATGATGATGTCATTGGTTGAGACAACGGATTACGTCGGTATCGTTTCCAAATACAACATGGAAAGATTAAAAGGTCGATTCAGATTTATTTCATTACCGCCAGAGCTTACCGATGAAGCACGTTATCGTGAAGTGGCTCAGTTTACCCACCAAAGAAATCGCGCCAACCCATTAACCAAATGGCTTTTCGACCAGTGCAAAGACATATTTGATGATTATTAAAATTTTTAATAATTGATATAAAAACGCTTCGATTCTTTGGCACGCCAAAGGGCTTTATCCTTGTCTGCATATCTTAACAATGTACGAAGGGTTAGCCATGAAAAAATCGTTACTCACACTATCGTTATTATCTTCTATCTGTTTGCCTACGCAGGCAGAAACCCGCATCTCACCTGAAGAAGAACTCGCCTATAACTTAGGCCTGCAAGCCTTTATATATGGTGCAGGCCCGTTGACTGTGGCAGCAGTGAGAGAAACTTCGACCTCCGTTTCTGTGCCAATGGACAATGCAATGGCTCCACTCAATGAGATGGGGAAAACCCGCCAGTTGTCTGGCCCGCAAGATCGCATTGTCCCTACCGTCAACAACGACACTATGTACTCACAAGCTCATTATGACTTGGACGTAGCGGGTCCAATGGTGATTGAAATTCCACCTACAGTAAACCGCTACTACATTGTTCAACTGTTAGATGCATACTCAGACTCTATCACCGACCTTTATGAAGGCAATACTGGCAGTGAAGGCAGCAAAGTTTTATTGGTGAAGGCAGATTGGCAGGGTGAGATTCCACCAGAGATTGACCACGTTGTACGATCTCGAACGCCAATGGTCTGGTTGATTCATCGAACTGGCGTATTCGGTCCTAAGGATCAAGATGCTGCACTCGACGTTCACGACCGTTTCATCAGTTATCCAATCGACGAACTAGGAAAAGCTCATGGGCCGATGAAACTCACTAAGGCCAAAGGTCGAATTCCTCCGATGACCACTCCTGAAGGTTTGGCTTGGTATGCAATGATTGACCGAGAGTTGCGTAAAAATCCATTGCCAGAAGCGCAATCCATGGTGGAGCAGTTTAAGTATATCGGTATCGGTGGTGAAGCCCCTTTTGATGCCGATGCTCTATCAGAAGACCAAAAACGCGGTTTGATTAGAGCTCTTGAGTCCGCTAAATCCATTATTCACTATGCAGGTCGCAGTGTTGGGACGACAAATAACGGCTGGTCAATGATGTTTGAGGGGGGACTTTACGGCAACGATTACCTCAGTCGTGCAAGCATTAACTTACGTGCCGCGGGTCTCAACGTTCCTGAGCGTGCTCTTTACCCGAATCGCTATACCGATAGCGACGGTGTGCAATTAAGTGGCGAGAACAAATACAAGATGACGATGCCTGCCGATGCTCCAGCCAACGCTTTTTGGTCTCTAACCATGTATGACGCTGAAAACTTGTTTATGGTCGACAATGAGATTGATCGTTACTCGATCTCAACGAATCGTAAAGAAGAACTGAAGTATGCGGCAAATGGAACTTTGCCAATTTGCATCCAATTCGAGAAACCTTCAGACGACACGTGTAACTGGCTTCCTGCACCAAAAGATGACTTTTATTTACACATTCGTCTGTATGAACCAACGCAAGCGGTACTCGATAACGAATACGCCATGCCGCAAGTCTATAAATTGTAATCAGTCATTGCTAGCACGCGCCTCCTACTAAATGGAGGCGTTTTTCTTAGTTTCTATAATACCGGAGTGCAAATGTCACTTATCCAACCCAAATTGAGCGCTTTGACCTTAGCGATATTCAGTTGTCACAGCTATGCTGCTGCGACTTTAGTTTCAGAAATGAGTCAGTTGAATGTAGGCACCGCAGGCGCGGGGTCAGCTGTATTGGCGGAAGACGCGTCAGTGGCCTATTCAAACCCTGCTGCGATGGCGTATTTGGATCAAACGCATATAGCGGTCAATATGGCAACAATGGCGCTTAGTATTGAATATCAAGATGAGCGGGATTCTCGTCTGAGCAGTGCCAATGCCGGCGGGGTTCAGCCTTATGGTTCACTTTATGCTGTATCTCCAATTAATGACCATTACCATGTTGGAGTGTCGCTAGTTGCCACTGGCGGTAGTGGTTTGGACTACGGCACTGATTATGCGGGAAAGCTCGGATTGAATGACCTTCAACTTAGCGTCATGCAGTTTAACCCCTCCTTGAGTTATAAATTGAATGAGCGGTTAACCCTTGGAGCGGGTTTTCAAATTGATCGAGCAACATTTGAGCAACGATTCCTCTCTGAACGAGCCACTTTAGAGTCAACATCTTACGCCTTCGGGTACAATTTCGGTGCGACTTATTTGCATTCAGAGCATCATAGATTTGGCGTAACTTACCGTTCAAAGATGGAACACGATCTAGAGGGGGAGCTTACCCTGTTTAACCGGCAACTGGATACTCGCGTGGATTTGGTTAATGCGGCAAAGTTAGAAGTCTCAGGTTATCATCAACTTAACCACCCCATAGCATTCGTTTGGAGTATTGGTAAAGAGTTTTGGAGTGCGAATGATGTGACGGCCATTTACGTCAAGGATATGGATGTCACTAAGAAACGAGGTTTTGACGACGTGTGGTTTGCCTCGATTGGAAGCAAAATAGCGGTCAATGATAAATTCACGATGGATGTGGGATTTGGGTATGTTGAGTCTCCGTTAGATCAAGCCTCTCTTCAATCACCAGATTTGCCGGTCGACAAGCAAATTAAATACAGCCTTGGAGGTCGCTATCAATGGAACAGGTCAACGAATTTGAGCCTCTACTATAGCTACGCAGATTATGGTTCCCCAGAGATTCAAAACGGGGCAATGCAAGGTCGTTACAATAACAGCAATCACTTTTTAGGCATCACCCTCGATTATAAATACTAAGTGCTTCTCTTCACTTTCTTAACGATGGCCACTTCATGATGCAGTGGCTTTTGAGTGAGCACAAAAAAAGGTCCATAATGGACCTTTTCTTTAGGCAATAATGTTTAGAGCGCTGACAAAAATGACTTCGCAGACGTCAAACGTAATGTTGCCCCGCCAATGATGTCGATGAAACCAAGCAAGGGATGTGGTTTTTTCGCACTGATCCAAGCGGAGCCCGTGGCACCAATCGGAACCATAGCCATGGTATCAGTATCCATCTCCAAGATAACGGTTCGTCCAACCGGAGCCGCTCCTCGCTGTATGTGGTTAGAGACGGCTTGCTCTCTTGGTAGAAGATTCCCTTGTGCTTCACCTGTTGCTTTGACCACGCTGTGTACGCGACTACGAAAGATCTGTCCTGGAAAAGCATCGACATAAAACTCACTAAATTGACCCGGCTCGATATTGCCAAATGCTTGGTCAGGAATCCTCATCTCAACGAATTTTTTGTTGGTATCCCATAGATGTAAAGAGCCAACTCGAGTGCCGTTCGCAACATATATATGAGTCACCATACCATCAAAAGGAGCCTGCACCGTTAAACGGGAGAGGTCAAACTCAAGACTGCCGCGTTTCGCTACTAATCCATCGTACTTTGCTTGAAGCACTTTCATTTCCGCATTGAGGACTTCAACCATATCTTGTGCATTTTCTAAATCCTTAATGCTGACATGATTTCCCATAGACTGGTTTCTATTTAAATCCCGTTTGGCCTGCGACAGTTGGACCTGCTTTGCTTCAATGGTACGAGTGATTTCGTTGAGTCCCGATTCTACTTCGATAATAGCAGCAGATATTTTGTCGTCTTTGAGGCTATAAAGCACTTCCCCTTTTTTCACTTCTTGGTTGTGTTGGACATAAATTTTGTCCATATGCTGACCAAAAGCAGGAGATAAAACCGCATGAGGAGCCTTAACGGTAGTCGAGTTTGTTAAGTCTACGGGGGAGTAAAATCTATGGCCCAAAAATAGTGCTAACGCGAGCAATATGCCAATTGTAGTGGTGATAAAGTAGTTTCTAGGTGTTGGTTTCAACACTTTGAATTTGAACAGTAACCATACAACAAGAAGATAGGGCAACATTATTTCTTTCATTAGCGAGTACCTCTTATCCAGTTTTGAACCTTGTCCCAATCAGTCACGATGGCAATGACGGCAAGGATCCAGAGCGGTTTGTACACTAATCCGAGCAAACAGAGCCAAAAGACTAGCTTTGCTTGGGCCAAGCCGCGTTCTTTTGCTAAGTGCTTGGGAATAGAATGAACATGCCACAGTTTCGCTAGTACCCAGACGGCGATTCCAACGGTAACAATAATGACAAACCACATAAAAATGACGGACTCTAGGAGTGGGTAGACACTTGGATACGCCTGATACTCGAGGGCAGTTGGATGTATTTTCATGGTCAAGACCTCTAAAATGGTGCGTCCTTGCACGTATGCTTAGGTTGTGTCTGCTCAATGATTAGAGCTGATAGTTGAACTCAATACGGTGGTCACCATCTGAGAAACGGGTGTTTTCAGTCCAATTGGCAAAGTACCGCACGTTGAAGCGAGGAATGATCTGGTAAGAAATCGCAAACTCATGAGTTAGGACACTATCGTTTGCTTCTAAACCGTAATGTTTATAAGTGTCTGAACCAGATAATGTCGCCATATACATTGGGTTATAGTTGAGCCAAACATGGTCGGTCAGCTCCAATTTGGTGTACGTTCCGACGAGAGCAAAGGTGCCCGGCACTGAATAGCCACTGACGGCATGACCGTCATCACCGATCACATTATTACCAAATGCAACCCCAGCCCCAGCGAGAGGAAATAATTGAAGCGGTCCTAATTTAGGTAACGCCTGAATGAAACTGTAAGAGGCGGAGCCAAACTCCTTATTGAGGTCGTAGTTCAAGTCTATCTGAGCACCGCGACCATTTTTCAAGTTGGCAGTAAAGTTTCGAATGCGAAATGAGTCGACACTATCATTTGTCAGTTGAGGATCATCATGCCAACCTAAGGTATCACCGGCGATGCCTTTCACTTCCAAGACATTCATACCCGCCACATTCTCTTTCCCTGTGTCGTACGTTTTGCCTACCTTTAGGTTTAGACCTTTGTTGGTTACGCCCCCACCAACTTGTGTATAGATGGCCAATGGGTCAGACATGTCTTGTACTTCATTGTCTGCGGCGTGCACAGTACTTGCGCCGAATACACAGGCTGTACTGGCAATAAATAATAAACGTTTCTTCATGGAAAACCTTATAGAAAGAACCAGCACAGAGCCTGTGCTGGTATGCTAATGGAATGATTATTTCGCTTTTAGACCAGGAACGGTCCAATCCATGTTGAGGATCTCTTTACCTGGTATGTACAGGCGAGTTAGCACATAGAAGCGACCTTCTGGTGTTGGTAACCAGTTATTTATTTGGGTTTTGTTGTGCGGTTCTTTTGTCGATAAGTGCAATGAGAAAGACCCATCGGCATTTTTGGTTAGGTCAGAAAGGTTGCTTATCGCGTATCGGTCAATAGGGTTATCGACTAGCATCTTGCTTTGCGCGTCATAGACAGTGACCGACCAGAACGCTCCGACTGGAGGCTCTTGCTCAAAAGTCATCACGTAGTCATTCGCCCCAGTCAGCGGGTTGCCTTTGACGTCAATAGCAGCCATTGGATAAATTGCTTCCTTAGGACCTTGACCACCTAGATATGGATGTGCAATCAGCGAACGCATTGCGTTGTCATCACCAAACGCATCTAACGCAAAGGTATAAACCCAACCATCTTTCATCTCTAAGTTGGCTGGATTCGCTTGTTGAGCCATGACAATCTTTTCACCTTCTGCAATCGCATCTATCAGTGCTTTTTTGGTTGAATCAGATAGCTTGCTGGCATCGAATCCATTTTCGGTTAGGCCTATTTTCGAGAACTGACCGAGCATCGCTTTTTGTCTTTCGTCGACAGGGTTGTCTGCTAGGTAAGCACCTAACTCGACGTAAAAGCGTAATGGATCATTTTCTTGTCCTGGACGAGGTGATAATACAGCGGTCACTTTACTAGGCTGACCGCCTATATATTCACTTAGGGGGGTTATCTTATATTGGTCTTGCACGGCATGTGCATTGGCGTAGTCTTGTTCGTCCATGACCTGAGTACGTCCCCAAAGCCATACTTTTGAGGTTGGTGCTTCGATTACGTTGAGTTCACGTGGGATCTCCTGAGTTGCTTTCCAACCTGGAGGCACAATTAAGAATTGCTTGTCTAAACTCCCTGTCTCGCGTGTTCCTACGTACTGAAATAAGTTGTGCCACATATCGAACATATTAATGACGTAGTAGCGATCGGTAACTTCAGGCACTTCAAGAACAATAGGCTCTTGGCTAACATCAAGTATCGCACTTGAGTAGAGTGTATCGCGGCTAGCGGTGGGCATATCGGTATCCGCTGGGGTACTCAAACGTCGTGCATGACCAAACTCATTTAATGGACCTCGATAACTCGTATCGGCCTGAGACTCAGACAAATCGGTATATTGGCGGCTGATTTGCTCCATTCTTACTAGAGTTGAGCCCCAAAGATAGGCACTGAGACCTAAATTGTAAGCCTCATCATGGAGAGCTTGTTGTACAGGAGTGAGGGGAGTGGCTTGGCTATTGGCATAGGTAACTGGAGATGCCAAGGCACACGAAAGTGCAACGGCTAGGCTAAGGGCTTTAATAGGATGTTTTATCATAGTGACCTCCGAATGAATGAGGTCAATATACGCAATTAAGCGTTTAGGGTGTTTTATACCTTCTATTAAAAATTTTAATAATGTGGGGAAAGGAAATAGATCACCATATTGGCTTCAGCAAGTCTCTCCACTACAATTTCAAGACACTGATGGGAATTGAGTTACAAAGATGTGTTCACGTAAAAGTAGACCGTAAACACTCGTTAAATATATGTGATTTACTAGGAGTAATGTACTTGGAACAGAGATTATTTATTTTAACAGCGAGCTCAGTGGTTTAATACAAACTTTGGCAAAAAATGATCTCATGGTGGTTTTCTGCTATCTAAATTCAAACTCGTTTTGGGGCAAAAACGAGTCAATGCATCAGCCAGATTAGCGCTTGTCAATCTTCACTGTTCATCTGCTTAAACTGCAACTCAACCAAACGCTGATAGATCTCGCAGCTTTGGAGAAGGCTATTGTGATCGCCGATATCGACCAACCTGCCCCTATCCAGCACGGCTATTTGGTCGGCGTGCTGGATGGTCGATAGCCGATGAGCAATAATGATGGTCGTTCTTCCCTGCATCAACTCCACCAGCGCTTGCTGGACATGATGCTCACTTTCGCTGTCTAATGCGCTGGTCGCTTCATCGAGCAATAAAATGTCTGGGTCTTTCAATATTGCCCGGGCAATCGCAATACGTTGCCTTTGCCCGCCAGACAATCGTACGCCGCGCTCACCTAAGAAACTGTGGTAGCCTTGTGGCAAATTCTCGATAAACTCATGGGCATGGGCCTTTTTCGCCGCTTCGATCACCTCTTGGTCGCTCGCCTCAGGGCGTCCATAACGAATGTTGTAGAAAACGTCGTGACTGAACAGGGCCGGTTGTTGAGGCACCAACGCCATCTTATTGCGCAATTGTTGCGGATCGAGCTGGCGAATGTCTGTGCCACTCAGGGTGATGGCGCCTTGCTGTGGGTCGTAAAAGCGCTGAAGCAGTTCAAAAATGGTACTCTTCCCTGCTCCCGACGGCCCGACTAAGGCGAGTGTATTGCCCTCTTCTAGCGCGAGACTGAGTTGATCCAGCGCGGGTTGTTGCGGTCTTGATGGGTAGCAAAACGACACAGCTGCAAACTCGAGTCGAGCCGAAAGCTCGCTGGCTTCAGTCGCAGATGGGTTTGAGGTGACGATGTCGCTCTCGACTTGTAACAATTCGATCAAACGCTCTGTCGCGCCGGCCGCGCGCTGTAACTCTCCCATCACCTCTGACAGTGTTGCCAATGACGAGGCAACGATAATCGCGTAAAACACAAACGCACCGAGATCGCCACCAGAAATGGTCCCTGAGATCACATCGCTTCCGCCCACCCATAACATGCCGGAAATCGCACTGAAGACTATAATAATCACCCCAGAAATCAGGATCGCCCGCTGCTTCACTCGCTGCAGGCCAACTTGATACGCTTTTTCCACTTGCTGGGCGAACATAGACTGCTCTTGGTGCTCACGACTGTAGCTCTGAACCGTCTTTACCTGCTCTATCGCTTCTCCAGCATACCTGCCGACGTCGGCCATTGAATCTTGACTCTCGCGAGACAAGGCGCGAACTCGACGACCGTAGTAGAGAATAGGCACCAAGATAAACGGCACACTTGCCAGCACAATTAAGGTCAATTTTACATTGGTGGCGAACAACATGATGGTCGCGCCCAAACACATTAGCGCGCTGCGCATCGCCATCGAAAAGGAAGAGCCTATAATACTTTGCAGCAGTGTGGTATCCGTGGTCAGGCGCGACATGATTTCGCCACTGCCATTGGTCTCAAAGTAACTAGGATGCAGGGTGATGACATGGTTAAACACCGCCTGACGAATGTCAGCGCTGACCCTCTCCCCGACCGAAGAGACCAAATAGAAGCGAAAGTATGTGCCGATGGAGATCAACAAGGTGACCAACAAAATAAACTGAATAGCACTGCCAAGCTGTTGATGTGACTGACTGGCGAAACCTTGGTCTATTAGTAACCTCACCCCATGCCCAACTGACAAAGTTAAGGTCGCGGTCACAATCAACGCAGCCAGTGCCGCGGCCACTCGCCAGCGATAGGGGCGCACAAAACGCATCAACTCGGCAAGGATCGTGAGGCTTTTCTGTTGACCGGGCTTCTCATCGGCCTGAGAACATGGCTCCATTTGCTTTACTTTGGACGTGGTCATAGCGCTTCCTTACCTGACGTTGATAACACCAACATACACACACCACCGCGATTAAACAAACGCCAGAAAAGAAAAAGGCCATTACTATGAATGGCCTAGACAGAATCAAGTGGATGTCACTGTGATTAGATATCGAATCGGTCGGCGTTCATCACCTTGCTCCAAGCCGCAACAAAATCAGCGATGAATTTGTCTTGATTGTCATCTTGCGCATACACTTCTGCGTAAGCGCGGAGAATCGAGTTGGAACCAAAAACGAGATCCACGCGCGTCGCCGTCCATTTGGTTTCGCCGCTGATTCGATCGTTAATGTGGTACAGGTTGCGACCTTTCGGCTCCCAGCTGTAGGCCATATCGGTCAAGTTAACAAAAAAGTCGTTGCTCAATACGCCGACTTTATCGGTGAACACACCATGAGCTTCACCGCCGTGGTTGGCCCCTAGCACACGCAAACCACCGACCAGCACCGTCATTTCTGGCGCAGTTAGACCGAGTAACTGAGCGCGATCCAGCAACATCTCTTCTGGTGATACCGCGTAGTGTTGTTTTTGCCAGTTTCTAAAGCCATCAGCGACCGGCTCTAGCACATCAAACGACTCGGCATCTGTCATCTCTGCAGTTGCGTCTCCTCGTCCAGCGACAAAGGGCACCGAGACTTGAGAGCCCGCAGCACCAATGGCTTTTTCTAGGCCGACATTACCTGCTAGCACTATGGTATCGGCAACGCTGATGTCAAACTGGTCAGCAATCGGCTCTAACACCGCCAGCACTCGCTGCAAGCGCTCAGGCTCATTACCTTGCCATTGATTTTGCGGGGCCAGACGAATCCGCGCCCCGTTAGCGCCGCCTCGGTTATCTGAGCCACGGAACGTGCGAGCACTGTCCCAAGCGGTGCTGACTAGTTCACCGACCGATAAATCGGTTGCCGCTATCGCGGCTTTCACTGCATCCACATCATAATCAGCTCGTCCTGCTGGAACCGGATCCTGCCAAATCAAATCTTCTTGAGGGACATCAGGACCAAAGTAACGTGATTTCGGGCCGAGGTCACGGTGGGTCAGCTTGAACCATGCACGGGCAAAAACCTGATCAAAGTAAGCCGGGTCATTTTTAAAGCGTTCAGAAATCTTGCGATACTCTGGGTCCATTTTCAGCGCCATGTCGGCATCGGTCATCATTGGCTTGACGCGAATAGACGCATCTTCGACGTCAACCGGCATATCTTGCTCTGCAATATCGACCGGCTCCCACTGCCACGCGCCCGCGGGACTTTTGGTCAATTGCCACTCGTATTTGAACAACAGATCAAAGTAACCGTCGTCCCACTGCGTTGGGTTAGTGGTCCACGCCCCTTCGATGCCGCTCGTGACAGCGTCACGACCAATGCCGCGAGTTTTGTGGTTGTTCCAGCCCAATCCTTGTTCTTCAATATCCGCGGCCTCAGGCTCAGGGCCCAAGTTTGCCGCGTCACCATTACCATGGGCTTTACCCACTGTGTGGCCGCCGGCGGTCAATGCGACAGTTTCTTCATCGTTCATTGCCATGCGCGCAAAGGTCACACGCATATCTTGCGCGGTTTTTAGCGGATCAGGGTTGCCGTCGACCCCTTCAGGATTCACGTAAATCAGCCCCATCATTACAGCAGCTAACGGGTTTTCTAAATCACGCTCTCCCGAATAACGGCTGTGTTCACCACCACTTGGCGCTAGCCATTCTTGCTCTGAGCCCCAGTAGGTATCTTTTTCAGGATGCCAAATATCTTCTCGGCCAAAAGCAAAGCCAAAGGTTTTAAAGCCCATCGACTCATAAGCCATGTTACCGGCAAGGATCATCAAGTCTGCCCAACTGACTTTGTTGCCGTATTTGCGCTTAACTGGCCACAGCAGACGACGTGCTTTGTCTAAGTTGCCGTTATCTGGCCATGAGTTTAGCGGGGCAAAGCGCAGGTTACCGGTTGCCGCACCACCACGACCGTCCGCAATACGGTAGCTACCGGCGGAGTGCCACGCCATTCGAATCATTAAGCCGCCGTAGTGACCCCAATCTGCCGGCCACCAAGCCTGACTGTCGGTCATTAAATCTTTCAAATCTTGCTTTAGCGCTTCAACATCTAGTTTTTCGAGTTCTTTGCGATAGTTAAAGTCGGCGCCAAGAGGGTTGGTTTTACTGTCGTGTTGATGGAGGATGTCTAGATTCAGTGCATTGGGCCACCAAGCGACATTTGAGTTACTTGATTGTGTCATCGCACCGTGCATCACTGGGCACTGCCCCGCAGAGGATTTATTGTCTGACATTGTCTTATCCTTGTTGATTATTGACCTGATTCACGCAGTTAAGGATAGACAAGGAAGTCAGTAAGCACACGATGATTGCCTCTATTTCATTGATTGGTAAAACCAATGAAAAAGCCAGAGCGTTATGCTCTGGCTTGACATCAATCAGTTTCTAGTGCGCGATTATAGGAAGTGGAATGTCGCGTTAAGAGAGAAGTTTTTCACGTCCTCGTCTTTCAAAGAGAAAACGTTGTAGCTCGCACCGACGGATACTGGTCCCATGAAAAAGTACTCAGCACCGACACCGTACATCATATTGATTTCATCTTCTTTGAAGCTGTTGCCTTTGAGCTCATAAGAGTGAACACCGCCCTTCGCGTAGATATGAAGAGGGCCAAAATCAATACTTGGCTTAGCCGCAAAATAGATGCCTGAACCTTGCAACTTGCCTGTGTATGTACCGTACGTCACATTATCAAAGTCACCGAAGTTCTGATAACCCGCTTCAAGACCGATGAGCGGCAGGATGCCAGTCCCGACATGAACGTTGTATGACGTTGCAGATTCATTGCCTAGATCAGCTTGACCTACACTCGCGCTGCCGTAGATCCATGAGTCTGCAGAAGCAGTAGCGGATGCGCCAATCAGAGCTAGCGCTAGTAGTGTCTTTTTCATAATAAACCTTCTCTAGTTATAAGCTGCAGAGGTGTTGGCTGGCAAACCTCTGCCGTGTTAATCAAAATTCCGAACCGTATAAGTATTTATGCAATTAGCATACCTAGCAAGCATCGATCGCCATTTTTATTCGTTTATCGGAAACGGGGTAAGGCGTACCCAGTTGCTGAGCGAAATAACTGACACGCAGCTCTTCGATCATCCAGCGCACTTCTTTAACCTTGTCCGGTACCTCTACCCCTTTAGGAATCTTGTTCAGCAACTCTTTGTAGTCGTTGCTCACCGCCTCGATTTTTAACATATGCAAGCGGTCCTTGTTGGGGTCAATCGGCAGCTTTTCCATTCGACGCTCAATCGCTTTCATATAGCGTAGGATATCGGGCAAGCGCTTCCAACCACACTCAGTGGCAAAACCTTTAAAAATTAAACCTTCGATTTGGGCCTTGATGTCAGACAAAGCAAACGCCATAGTGAAATCAATTTTGCCCTTAAGCTTTTTATTGATGTTAAATGCGGTGGTCAAAATGGTTTCCACTTGCTTAGCAATCTCAACCACCGTATCGCCTAGCTCAGCGCGAACATACTCTTTAAGCTGTTCAAACTCTTCTGGTTGCCAAACTAACCCGCCTTTTTGCTCAATCAGCTTGTCCACCCCACAGGCAATACAATCATCAATAAGATCAAGCACCTTGCCATACGGGTTGAAATAGAGCCCTAGCTTGGATTTGTTCGGTAAATTCGAATGTAAGTATTTGATTGGTGACGGCACATTGAGCAAAATCAGCCGGCGCTGGCCCGCTTTCATCGCCTGCACTTGCTCTTGCTCAGTCTCGTACAGTTTAATTTCAACGCTGTCTTTACTATCCACAATCGCTGGATACGCCTTGACATCATAGCCACCACGTTTTTGCTGGTAGACTTTAGGCAGCTCGCCAAAGCTCCAGGTGTGCAAGCCTTGTTGTTCGATGTCATCGTCAGCCACCTTAGACAAGGTCTCCTGGACTTTGTCTTTGAGACTCTCTTTTAGCTCGTGTAAATCACGATGCTCTTTCAACTTGCGGTTGCGATGATCGACGGTGCGGAAGGTGACTTTTAGATGGTCAGGAACTTGGTCATAGTTCCAATCTTCACGTAGCACTTCGACCCCTGTCATTCTGCGCAGCTCTTTTTCGAGTGCATCAAGCAGCGGTGACTCCATTGGGGTCACTCGGGCTAAGAAAGCATCAGCGTAGTTGGGTGCAGGGACAAAGTTCTTGCGAATCGTTTTAGGCAGGGACTTAATCAGACTGACTACCAACTCATGACGCAAGCCCGGAATTTGCCAATCAAATCCTGCTGGCTCAACCTGGTTGAGAATAGGCAGCGGTAGATGTACGGTGACACCATCGCTGTCTTCGCCGGGTTCGAACTGGTAACTGAGCTTGAGTTTAAGCCCATTTTGATGCCAGAAGTTAGGGTAATCCAGGTCAGTGACATGACTGGCATCGCCCTTAAACAGCATCTCTTTTTCAAAGTTGAGCAGTTCAGGGTTGGCTTTCGCCGCCGTCTTCCACCAAGTATCAAAGTGACGTCCTGACACCACATCGGTGCCGACGCGCTGGTCATAAAAGTCAAACAGCTCATCATCATCGACCAAAATATCGCGGCGACGAGACTTGTGTTCCAGCTCTTCAACCTCTTGCAGCAGCTTGCGGTTTTGTTTGAAAAATGCGTGTTTGGTTTCCCATTCACCCTCAACCAGTGCGCTGCGAATGAACAGCTCTCGGCTAACAACAGGATCGATGTTGCCATAGTTAACCAGGCGCTTAGGCACAATCGGAATGCCGTACAGCATCACTTTTTCATGCGCCATCACCGCTGCGCGCTTTTTCGACCAATGAGGCTCGCTGTAGCTGCGCTTAATCAGATGTTTGGCCAAAGGCTCAATCCATTCGGGCTGGATTTTGGCAATAATGCGTCCCCAAAGCTTGGACGTTTCGACCAACTCAGCGGACATGATCCACTTGGGTTGCTTCTTAAACAGACCAGAGGCTGGAAAGATGTGGAAACGAGCGTTTCGCGCACCTTGATACTCGTTTTTCTCTTGGTCTTTCATACCGATGTGTGACAGCAAGCCGACCAAAATCGCGCTGTGGACACCTTGGTAGCTAGCTGGCTCATCATTGAGCTTAAAGCTCATTTCGCGCATCGCCTGATGAACTTGGAAGTACACATCTTGCCACTCACGCACACGCAAGTAGTTAAGATAGTCCTGCTTACACTGCTTGCGGAACTGATTCCCCGACAGCTGCTTTTGCTGTTTTTGGATGTAGTCCCACAAGTTTACAAAGGTGAGGAAGTCTGACTCTTCATGGAAGAATCGGCGGTGTTTATCATCAGATGACTGCTGTTTATCACTCGGACGCTCGCGCGGATCTTGAATCGATAGTGCCGAGGCAATGATCATCAGCTCTTTGAGCGCGCCATACTTAGGCGCCTCAAGCACCATGCGCGCAAGACGAGGGTCAATTGGCAGTTTCGCCAATTGACGCCCTGTTGCGGTGAGACGTTTTCTTGGATCTTTGGCTTTCTCGTTGATCGCCCCAAGCTCTTCAAGAAGACGCACACCATCTTGGATGTTGCGCTTATCCGGCGCCTCGACAAACGGAAACGCTTCAATATCACCCAAACCCAGCGCAGTCATCTGCAATATGACTGACGCCAAGTTGGTGCGCAATATTTCAGGGTCGGTGAACTCTGGGCGAGCGTTGAAATCGTCCTCAGAATAGAGTCGAATACAGATCCCCTCTTCTACACGACCACAGCGACCTTTACGCTGGTTAGCGCTAGCTTGAGAGATAGGCTCTATCGGTAGACGCTGCACCTTAGTACGATAACTGTAACGACTGATGCGCGCGGTACCCGGATCGATGACGTATTTGATCCCAGGTACCGTCAACGAGGTTTCCGCCACGTTGGTGGCGAGAACGATGCGCCGCCCTGCATGTGGCTGAAAGATTTTGTTCTGTTCACCCGCCGACAAACGCGCGTAAAGCGGAACGATTTCCGTGCTTTTCAAATTGCGTTTGGCTAGTGCATCAGCGGTATCGCGAATTTCCCTCTCGCCGTTCATAAAGATCAGGATATCGCCCAAGCCTTCATCGCACAGCTCATCAACCGCCTCAAAAATCCCTTCTAGCTGATCGCGATCGCCATCTTCATCACCGCTAAGAGGGCGATAGCGAGTCTCAACCGGGTAGGTTCGACCTGAAACCTCGATAATAGGCGCATCGTTAAAATGTTTAGAGAAGCGCTCAGGGTCTATGGTTGCCGAGGTAATGATGACTTTAAGATCAGGGCGTTTAGGCAGTAGCTCTTTAAGGTAGCCGAGAATAAAATCAATATTCAGACTGCGTTCGTGAGCCTCATCGATAATGATGGTGTCGTATTGATTGAGGAAACGGTCGTGCTGGATTTCGGCCAACAAGATACCGTCTGTCATCAACTTAATCTGAGTGTTTTCCGAGATTTGATCATTGAAACGAACCTTGTAGCCGACAAACTCACCCAGTTTGCTTTCCATCTCTTCGGCAATACGATTAGCCACCGAGCGCGCAGCAAGACGACGCGGTTGAGTATGACCAATTAAGCCAAACTGACCGCGGCCAAGCTCGGCACAGATTTTCGGCAACTGGGTGGTTTTCCCCGAACCCGTTTCGCCCGCCACGATCACCACTTGGTTTTGTTCAATCGCGTCGGCAATATCCTGTTTCTTTTGACTAACAGGCAGAAGCTCGGGGTAATCAATCTTGACCGATACCGCAGCGCGCTGCTCGGCTTCCATCATCGATTTAGCAATGTCGAGGGCAATCTCGTCAAATACGGCGTGTCGCGCGGCTTCTTTTTTGATTTTATTTGCCCCGGAAATACGCTTACTTAAACGGAATCTGTCTTTTAACATGCACTGCTGAAGTGCTTTGCGTAACGATGCCGCCGTGTTTGCCTGAACTTGATTGTCAGGAGCGGCAGCATTTTGTGGCTGTGACGAAGTCAAAGCATTACCTATTCTTTTCTATCGATAAAACTGCGTGGATTGTAACACAGGTGAAAGCAAAAACGCCCACCTAGCAATGCTGGTGGGCGTCTGTATTACGGCAGGCGGTCAAAAATCGATCTGCACATAGAGGGTATTATAATTACTGCCCCCTTTGATTCGGCCAAATTGCGAGGCTTTTTCAAATATTGCGCTACGGTGATGAAGCGAATAGCCAAACCAAACATGGTTATAGTCTGGTTGGTTGAATAGGTCCCCCACATTGACGTCAACGGAAAAATCGAGGTAGTTGAGTAACTTACTCGGTTCATAGCCTTTTCGTTTCATCTCTTCGTACTCAATGTAGGTGAGGCTATCAATGTAGGAGAGCCCTTCAGCGACACCAAACCGCCACTGTATCGGCCATTCAAAGGTGTAATAGGCCTTAATCGCTGCGACATATTCCGTGGAGACTGACTGGACCGATGATGACCAATGATGAACCAGTCCTGGCGTTAAATAGATATCCAGCGGGAGGCCAAACAGCTCATCGGTTAACGGGTGACCATAAAACACCGAAGTCAACTGATTGTTATACGGATCTTTCTCGCGATTAAAACTGAATATCTCACCAATGTTTGACGACGTCGCCCAACCATGCGCCACGCGCAAATAGCGCGGATTACTCAATGCGGTTTTCGGTGCTTTAGTTTTGTCATTGAAAAAACCAAAGCCTAAGAACAACTCGCCTTCAAATCGATCGTTGACGATCGTCGAGCGATAAGCACTGTTGTCTAAACGGGTCACACTGGTGGCACCGAGGAGATACAAATTGGAGTAGACATGATAACGAGCGTTCACTCCCACACTCATATCGACACCCGCATCAATACTCTCACCTGTGTAAGATTTAAACGCGTAATACTCACTGTTAAAGTCTGCGCCCTTAAACCTGATGGTTGCATGGGGCTCAATCTGCCAATCACCCCATTGATAGTCGGCAGAGGCCGTCAAGTTAGCGTGAAAGCGAAACTCATCATCACTCATCAGTTCCCCTGCGAGTGTCCACGTCTCGTCGAGTCGATAGCGAAGTTGAGCGCCAAAGTCGACCGTGTCACCTTGATAAGTGTTTTGCGCAGAAGCGGGAATATCGACAAAACGTAGTCGCATTAAGGCATTCAGTTGCCATCTATCTTGTTGATACAGATAGGCACCACCTTGCATACCATCAATAAACACATGTTCATTGTCAAAGAACATCATCGGCACAAAAGTGCCTACGGTTTGGTCATTATTGTTGGATGTGTATGGAATCGTTGCGGTGCGAAAAGCTGCAGCGATTCCCCAATTCTGCTCGGCGATCACTTCGGTTTGTTGTGCATAAGTGATGGGAGCAAATAAGCCACTGACCACGATCGAAAATATCGATAGTGAAGATTTATGTATCATTTTCTATCCAAAAGTAACGCAACAACTCAAAAACTCACCAACTAATAGTCTTTATACTTAGGTTTCTGCGCCATTGGTCGTTAAAATAAGAAGATATGATCCCTCAAATCGAACGATTGTGAAAGCATCTGAATTAAAAAAAAGACTCGACGCATTGCCAAATGATTGTGATCCGGACATAGTGACCGGAGAGAGCTGGCTACCCGAACGTCTATTGGAGACTAACCTGGACGGTGAACTGCTGTTTTTGAGCTTCGATACTGCTCCTGAAGAGACTCAGGGTGAAGAGGAAGGACGCGGTTTCGTCGAACATGAAGTGGCGATGATTCGTCACCGTTTCGAACAGATTTTGTCCGACAGCTCTGATGACAAGACCAAAGCAGATGCGATGTTAGCGCTATTCCTAATGGGGCATGAACGTTCCAGTTCTGAAGTGGTCGAAATTCTGGAAGATCCTGAGGAGCTGCAAGAGTAACCCATGCCAGACTGCCCGCCTTTTTTGATAGCCGGCCCCATATTACGCAAAGCCGCTAGCGATGAGTTAGTGTTTTGGTTAGTGACCAACGAACCACTTGAGGGGGAGTTTACGCTCACCCGTGAACAGCAAGTTCTATTTCGCCATCCACTGGATAATATTGAGCCAATACGAGTCGGTGCACAATGCTTTGTGACTTTGGCTCAATTTAAAGGCGAGTTTCCACTCGATTGCGTGCTCAGTTATCAGTTCATCACGCAACATGGCCCACTGACTGAGCGCTATCCTCATCTTTTGTACCCCGGCGAGTCGGAGCTTTGTTTTACCATCTCAAGCAAAGCTGACTATGTTATGCATGGCTCCTGTCGTAACCCGCACTACCCCAGCGAAGACGCCTTAGTTCGTACCGATGAAAAGATGGCAACGTTGAGCGTGGAGGAGCGTCCTGATTTACTGATGATGAGCGGCGACCAAATTTACGCCGACCATGTAGCAGGGCCCATGCTGGACGCCATTATTCAAACGGTCGCGTTACTCGGGTTGCCTAACGAGCGTTTTGAACAGGCACCTGTGCCAGATGCACACGCATTGTACGCCCACGCTGATTGCTATTATGGCCGTGACCGCCTGCTTCCTCATGACTATGATGATGGCCATTGGCTGACCAAGCTGTTTCCAAAACGAAATGCACCAATTTTTACCTCGACCGACGCAGACAATCACTTAGTCACCTTTAGCGAGTTCTTTGCCATGTATCTGCTGGTTTGGTCGCCGACACTGTGGTCAAAGCTAAACCCCACGCGATTGCGTGACCAAGATTTTGTGCACGCTGAGCAGCGCTTAATACCCGAAATGCAACAGCGTTGGCACAACGAACAGCAGGTCATCACTCAGTTTGTCGCCGGTCTTGATAAGGTACAGCGACTCTTTGCCCATATTCCGACTTATATGATCTTTGATGACCACGATATTACGGATGACTGGAACCTGACGATTGGCTGGGAGATGGCCGCATATGGCGACCCGTTTGCCAAGCGAATCATCGGCAACGGTTTGGCCGCCTATTGGTTGTGCCAAGGTTGGGGCAACGAGCCTGATAATTTTTCACCACAGTTCATTCAATACGCCAAAGATTTCTTGGCGTCACCCGAAAGTGATGCCCACGACCACTTCATTGATCATCTATACCGTTTCGAGCAGTGGCACTACACCATAGACCGCGCGCCCAAAGTCGTGGTGCTCGATACCCGAACTCGACGCTGGCGCTCTGAGTCACGGATGAACAAACCCTCCGGATTGATGGATTGGGAAGCGATGGTGGAGTTGCAACAAGCGCTGCTGCATCAAGATAAAGTCATTATTGTCTCGGCCGCACCTATGTTCGGCGTCAAGTTTATTGAAACGTTGCAACGAATCGTAACCGCGCTCGGCAAGCCTTTGATGGTGGATGCCGAAAACTGGATGGCACATCGTGGTAGCGCCAACACCTTGCTGAGTATCTTCACCCACACCAAAACACCGACCAACTTCGTGATTCTGTCAGGCGATGTACACTACTCATTCGCCTACGATATTAAGCTGAGGTTTCGACGCAACAGCCCCAACATTTACCAAGTCACTTGCAGCGGATTAAAAAGTCAGTTCCCCGAGCCATTACTCGGCTTCTGTGACCACGCCGACCGACTGCTCTATTCACCGCGCTCGCCGCTCAACTGGTTTACCAAACGAAAGCGGCTAAAAGTTAAAAAGCGCGACCCGAACACACCAGGACGCCGTAGATTAGTCAATAGCAGCGCCATTGGTGAACTCAAACTCGACGATCAAGGTAAACCCGCACGCATTGCTATTTTGACCGGTGATGGACGCGAGTGGGAATTTCTGCCGATAAAAGAAAAGTAAGATTTTTGTCAATTGGGTTGTGATCATTGTCGCTGGCCACTATCTATAAACTATCAATACCGACAAAGGCGCAGGCTATGCTCAATTCGATCACCAAACTGTTTAAACAGCTACTAGAAGGCGAAGATTTAGGCCAGCACACACACGCCGACCCTGACTTGGCCATCGCATGCTTACTGTGTGAGGTTGCGGGCGCAGATCACCAAGTGGAGCAGCAAGAGCGGCAGGCGAAACTGCACTTGCTTGAAACACTACTCAAGTTAGACAGTAGCCAAGCTGAAACGCTGTTAGAGCGAGCGCAACGCGCCACCCAAGAGTCTGCCTCGCTATACGATTTCACCTCGCAATTAAGAACGCTCACTTCAGAAGCGCGCTACCAGTTAATCGAAGCCATGTGGCAAGTGGCCAATGCCGACGGAAATATCGACCCTCTCGAAGATGCGGTAATTCGTAAAAGTGCCGAGCTTCTTTACGTTGATCACAGTGAATTTATCCGCGCCAAGCTTTCGGCGACGGAAAACAAACCCAACCGCTAATCATCCCCCGCGATGAACTCACGGCGAATAATCTGGTACTGGTTCATCTTGTTGTTTAGGGTACGGCGAGGTAGCCCTAACTCCTCCAATACCGCTTGCACATTACCTTTATGACGCTGTAAAGACTGGGTAATCAATTGGCGCTCAAAACGTTGCACCCGTTCATTCAAGGTAGAAGTTTTGTCACTCGCCAACGCCTGCGAATCCTGACCGACAATAGTTCCAAGTACATCCCCAGCACCGATCCCAAGCACGTAGCGCTCAGCGGCATTCTTTAATTGTCGAACATTGCCGGGCCATTCATATTCCAATAACATCGCCAACTCTTGTTCGTTCAGCTCGCGAACGTCACGTTGGTATTGAAGCGCCGCTTTACGAGCAAAAAACTCAAACAGCAGTGGGATATCCTCTCTACGCTCACAAAGCGCCGGCAACGCCAGTTCAATCACATTAAAGCGATAATAAAGATCTTCGCGAAAATCGCCTTGTTGTGATGCTTGCTGTAAGTCTTGTTTTGTCGCCGCAATCACCCATAAATCGAGCTCGATCTCTCGATTCGACCCGACTCGCTCTAAGCGCCGCTCTTGCAACACGCGCAACAGTTTTATTTGAAAGCTGAGTGGCATACTTTCAATTTCATCGAGGAACAGCGTACCTTTATTGGCGTGCTCTATTTTTCCGATTCGCTGTTTATCTGCGCCAGTAAAGGCGCCTTTTTCGTGGCCGAACAGCTCACTTTCGATCAGATTCTCTGGAATGGCACCGCAGTTCACCGCGACAAACGGATGTTGGCTGCGCTGGCTAAAGTCGTGTAGACAGCGTGCCACCAGCTCTTTGCCTGTTCCCGTCGCACCATATATCACGGTATCGACCGGGGTTTGCCCAAGCTGAACTATCTGCTGGCGAAGCTGCTCCATCACCGGGGATTGGCCGATAATTCGGCTCTCAATACTTGACTTCTGGCTCAGCAAACGCTGCAAATTACGATTTTCCAATACCAAACGGCGTTTCTCTGCTGCGCGTTCGATTCTATCGATCAGTAGCTCCGGCTCAACCGGCTTCTCGATGAAGTCATAAACGCCTCGCCTCATCGCCTCGACGGCCATTTTGACATCGCCGTGAGCGGTCACGAGTAATACTGGAATGTCTGCATCAATCCGCTGCACCTCCTGTGCAAACGTCATCCCATCCATTTGTGGCATTCGGATGTCCGACACCACCACACAAGACGAGTTGGCGCGAATTTGGGCCAAAGCACTCGGGCCATCAGAATAGTCTTCGACCTCAAAGCCGGCCAAGCTCAACCATTGTTTGGTTGCTTTGCGAATCGCACTCTCGTCATCAACCAACACCACCTTTAATGGTTCGGCTTTGTGGTTATCCATCATGACTCTCCTTGGTGTTGGCTAGATTGAGGTTGAGGGTAAATGTCACCCCGTGGGTTGAGTTCGGTGTCATGCTCAGTTTGCCGCCGAACTCTTCGACAATCCCCGCCGAAACGGACAGACCTAAGCCGACCCCTTGGCCAGAAGGTTTGGTGGTAAAGAATGAGTCAAACAACTTTGATTCAAATTGTGGGTCGACCCCACAACCGTTGTCTGAGACGGTTATGATCGCTCTTTCCTGCTCGCGGTAGGCGCTCAAGGTAATCACACCTAAGCGGTCGACGCTCGGGGACTCAATCGCATCAATAGCATTACTCAATAAATTGACGAACACTTGCTCAAGCTTTATATCGTTGGCAAGCACCACTAATTCATCGTCACATCGCTCAGTGTTAACGCGGATCTCGCATTTATCGAGCCTTGGGTGGACCACTTGCAGTGCGTGACTGATCGCTTGTGACACATTGACAGGTTTTAGCTCACCGACCGGCTTGCTGGCAAAGGTTTTCAGTCGCGTGATGATGGATGTCACTCGGCGTAGTAAGTCATCAATCTCATCTAGATTGTCGCGCACCAACGGCAGCTCTCCTCTTGCTAGCAGTAATTTACTGCTGGCAAGAAACGTCTGCACAGCTTGCAGAGGTTGACTTATCTCATGCACCAACTCAGCCGATAGCTGGCCCAAAGCCCCCATTTTTTCAGCCTGTACCAACTCTTCATTGGTTTGACGCAAAGCATGAGTGGTTCGGATCCGCTCTTCAATCTCTTGCTTGAGCTTGGAGTTACTTTGACGCAGCGCGTTGGTTCGCTGCGCCACTCGCCACTCTAGTTGTTGCTGATGCTTAAAACGGCTAAAGGCAAAACACAACACCAGAGCCAACAGAGCGGTACTAAGTAGCGAAATAATGATGAGGTTTAATCTGCTCTGATTGAGCCCCTTAAGATCACTTAAGTAAAACAGGGTCCACCCGAGTTGCGGTATCACCCGCTGATGGAGTAGATAGGTTTGCGTCTCCGCAGTAGAAGCTGAATCACTCCGTTGCAGTTCTATAATGCGTGAGCCTTGCTCGGTCGTCGAAAGCTCCCTTAAACCAAGCGAGTCAATCGGGTAATCACTGTACTTCTGCGCGGCCTTTATTTGTTCAACAACGCCCGATGATAAAGGGGAAATACTGCGATAGCGCCATTGTGGGTGACTGGCGAGAAAAATCACGCCATCACCATCGGCCACCCAGACTCGTTCCCCGCCTGAGTTCCAGCTCGCCTCAAGTTCTGACATGTTGATTTTGGCGACGGCCGCACCAACTATCTCGCCCCCGATTTTAACTGGGTAAGAGAGAAATAGCCCAGGCTCCCCCGTTGTCACCCCAATCGCAAAAAATCGACCGCTATTTCCGTCCATCGCTTGACGAAAATAGGGGCGAAAATGGTAGTCATGGCCAACAAAACTGCTCGAGCTCTGCCAGTTACTGCTCGCCACGACCACGCCATGACGATTCATCAAATACAGCGCATTGGCCGCAGATTTGTTTTGCCAACGATTTAACTTATGGTTGACCAACACTAGGCTCTCTAGGTCGCCTGGATCAGTCAGAATCTGCGCGACATGTTGGTCATGAGCGACGATAAAAGGCAAGTAGTGAAACCGCTTATATTCTGCAGCGAGGGTCGAGGCGTAGAGGTTAAGTCTCTCTTCTCCCACCTGATTGAGATCACTTAGCACCTGTTGCTCACTAGTGCGAACCAACCCGGTCGCTATTACAGCACCCAAAGCAATAGCAATCAGCCAAATCCATACATAGATAGGTTTAGTGCCGGATTGTGACATTCCTTGTCTCCATAGTTTGGGTAAGTGGGCTGAATAGGCAAAAATTGCACCACCAGCGGTGTTCAACAAGCGCACTCGCTCTGATGCAAGAATATGGTGACTTGTCAGCCAAATTTGGCTCAAACCTTGCCAACTCGTGTTACACAATCGGCCAAATTTGGCTCATTCAATATTTAGTATAGCCGCAAACTGAACCAGCTCACCTAAAGCGCAATCGATTTATATCTTATTTTTCATAAAGTTAAAACATAACAATTAACATTTTGTTAACTTGGCAAAGGCTTTGCTATAGCTCAACAGCCAACGTGAGACAGCGCCAAACGAGCTATCAACCGGCGCACACAAATAACTCACTCGAATCAAGATAATGTTCGAGTCAATAACCAAAAACAAGGACGAATTATGAAAGCACTTCGCACCTCTTTAATCACGCTCGCTATCGGTGGATTTATGGCCACAGAAGTGGCCGCGGCCACTGAATGGAATGTCTCCCTGTGGGGGAAACGCCGCGCTTTTACCGAAAACGTCGAGAAGCTTGCAGAGCTGGTAGAGGCCAAAACTAATGGTGAGTTTAAGCTCAACATCTCCTATGGCGGCTTATCTAAATCACGTGAAAACCTCGATGGCATCTCCTTTGGTGCCTTCGAAATGGCGCAGTTCTGTGCGTTTTATCATGCCGACAAAAACCCCACTATTACCGTTACCGAGCTGCCATTCGCGAAAGAAGTCTCTCTGGCGCAAATCAGCGACATTTATATGAAGGTGTTTGAACACCCTGAAGTGAAGAAAGATTTGGCACGTTGGAACGCTACCCTGTTAATGCCAACGCCACTGCCTCAGTACAATATTGTCAGCAAAGGCGACCCACTAAAGACCTTAGAAGATTTTGATGGCCTTCGCGTCCGTGGCCCAGGCGGCATCATGGGTGTACTTGGTAAACTTGGCGCAGTTAAAACCGGGGTTCCCTTCTCAGAAGTCCGTCAATCCATGGATTCAGGTGTCATCGATGCGGCCTCTTTCGCCCCTCATGCACATTTATCAACGAACTCTTACAAAGTCGGCCAATGGGCTACGACCAACTTAAACCTAGGCTCGGCGAATTGCCCTGTGGTGGTCAATACCGAAGCGCTTGAGATGCTCAAGCCAGCCCATCGTGAAGCGCTACTCGGTTCTGTCGATGAAGCGCTGGATTTCTATGTTCAAAACTACGAACAAAACACCACGGCAAAATATGAGCAAGCCATTCGTCAACAGGGCTTAACCCTAGTGACCTTTAACGATGAGCAAACCGAGCAGCTAAACCAGCTCGCGCAATCCGTTCGTCAAGAGTGGGTGGAGAAATACCAAGGCAAATTTGATTCACAGGCCGTATTTGAGTATACCGCTCAGCTATTTGCCGAGCAGTAAGCACTGAGTCAGGCAAGCAGATGAGTGCTTGCCTGATTGTTTATCCACTTATTTAGCTAGGAGAGCACGATGTCAGCTGCTGCTTCTGTACTCGAAGATAGCTCGCGGTTTAGTCGCATAGACCGTTGGCTGTTTAAACTTGAATCTTTTCTCAACCTCGCCGGTGGCGTGGTGATCTTCTTGTTGGTGTTCCTCGCCACCGTGAATGTCCTCAGTCGTTGGCTGTTTTCATCGCCGATCAGTGGCTATGTCGACTGGGTCGAGCAAGCCATGGCGTTCATCGCGTTTCTTGGTATCGCCTACACCCAACGCATGGGTGGCCATATTCGCATGGACATAGTGATCGGCCAATTCCATGGTCGAACACTCTGGTTCACCGAACTGCTTTCGACCCTGCTTATGTTAGGGGTCAATTTGGTGTTGATTTACGGCTCCTACTTGCACTTTTGGCGTGCCTATTCGATTGGTGACTCGTCACTTGATATCAATCTGCCGACCTGGCCAGCCAAGCTGGTGGTTACCATCGCCCTGACCATTCTCGCGCTACGGCTAGTGCTGCAAATCTGGGGCTATTTGCGCGCCTTGGTTGCCGGGAGTTCTCGTCCCGTCGGTGTGCCTTTGATTGAGTCGGCAGCCGAAGTCGCCGCAAAAGAAGCGGAAACCGTTAGTGGACACGATTAAATATCTAGGAGAGTGACTTTGTCGGATTTATTACAAACCATGGCCAATATGGACAGTATTGAAATTGGCTTATGGGTGTCAGGCGCGATGTTGGTGTTTGTGTTACTCGGAGTGCGGGTCGCCTTCGCCGCAGCGATTGCCGGTTTTCTTGGTTTAGTGTGGATTTTCAGCGCCAAGCTGGGATTTGAGCGTGGCTTTATGGTTGCGCTTAAAATGGCGGGGACCATTCCTCACTCTAAAGTGTCTTCATTGGCGCTGTCTTTAATTCCAACCTTCATCCTGATCGGCTTTCTCGCCTACCACGCGGGGTTAACCAAAGCGCTGTTTGAAGCGGCCAAACGTTGGGTTGGTTGGTTACCCGGCGGTATGGGAGTGGCAACGGTGTTTTCGACCGCTGGATTTGCGGCTGTCTCAGGCGCATCTGTCGCAACATCGGCGGTTTTTGCTCGTATCGCGGTGCCCGAAATGCTCAAGCTTGGCTACGACAAACGCTTTGCGGCAGGGGTGGTGGCCGCGGGCGGAACCTTGGCCTCATTGATCCCACCTTCAGCAATACTGGTTATCTATGCGATTATCGTCGAACAAGATGTCGGGGCACTATTGATGGCAGGATTTATCCCAGGGTTTGTCTCTGCGTTGATATACGGCGGATTAGTGATCTTGTTAGCGATGACCAAAAAAGACTTTGGTCCACCAGTGCGAGGATACACGTGGAAACAACGCTTTGAATCACTGCCCAGTGCTGCGCCGATCTTCTTTGTTGTTGCCATCATCATGATTTGTATTTACGGCGGGGTCGGAACCCCGACTGAGGCAGGCGCTCTCGGGGCGAGTGTGATTCTGTTGGTCGCCCTTTACCATGGCAGCCGCTGGAAAGAGATCAAGAGCTCGTTAATGGAAACGGCAAAATTATCAGCGATGATTTTTGCCATCATTTGGGGTGTTTTGATTTACGTTCGCTTCCTTGGCTTCGCCGACTTGCCTAGTGCCTTTTCTGATTGGATAGTCAGTCTAGAGCAAAGCCCGATGTTAACTCTATTGTTCATCTTGCTTGCATACGCCGTACTTGGCATGTTTATGGACGCGATTGGAATGTTGCTGCTAACACTGCCTGTGGTGTATCCAGCGATTATTGCCCTCAACGGCGGGGCGGATGTCGCAGCGGTCGACTCTGCCTTTGGCGTTTCAGGGATAGGTTGTGCGATTTGGTTTGGCATCATAGTGGTGAAAATGGCAGAGCTGTGCTTGATCACCCCGCCAATCGGCTTGAACTGTTTTGTGGTCGCTGGCGTTCGTCCTGAGTGTTCAGTGCAAGACGTTTTTCGTGGCTGTACACCTTTCTTTATCGCCGACGTGGTTACGATAGCAGTGTTGATAGCGTTTCCAAGTATCGTGTTGTGGCTGCCCCAACTCATCGGTTACGCCTAATCTGGCTGACCAATCACAGAGGGAGCCGTCGCTCCCTCTTTCGATCACAACATAGTCAACGCAAGTTTGGCTAAGTTGTATGCGTCAACATAACCTGAGTGCTGGCGCCCTTCCCACTCAATGCCTTTGCTCTCTTGCGCCGCTTTGTGTCCGACCCGTTTATCTTTGAGTCGATTTTGGATGCGAAACAGGGTCGCTAGGTTAATGAATTCGTTAAATGGCATCTCGATGCCCTTGTCTTGGCACTCTTTTGCGAGAATACGGTCGTCACGTCCCCAGGCAGCATAAATCTTGTTCGCGCCACCAAAGTTTTTGACCATCGATTTGATAACCTGCTCGAGTGGACGCCCTTGTTTTTCGATTTTGCGTGGCGTAATCCCTGTCAACTGAGAGCAAAACAGCGAAACCTCATCCTGCTCGGGCTTGACGTAATATTGCGCGCGTTTCACGATCTCGCCTTTCACTAGGTCGATTTCGGCTAGTCCAACTTCGATGATCTCCCCAGTAGTACCGACACCGTTTTCATTCCAACAGCACATTTCTAAATCAAAACACACAACACGGTTATGGTTCATGGTTGGCCTTTGTTCAGTTTCCGCAAAGCGCGAAATTCTACATCAGAAAATGGCAAAACTCGAATTCAAGTTAATGTTAGCTTGATGGAAGCCAATTGGAATCATACTCGCTCGTATCTTTCATCATCGCAGCGCCAAGTAAACCTCGGGGTCTGTTAGCGCATTAAACTCAGCGACATTTCGGTTAAAAACAGACCGATTAGGCGCTAAGATCCCTGATTAGACCTGTTTTAGTAGCTGAACAGCGGCTTGATTGTGCTAATATCCGCCCCAATCTAACAGAATAACTGGGCTCTCTTTCCAACCCAGAGCCTTCACAGAGATTTGCCCGTCTCTGCAATCAGAAACTTAAAGAGAATTGTCATGACGTTCGATTTACAAATGATCCCTCAAACGTTCGATATGCTTCACGCAGGCTTAGCTGCGTCCAGTGTCCTACTCTTGCTTGTTGCGGTTTCACGCAAATCAAAAGTGATCGAGAAAGTGGTCGAAAAGCCCGTCGAAAAAATCGTTGAGGTAGAAAAGCCGGTTGAGAAAATTGTCGAAGTCGAAAAAGTCGTCGAAGTCGAAAAAGTCGTTGAGAAAGTGGTCGAAGTAGAATCGAAACTCGCTACTGCCTCAACCGACTCTGCCATGCAGTTGCTGTCTATCATGCAACAAGAAGCGCGCTTGATTGACTTCCTTAAAGAAGACCTCACGGCTTTCTCAGATGAAGAAGTCGGCGCCGCTGCTCGAGTGATCCACACAGGTGGGCAGAAGGTACTGAGCGACTACTTGACGCTTGAAACGATTCGCAGCGAAGACGAAGAAACACGTATTACCGTTGAAGAGGGCTTCAATCCGCAACAGATTCGCCTGACCGGTAACGTGACTGGCAGTGCGCCATTCCACGGAACGCTAGTACACAAAGGTTGGAAAGCAAGTGCCATCAACTTGCCTAAACTGGCAGAGAACTACGACGCCTCTGTGATCGCACCGGCTGAGGTGGAGTTGTAATGGAACACCAAGACAACAGCACACAAAGCGTTGCAACAGCGAATGCCACCTACAGTGTAGGCATCGATTTAGGCACTACCCACTGCGTTCTTTCCTATGTCGATACGCGCGAAGAAGATGCCCGCGTATCCGTGATGCCGATTGCCCAATTGACAGCGCCTGGAACCGTTGAAACTCGTAGCCAGCTTGGCTCATTTTTGTATCAACCCCATGAGCACGAAATGAGCCCTGCTTCACGCGTTCTGCCATGGTCTTCAGAGCCGAAAGCACTTGTTGGCGCAATCGCCCGTAACTTAGGTGCCAAAACCCCTATTCGTCTAGTAGCGAGTGCAAAGTCGTGGCTTTGTCACGGTGGCGTCAATCGTCGTGATGCCTTTCTTCCAGCCGGAAGCCCTGAAGAGGTCGAAAAGGTATCACCACTGCGCGCGACCGAGCTTTACCTAGAACACCTGAAACAAGCATGGGATCACACCCACCCACAACACCCGCTGGCCGAGCAAGATGTGACCATCACTGTCCCGGCTTCGTTCGACCCAGCAGCTCGAGATCTCACCGCCGAAGCGGCTAGAAACGTGGGCTTAACTCAGCTGACCTTGCTTGAAGAACCGCAAGCGGCGCTTTATCACTGGATAGATAACAGCAATGATACCTGGCGCGATCAAGTGACGGTTGGTGATATTGTTTTAGTTGTTGATATCGGTGGCGGCACGACCGACTTATCCTTGGTCGAAGTCACCGAGCATGAAGGTAATCTTAGCCTGAACCGCATTGCAGTCGGTGAGCACATTTTGCTGGGCGGCGACAACATGGATCTGGCACTAGCATACCGACTGAAAATGAAGTTGGCTCAAGAGGGCAAAGAGCTTCAGCCGTGGCAAGTTCAGGCGATGACTCATGCCTGCCGTGACGCCAAAGAAGCCTTGCTTAACGACAGTGAGCTGCAATCTGTGCCCATCGTGGTACCGAGTCGCGGCTCTAAACTGCTTGGAGCGACGCTTAAGACAGAACTGACTCAAGCGGAAGTACAGCAAACTTTAGTTGATGGCTTTTTCCCACAAGTTGCGATTACCGAGCAACCTATGCAGCGCAATCGTGCGGCCTTAACGCAAATGGGCTTGCCTTATGCGCAAGACGCCGGGATCACGCGTCACATCGCCGCGTTCTTAACGAAACAAGCCAATGCCCAAGGGGATGCGCCGCAGCAACAGGCGGAGTTCAACCCTTTTGCCAATATGCCAGGTATGGGTGGAGCGCCAGCTGCGACCGAGTTCATTAAGCCGACCGCAATTTTGTTCAACGGCGGCGTGTTGAAATCCGCGCTACTTGCTGAGCGTCTAGAGCAGACTATCAACCATTGGCTAGTAGAGGCCAATGCTCCAGCGGCCAAACGTCTGACTGGGGTTGATTTAGATCTCGCTGTCGCTAGCGGCGCCAGCTACTACGGCGCAGTGCGCCGCGGCCAAGGCGTACGTATTCGCGGCGGTATTGCCTCGAGCTACTATGTGGGTATCGAGAGTGCCATGCCTGCGATTCCAGGTATGGCGCCTCCTATGGAAGCACTTTGTGTTGCACCATTTGGCATGGAAGAAGGCTCTAGCGTTGAAGTCCCGAGTCAAGAATTCGGTTTGGTCATCGGCCAGCCAGTAAACTTCCAGTTCTTTGGCTCAACCGTGCGCCGCGAAGACAGTGCCGGTACGCATCTCGACCATTGGGGAGACGATGAGCTCGAACAGTTGCCAGAGATCCAAGTGACGTTGCCCGTCTCACAAGGTCGTCGCCAAGGAGACGTGGTACCTGTGACGCTCGCGTCGCGAGTCACTGAGTTAGGAACCCTATATCTGGAAGCTATCGCCAGCGATAATGGTCAGAAATGGCATGTTGAGTTTGACGTGCGTGAAGACTCAAACGCCAACTCAAATCAACAAGCATAATCTTATCACGGCACCCTAGGTGCCGTTTTTATTCGTGCCTTTTGGCTGCGCAATCTGCCTAGTCAGGCGTGGCACTTAAGAGTTTGAACAAAGGTGTGGTTACATGGCATCAGCGCGCTTTTTAGTCGGTATTGACTTGGGCACCACCAATACCGTGGTCGCCTACTGCGAAATTACTCAGCAGCTTCAGCAATCAGAGGTTCATCTGTTTGCAATCGATCAACTGATAGGTCCCGGAGAGGTGGTCCGTAAACCACTCCTCCCCTCATTTCGCTATCACCCAGCCAAGCAACAAATCTCTGCACAAGATCTGACGCTTCCTTGGGAAAACCAACCGGTGCCAGGCGATATTTCCAACGTCATCATCGGAGAGTGGGCGCGTGATCTCGGTGCTAAAGTGGAAGGGCGTCAAGTATCGAGTGCGAAAAGTTGGCTATCTCATCAAGGTGTCGACCGCCGCTCCGACATTCTCCCTTGGGCAGCGGCAGAAGATGTCGATAAAGTCTCTCCTGTGATCGCAAGTGCCAGCTACCTCAATCATATCCGTCAAGCTTGGAACTATCGCAACCCAAGTGATCGACTCGAAGATCAAGACGTGGTGGTTACCGTTCCCGCTTCATTTGATGAGGCGGCTCGCAAGCTCACACTAGAAGCAGCAAAACTTGCCGGACTGGATCGAATTATCTTGCTTGAAGAGCCTCAAGCCGTCTGTTACGACTGGTACGCTCGCCACCAGAAAAATGCAGCCCAGCAGTTACACTCTTTGCCGCTGATCTTAGTCTGTGACGTGGGTGGCGGCACCACCGATTTAAGCCTGATTGAAGCCAAGTTTGATGGCGCTGAGTTAAGTCTCGATCGTATCGGCGTCGGCGAACACTTGATGCTAGGCGGCGACAATCTAGACTTAGCACTCGCCCACCTTGCCGAGCAGCGCTTTAGCCAAAGCAAAAAGCTCAACGCCGCCAGCTTAACCAAGCTAATCCAACAAACGCGTCAGGCCAAAGAGCACTTGCTTTCTAGTGATGCGCCGGAACAGGTCAAAATCACTATGCTCGGTAGCGGTTCTAAACTCCTTGGTGGAACCAAGAGCATCGGCTTAACCAAGCAAGAGGTGCATCAAATCGCACTCGATGGCTTTTTCCCTTTGTCGGACTTTTCACAGCAGCCAGATAAGCGTCGCAGCGCAGTGGTAGAATTTGGTCTGCCTTATGTGTCCGATCCTGCCGTCAGCAAACACATTGCTGAGTTTTTACACCAGCATCAACCCGTTTGTCACGCCGCGCTAAATCAGCAACAGTCAGACCAACCGGCCATCCCAGTGGCGGTGCTGCTTAATGGTGGGGTGTTTAATAGCGAACTGGTCACGCAGCGGGTCACCCAACTGCTCGGTAACTGGCGCGGCGAGCCTGTTACTGTGCTAGATAACCCTCACCCTGACTGGTCAGTGGCTTTAGGGGCTGTCGCCTATGGTAAGGCACGACGTGGTGCCCAGCTTAAAATTGGCGGCGGTGCAGCGCGTTCTTATTTCCTGCACCTACAAGAAAAAAACAAAATGGGCAAAGCGTTATGTTTGCTTGCTAAAGGGACCGACGAGGGCCACGAAATCCGCCTTAGTGGGCGACGCTTTGCACTCACGCTGGGCGAACCTGTGCGTTTCAATCTACTCACCACCACTCATGACTTACTCAACAACCAAGTAGCGATTCAAAATGGGGTGATGGTAGACATCGACCCAGACCAATTTACTCCTCTTCCGCCCTATATCGTGACGCTCGAAGGTCAAGGAGGCAGCTTACATGCCAATCAAAAAGAGCGAGTTGAAGTGCAGCTTGCCTGTCAGTTAACTGAAGTTGGCACCTTGAAGATGGAATGTGTTCACCTTGATGACGAGAGCAAACGCTGGGCGCTCGAGTTTGAAGTTCGCAACCCAAAAGTCGATACCGAACAAGCGCAAGATCTCCACCCTCGCCTCGACGATTGCAAAGCCTTGATAGCACGAATCTACAGCAGCAACAAAAAAAGCGCCGAAGGCAATGAAATCAAAACCTTGGCAAAAGAGCTTGAGCGCAAGCTCGGCAAGCGCGACGAGTGGGACTTCACCACGTTACGCCAATTGTTTGATGCTTGCGCCTTGGGACGTAAACGCCGCCGCCGCTCAGAAGCACACGAAAAAAACTGGTTCCGCCTCGCGGGTTTTTGCTTACGACCGGGGTTTGGCGATGCGACCGACTCATGGCGCATCGAACAGATTTGGGGCTTGTATCAGCAAGGTATCCAGTTTAAGAATCACCAAGGTTGGACCGATTGGTGGGTATTCTGGCGCCGGATTGCAGGCGGACTTAACCAAGAGCACCAAGAAACTATTTTGGCTGAGATCGCTAAATATTTACATCCGAGTGCGATGAAAAATCCTCAATCCGCCAAAACTGCGCACGAGATGGGCTACGAATCTATGGTCCGTCTTGCCGCATCACTTGAACACCTTGAGGTCGAAGACAAAGTCTTGCTCGCTTCTTGGTGTCTGAGTAAAGCACTTAACACCAATCAGTTTGAACAAGCGCATTGGTGGGCGCTAGGGCGACTCGCTTCTCGTACACCGCTTTATGGTAGCCAACACAGCGTTATCGCGCGCGAACAAGTGCAGCAGTGGCTCCCCAAGCTGCTTGAACAAGACTGGCAAAAACAGCCGATGGTGGCGTTCGCTGCGGTCATGATGTGCCGAAGAACCGGTGATCGCCTGTTTGACATTGAAGACGACTATCGTCAGCAAGTCGTCAGTAAGCTGAAGCAAAGTAAAGCTGCCGATTCGTGGATTACACTGGTGGAGCAAGTGACCGAGCTATCGGCCAGTGAATCAAAACGCGTATTTGGTGATGCCTTGCCACATGGACTGGTGTTGGTTCGTAGTTAACAGCAAACAAGCTGGCATCAAGCGCAATCAAAGAGAGAACAACGATGAGAAAACTGATTATAATACTCACCCTAATCACTCTATCGGGTTGTTTAGGCATGCCTAAGGGGATTACCCCAGTCAATAACTTTGAGCTTGAGCGCTACTTAGGTACCTGGTACGAAGTGGCACGTTTAGATCACTCGTTTGAGCGTGGTCTATCGAAAGTCACCGCCACCTACTCACTGCGCGAAGATGGTGGCGTCAAAGTGATTAACCGTGGCTATTCGGAACAAGAAGCCGCCTGGAAAGAAGCCGAAGGCAAAGCTTTTTTTGTTGATAGCCCAGAGCAAGGCTATCTAAAAGTGTCATTCTTCGGCCCCTTCTACGGATCTTACGTGGTATTCGAGCTTGATAAAAACGGCTATCAATACGCTTTTGTTTCTGGACCCAACAACGACTATCTGTGGTTGTTAACCCGCTCACCTGAAGTCGACCCAATGCTGCTCGATAGCTTTATCGCCGCAGCTAAACAGCGTGGATTCGACACCGACTCTCTTATTTTGGTCGAACACTAATTCACCCAGGCATTTAGCCCCTGTACTCCCACTCTGGTTGTACAGGGGCTAAATGAAAATTAATCAATAAGATCAGCCACTTCCTTACTATTGCCTCTACAACTCAAAACCCGCAATAAAACCAGATTTTAATCACAAAAACTTGAATAAATCATTGCAACAGAATGCCAAAATCGCACAAAAAACGATCAGTCACTCAATCTGTACCACTTTAGCCATACGAAGTTTATGGTTATGAGAGAGATCAACTATTAACTACCACTAAAGGAGTAAATTGCGACACAGTAGTTAAAACAATCTGGGGCTAATGCAAATTATGTCAATAAAGAAACGTTATATCGCGCTTATCGCGGTCATCGGAATCGCTATTGGATGGCTAACCCTAGGTGGTACTGCTGCGGTGATGCACTACACCTCAAGTACCGAGTTTTGTCTCTCTTGCCATACAATGCAAATCCCCTACGAAGAATACCAAGGCTCACTGCATTTTAGTAACGCCAAAGGCATACGTGCCGAGTGTTCAGACTGCCATATTCCGAACGATCCTATCGGCTATGTGGTGACTAAAGTTCGCGCCAGCAAAGACATCTACCATGAGTTTATCAGCGGCAAAATAGACACCGAAGAGAAGTATGAGCAGCACCGGATGGCGATGGCTGAAACGGTTTGGGCTCAGCTTAGAGCCAACGACTCCGCAACATGTCGCTCTTGTCATACCTTTGAGGCAATGGATAGCTATGAACAGTCTGAAGATGCGGTAAAAATGCACCAATACGGCCAGGATAACAATCAAACCTGCATCGACTGCCACAAAGGCGTGGCGCATTTCGCGCCAGAGCCAGAAATGGACAGTAAAGCGTTTGACAACTTGATGGCGTTTACGCAGCAGACGGCGGCTAACGCCAAGCGCGTATATTCGGTCGACTATACCGAACTTGAAGACTTAGCGACCATCAGTCCGACCACTGAGCTCACCGTTATAGAAGCAGCTCCCGACTCGCGTACGGTGCGCCTATCCGGTTATCAAATGAAGGGCGCCGAACAGGTACTCTATTTTGGTGAAGGCCAACGCGCAATTATTGCCACTTTAAGCGAACAAGGCCAAAGCCAGTTAGAGGTTGGAGAGTACAAAATGGATGAATACGGCAATGAATGGCGCTCTGCCTCATTGATTGGCGAAATCACCGCCCCTGTGCTCGATCAACAGCAACCACTGTGGGCGTATGCCGAGCAACTCGATACCGTTTACTGCTCTACTTGTCACGCCAAAATCCCTGCCGGTCACTTTACCGTCAATGCTTGGGGACCGGTGGCGAAAGGCATGGGTGAACGCACTGACATATCAGATTATGACCTTGAAGTTTTGACTAAATTCTTCCAATACCATGCCAAAGACGTGGTAGGACACTAAGAAACAAAAGGATACGATTATGACTGAGATTACACGTCGAGGGTTCCTCAAAGGTACGGGGATGGCGGCCGGTGCGGTGGCCATCACTTCTCTCACCCCGTTAAGTGCCGCTGCGTCTAACAAACGAGGTTCTGGTGTGCTCACGGCTGGTCGAATGGGGCCACTGCTTTGTGAGGTAAAGGATGGCAAACTGGTTGCCAGTACCAACGCATTAGCCCAAACGGTAGAAAACAGCCTTCAATCCACCGGCCCAGATCAAGTTTATACCAAAGCGCGTATTAAGTACCCTATGGTGCGCAAAGGTTTCTTATCCAATCCAAGCAAGCCAAGTGGTGTTCGTGGCCGTGATGAGTACGTTCGCGTTTCATGGGATGATGCCTACAAATTGATCCACGAACAGCATATGCGAATTCGTTCTGAGTATGGCGCGGAGTCTGTATTTGCCGGCTCATACGGCTGGCGCTCTAGTGGTGTGCTGCATAAAGCACAAACCTTATTGCAGCGCTATATGAGCATGGCGGGAGGCTACTCTGGCCACTTAGGAGATTACTCCACTGGCGCCGCGCAGGTTATTCTGCCTCACGTCATGGGTTCAATAGAAGTCTATGAGCAGCAAACGACCCATCCGGTTGTGCTTGAGAGCTCAGACGTTGTCGTCCTATGGGGAATGAATCCACTCAACACCCTCAAAATCGCTTGGAGCTCAACCGACTGTTCTGGTCTTGAGTTTTTCCATCAATTGAAAAAATCGGGTAAGACCGTCATTGCCATCGACCCAATGCGCTCAGAAACCATTGATTTTTTTGAAGACAAGATCCAGTGGATAGCCCCTCACCCAATGACTGATGTCGCACTGATGATGGGTATTGCCCACGCATTAGTGAAAAGCGGCAAGCACGATCAAGCCTTCCTAGACAAATACACGACAGGTTACGCTGAGTTTGAAGCCTACTTGCTTGGCAAAAGCGACGGCGTAGAGAAAACCCCACAATGGGCAGAAGCCATTACTGGCGTGCCGGCTAAACAAATGGAGATGCTGGCAGACATCTTCAGTCAGAACCGCACCATGTTGATGGCGGGCTGGGGATTGCAGCGTCAGCAATACGGTGAGCAACGTCACTGGATGCTGGTTACGCTTGCCGCGATGCTAGGCCAAATTGGTTTGCCTGGTGGTGGTTTTGGCTTCTCTTATCACTACTCAAATGGCGGTAACCCAACCCGAGACGCAGGCGTACTGCCGGCGATTTCGGCCTCGATCGGTGGCGGCTCATCTGCTGGCAACGACTGGGCAGTGTCGGGCGCTGTGAATAGCTTCCCTGTTGCACGTATCGTTGAAGCATTAGAAAACCCAGGCAAAACCTACTCACACAACGGTAAACAACTCACCTTCCCAGATATCAAAATGATTTGGTGGGCGGGTGGCGGCAATTTTACCCATCATCAGGACACCAACCGTTTAATCAACGCATGGCAAAAGCCGGAGCTGATTGTTATATCGGAGATCTATTGGACCGCAGCGGCCAAACACGCCGATATCGTTTTGCCTATCACTACCTCTTTTGAGCGAAACGACCTAACCATGACGGGTGATTACAGTAACCAACATCTGGTGCCAATGAAACAGGTCGTCGAGCCTCAAGGCGAAGCGCGCAATGACTTCGATGTCTTTGCGGATATGGCAGAAATGATCAAGCCCGGAGGACGCGAAGTGTTCACCGAGGGCAAACAGGAGATGGATTGGCTCAAAGAGTTCTATGAAGCCGCGCAAAAAGGCGCGCGTGCGGCGAGAATTCGTATGCCACGATTTGGTCAATTCTGGGATGAGAACCAGTTAATCGAAATGAAGTTCAACAAAAAAGCGGCTGAGTTTGTTCGTCATGCCGACTTTAGGAAAGATCCGGTGCTGAATCCTCTTGGTACGCCGAGTGGCAAAATTGAAATCTACTCGCGCACGATTGAGGGCTACAAGCTTGAGGATTGCCCTCCTCACCCAACGTGGATGGCACCAACCGAATATACAGGAACCGCAAAAGACGGCGAACTGCAACTGATGACAGCACACGCAGCGCATCGTCTGCATAGCCAATTTAATTACGCCACATTGCGTGAGCAGTACGCGATTGCCAATCGCGAGCCGATTACTATCAACACCCAAGATGCTGCGGCTCGTGGTATTAAAACCGGTGATCTCGTCAGAGCGTACAACGACCGCGGTCAAGTGTTGGTTGGCGCGTTGGTTACTGATGGGATTAAGCCCGGCTCAGTGTGTATTCACGAAGGTGGCTGGCCTGATCTTGATGCCAACACGGGACTATGTAAAAACGGCGGGGCCAATGTCCTCACCCTAGATATCCCGACCTCTCGACTCGCCAATGGTTGTGCTGCCAACTCCTCGTTAGTACGCATCGAGAAGTACACCGGACCGGCATTAGAGCTGACGGCATTTGTTCCTCCCATGAATGGTTAACTATTAATAATTAAGCCAAAAGCCAGAGCAAGTGCTCTGGCTTTTGATTAACAACGTCCCTTTTTAGCTTGTCCTGGTGGACAAAAGTCGCCATCTTGCCCCGACTCTTTTCCGTGGCGATATTTGACTTCCACGTCGCGATACTCACCCTCAACTCGGGTAATCTGACAGCCAGTTAGCATCAAGTTCAGAATGAGAAAACACCCAACACGTTTCATTGTTATCCTCCGGTTTTTCGCAGACTTTACCGGCGACAGTCGTTAGTATGTGTCATTGATAGGTCAACTTCTGTCTGCCCGAAGTTAACTGAAGAACAAGAATGGAGAGCGTCACGTGACACAAGAAAAGTTTGACAACATTTACCAACGCGCAGCCGAGCGAAAAGGCGGCACAGCGCAGCTTGAATCACTACTATCGACTCCGCTGACACGCGAACAGTTGGCTCAGATTGGCGATGACCGTTGGTTAGCCGCCTTCAGTATGAAAGTGTTTCAAAGTGGTATTTCTTGGAAAGTAGTGCGCAATAAGTGGCCTCAATTTGAAGAGGTTTTCTTTGGCTTCAAGATTGAACCGTTACTCATGCTGTCTGATGAGCAGTGGGACACCAAAGCCTCCGACCCACGGATTATTCGCCACCACAGCAAGGTAAAATCTATTCAAGCCAACGCACAAATGATTCACCAGGCAAGGTTAGAACACGGCTCTTTCGCTACCATGATCAGTCAGTGGCCCAATGAAGATATCACAGGGTTGTGGCTGTATCTGAAAAAACACGGCCAACGCTTGGGCGGCAATACCGGGCCATACAGCCTGCGTCAAATGGGCGTTGATACCTTTATTCTCTCGGGTGATGTCGAGAGTTACCTGCGCCACTGCGGGATCATTGAAGGTGGCCGAGATACCAAGCGCTCATTAAGCGCAGCAACTAAGGCTTTTCTTGACTGGCAGCAGCAAAGTGGTCGCAGCTTTACCCACATCAGCCAAGTGATTGCCTACAGCACCGGAGACAACCGAGTTATCTAGCCGCCGCGGGGGCGGTTTGCCACTGCTGACGAGTAATGCAGTACAAACAATGACGCTGTAACGGATGGCCTTGTGGCAACTTGGGATGGTCAAACACCTCGTCAGTATTCTGCATACCGATTTTGCTCATGACTCGCTGCGAGGGTAAATTACTTAGCGCTGTAAATGAGTAGATTTGCTCAAGCTCAACCTGATTAAACCCGTAGCTCAGTGCAGCTTGAGCCGCTTCAGGCGCATAGCCTTGCCCCCAGTGGTCGGCGTCGATTCGCCAGCCAATCTCAACCATAGGCGCTCTAGGCAGTCCACTCTCTTTCGCTTGCGGCCAAAGACCGACAAAACCGATGAACTCGCCGGTTTGCTTAAGCTCGAGCGCCCAAAAACCCCAACCATGTTGCTCTATGTGAGCGGCGATGGTTTGTGCCTGCTGATTGCTCTCGTGCTGAGACAAACAAGCGGGAAAATAACGCATCACTCTTTTATCTGCATTGATCCGCCCATACGCCTGTAGATCACAGTCGCGCCATTGACGTAAGCGGAGCCGAGCTGTTTCTATCATGATCATTGTCTCCCTACATTGCTAAAACATTTTTATGCGCTAGGTTTTATATTAAGTTCGTTTACCCATCCCCTAAAAGGAGTCCGCCATGTTTCTCACCCGACTAGTCTATGCCAGCACTATCGAGAAAGGGTTTGATCTCTCCACGGTGGAAAACATTGTTTACTCGGCTCGAGAGCACAATCAAGCGCTAGATGTCACAGGTATGCTGTGCTTTGACCGCAATTTCTTTTTGCAATGTTTAGAAGGCTCAAGAACAAATGTTAACCTTGTGTATCAGCGCATCTTAAACGACAAGCGTCACTCAAAAATCATCATGCTTGACTACCGTGAAATCAGCGCTCGTGAGTTCAGCCAGTGGTCGATGGGCTATAGCCCCTCTTCTTCACTCACTGCCCCACTCTATTTGCGATACTCTGGGGCTAAAGAGTTTAATCCTTATGAAATGTCGGGTGAGAGCGCCTACCAACTGCTATTGCAGCTCAAGCACACTTTGCCTTCGGTAAGCTGATTAAAGCGAGTGCTAATCGTCAACATCTATTGACGCCAACACTTTTTCACATAAACGTTTTAGCGTAATCAACTCGTCCAGCTCAAGATGAAACTGACACTGCATCTGCTGCGGTATTTGCAGTGCCTGCTGTTTTAAAGCCGTACCTTGTGGCGTCAATTTAAGAACTCTAACCCGTTCATCTTGTTCGCTGCGCCCTCTTTCTACATAGCCTTTCAATGCCAGACGTTTCAGCAGTGGCGTCAGGGTTCCAGAGTCGAGGTGTAATCGTTGACCGAGTGATTTGACACTGACGCCGTCGCACTCCCAAAGCACCATCATCACCAAGTATTGTGAATAGGTCAGATCCAACTTATCCAACAATGGGCGATAAGTACGAATCACCGCATTAGACGCACTGTACAGCGGAAAACAGACCTGATTTTCAAGCAGCAGTGATTGCTGCTGCTCGGACATTTCTCGACCATCACAATAAGACATGATCCCATCCTCTCAAAATAAATTGTGCACAATATACTTGCATTAAACCTAAAACTCGATCTAATATTGCAAACAATTAGATTGCACACAACCTAAAATAGGAACCAATGATGACTACACTCTACACAACCAAAGCAACCGCACTGGCAGGCCGCAACGGTCAAGTAAAAACAGAAGATGGACTACTGGATGTCGCTCTTGCTTATCCAAAGGAGATGGGCGGTGCTGGCAATGCGACCAACCCTGAGCAGTTATTTGCTGCCGGTTACTCTGCTTGTTTTTCCAATGCTATTTTGCACGTCGCGCGTGAGGCCAAAGTGGCATTACAACAAGCGCCAGTGACGGCGGAAGTAGGGATTGGTCCTAATCAGCAAGGCGGCTTCGCTCTTACCGTAAGCCTAGCAGCCAGCCTTGAACTCGATCAGGCTCAGGCTTTAGAGCTGGTGCGCACCGCACATCAAGTGTGCCCATACTCGAATGCCGTGCGCGGCAATATTGACGTCAATGTGACTGTCAATGGTGAGCGCATCTAACTCGCGCTTCCCCACTGTCTCAACGCCACTGATTCACAATAATGCCGACCAAGAGGTCGGCATTGTTGTATTGGGGTGTCGCTAAGCTTGATAAGCTTTACGCAGCGCTTTGGCGGCCAATACCATGTTGGTTAATGACGCTTCGGTTTCTTGCCAGTTTCGGGTTTTCAACCCACAGTCTGGGTTCACCCACAGGCGCTGTACTGGAATTTTCTCTGCAGCCTTGTTCAGTAGCCCCTCAATCCACTCTTTGCTTGGAATATTGGGCGAGTGGATGTCATACACACCCGGACCAATCTCATTGGGATAGTTAAACGCTTCGAACGCCTTCAGCAGCTCCATATTCGAACGGGACGTTTCAATGGTGATGACATCAGCATCCAGTGCTGCGACCGAATCAATGATCTCATTGAACTCGGAGTAACACATATGGGTGTGAATCTGAGTCTCAGGTTTGGCACTGCCAGCAGCAATCTTAAACGCGTCGACCGCCCACTCTAGATACGCTTTGTGGTCGCGTTTCTTAAGCGGTAATCCCTCGCGGATGGCCGGCTCATCAATCTGAATGATGTTTATTCCTGCTTGCTGCAAATCTGCCACTTCGTCACGCAGCGCTAAAGCCAGCTGATTGGCGATCGCCTTGCGACTGATGTCCTCACGCGGGAACGTCCAACATAAAATAGTCACTGGTCCAGTGAGCATGCCTTTCATCTGTTTTGAGGTCAGTGACTGGGCGTAAGTCGACCACTCAACAGTGATTGGTTTTTCTCGCTCGATATCTGCCACCACAATCGCCGGTTTCACGCAGCGAGAGCCATAGCTTTGCACCCAACCAAATTGGGTTGTTTGGAACCCCGTCAAGTTTTCAGCAAAATACTCCACCATGTCATTACGCTCTGCTTCACCATGGACCAGCACATCAAGATCGAGGGCTTCTTGACGTTTAACCGCATCGGCGATGTGGCCTTGGAGTGCCTGCTGATACTCTGAATAAGAGAGCTTGCCACTGCGATACGCGCTGCGCTGCACGCGAATCTCGCTGGTTTGTGGGAAGGAGCCGATAGTGGTGGTTGGGAATATTGGTAGACCAAGCACTTCGCTCTGGTGCGCGGCTCGCTCTGGGTAAGGGGCACTTCGCTGTGTAAACGCTCGAGTGATAGAGTTGAGACGCGCCTGTACCTGCGGCTTGTTCACATGAGCAGCCCCTTTGCGCGCTTTGATTGGCGCACTGTAGCTTTCACACTCGACGAGTGCGGCTTGGTCACCATCCAAAGCTTGAGCAAGCAAGGTAATCTCACTGACTTTCTGCTTGGCAAACGCAAACCAACTCTGCACCTCATCACTCAGATTGCGCTCCAAATCCAAGTCGACAGGGGTGTGCAGCAGAGAACATGAACTCGCCAACCAGAGCCTCTCTCCCAATGCCTGTTTTGCGCTTTGCAGTTGACTCAGTTGAGCACTCAGGTCAGCTCGCCATACGTTACGGCCATTGATCACCCCCGCAGATAACACCCAATGTGCAGGTAGCTTGGCAATAACGGCATCAAGCTGGCTCGGCGCCGCTGATAAGTCGACATGCAGACCATCGACATCCAGCTCAACGATTTTATCCAACGTCTCTTCTACTGAATCAAAGTAAGTGGTGAGCAGTACTTTGACGTCGGAGCGAATCACTTGGTAAGCCAGTTTGAAAGCATCGCGCCAAGGTTTTTCCAGTTCGAGCGCCAAGATCGGTTCATCTATTTGCACCCATTGCACGCCCTGTTTGGCGAGTTTGGCCAAAATCGCCTGATAAGCGGTGAGTAATCTTGGCAAAAGCGTGAGTCGATCAAAGCCCTCTTCCACCTCTTTCCCTAAATACAGGTAGCTCAGAGGGCCAAGCAGTACAGGTTTCACTTGATGGCCCGCCTGCTGAGCTTCATTGATCTCTTCAAACAGCTGCGGCCAACTCACCTCGAACGTGTCCTGTGAACTAAACTCAGGCACGATATAGTGGTAATTGGTGTTAAACCATTTGGTCATGTCTGATGCAGCGTTGCCATTGCAGCCACACTGAGCTTGAGACTGACCACGACCGACTTTAAATAGAGTATCGAGATCAGGAAATCCATCACGGTGGCGCTTAGGGACATGGCCCAATAGCAAGGTGGTGGTCAATACATGGTCATACCATGCAAAGTCACCCGCGGTCACAAAGCTTAAACCGGCATCCGATTGGGTTTGCCAATGGGTTTGACGCAACTGCGCTCCCACTGATTTCAATTGCGCTTGGTCGATTTCACCGCGCCAATACTTTTCTAGTGCAAATTTTAGTTGTCGCTTATCGCCAATACGCGGATAGCCGAGGATATGGGTAGTCGTTGCCATGTTGAGCGTCCTTATCAATCGATATAAATCATTTCAGTGCCAGTTCATCACTAACCTAAGATGTCTGGATGGCTAAACTATCACTGCAATCGAACGCGGTAACAATCTCCAAATATTCAACATGTTTATTAATATCTTTCATGATCGCGCCAAATCTAGGGGCGAGGCTATGACCAAAACAAATAGACGTCTAGATGTTTACACATCCTTTAAAAAGGAGTAGGTTAGATTTATTCATGCAAAAACAGGTCATCTGAAGGGAATTCATGATTGAGCTCAAACACCTCAAAACCTTGGCAACACTACGCGACACTGGCTCATTGACCGCGACCGCAACCAGTTTGCACCTCACCCAGTCGGCGCTAAGCCACCAGTTAAAAGATCTTGAGACCCGAATAGGCGGACAGCTGTTTTTGCGCAAAACACGCCCAGTGAAGTTCACCGCCGAAGGTGACATCTTACTTAAGCTGGCAGACGAGGTATTACCTAGGGTTGCCATCGCCGAAAACGAAGTGGCCAGCTTGAAAGAGGACGTCAACGGCAGATTGCATATGGCCATCGAATGTCACTCATGTTTTCAATGGTTGATGCCTGCGCTCAAAGAGTACCAGCAGGCTTGGCCTAGCGTCACACTCGACTTTTCCTCTGGGTTTGGTTTTGAGCCTCTCCCCGCTCTGGTCGCTGGCGAGTTAGACTTGGTGATTACTTCGGATATTCAGCCTCGGTCCGAAGTTCACTATGAGCCACTGTTTGATTTTGAAATGCGCTTAGTCACCGCTGTCGGCCACCCATTATCAGCACATACATCGATTCAGCCCAAGGATTTGCAGGGCCAAGTTATGCTCTCCTACCCGGTACAAAAAAACCGTCTGGATGTCGTTAAACATTTCTTGCAGCCCGCGGGCATCGAGCCCAAACAGTGGAAGCAAGCGGATAATACGTTGATGTTGATTCAGATGGTGTCGGCGGGATTAGGCGTCGCAGCGCTACCCAACTGGGCGATCAGTGAATTCTCTCGCCAAGGTCTGATTGCGAGTATTCCATTGGGGAGCGGGCTATGGCGACGATTGTTTGCTGCAACCCGTCACTCAGACAAGGACAAACGCTATCTGCAAGCATTTTTTAATACCGCAAGAATTCAGTCACAGAGTCATCTCGACGGGATCAGAACCGTATAAGCTTACATCAACTGAATTTAGTGACATTGATCGCACTTTTGGTGCGACACTGCACTTGTTCGGCGCACACTTGAAGAGAAAAAAAACTAAACTATTGATTTAAAAGGCTTAAAATTTTGGCACAGAACCTGACTATTAGTAAATCGGATTGCTAATAAAAGGACTGTTGCATGGAAATATTGCTTATCTCCACCTTGGCCATCATTGTGGTTTACTACCTACGACAAAAAGATGACACCGTAGGCACGGAATACGAGAATCTGGTTCAGCTGGGGCTTGTGCTTCAGTTGTGCTTAAAACACCGCAACCTTAGCCACCGAGCGCTTACCAAAGAGATCACCCAAGCTCAGATCAGTGAGCTAAAGCAAGTTTTTACCCAATCCCTCGAGATATCAGAAACGGTGACTGGAAATGCAACGCCAGCCAATCGGCCGACACATCGCACCTTTCAAACTAAGTTGAAAGCGATGCACTACGATTGGCAACAGCGCGAAGTTAGCCGAAATCAAGTGATTCACAGTCAAACCATCCGCCAATGTATGTATTTACTGGATGAAACAACAAATGAATGGTTGAAAAAAACCGAGCAAGAGACTCTGATTGAGCAGTATCACCAACATTGGCAACACGTGTTCGATAGCATGGAAGCATTAAATGAGCTAAGGCTGGCTATTTTTGACGACCGAACAGCGAGCTACGCGCAGAGAGTTCAATCCTCAAGCGACAAAATGAAGCGTAAGATTGAACAGCTAGTCACTATCAGCCCGAGTCGCCTAGCGACACCAAACACTGCGCTATCGATAGAAAAACTGAATGGTATTGCGAGGGAAAAACACCTTAACCTGAGTCAAGACGAACTCTGCGATCTGACCACCGATATCTCATCCACCATCATCCAAAGTTTCCAGCACGTACTGTACGATGTGAGCGATCAACTATGTCGCCCAATACCGAGAATGTGGTTGGTTTAACCGAGAATTAATATTGCCAAGTGCCACTGATCGCACCTGGCAATTTTCGTTTCAGCGCTGATAAGATTTGAATTGGTTGGTCAGTGGGTCATAGCTGTAGCCGAGCATGTCTAACTTACCAACCACTTGTTCAACATCCATTTCGTACATGCTCACCAGCTCCTCAAAGCTGTCGCACTCTAAACGGAGTTTTTCGTTGACGATTCCTAACAATATGATGCTATCAAAACTGCCTGCGTTGCTTAGATCCATCTCCGTCTCCTTATTCCAAGCCAGCTCAACTAAGCTTAGTTGCAAACGTAAGGTAGACGAGTGAGCCAGATCCAAGTTTCGACTTACAACATAAACAGAGCTTGATTGGAGACCAAAGCCAACAATAGGGTTGCAAGCGCAAAGCCCAGCTGTAACTTGTTGACAGGCTTGGAGGTGAAAAGGTGCCAACTCCATACCACAACCGCTGAAATCATCAGCGCAAAACCGACCATTAGCGGCTCAGTCACTTCCGTTAGCGTTTGCGAGTCAAGTCCATAAGCTTGGAGCAAAATCGCAACACTCATCAACATCGCCGACAATACTCCGGCCACGGGTAATATGCGATGAAACGCGTCTAAACGGGTGCGAGCTATGGTCAGCAATAGATGTGCAAACAGCGCCCCAAGCAAAAATATCGCGACAAACACGCTCAAACCTGCTGCCACTGACGCCTGTTCAAATACCATGATCGACACGTATGACAGCGCCAAACCATTGGCTAAATACATCACCCATAGTGGACCTTGTAGTCGCGTTTTTTTGGTTTGAACCTGAGAGTAAAAGTAGCCAATAGCAAACACCACCATCATCGCCTCAATACGCAACGAAGCGACCGCTAGCCATAATATCGCGAGAGTCGGCAACATTTTATGAATGCGCCCACGCTGACCAGGGCAGATATCCCCTTTGACCAAAATGAGAGTAAGAATAAGCTGTGCGCCGAGTAACATCGGTGGAAGAATGGCGAGAAGTTGCTGAATCATAACCTGACTAAGTTGGTGTTGGATTTGCTGCGGATGATAGCAGATTCTTCTCTATTAGCCATCTGTGAAATAGTGCAGCAGGTCTTGATTGGTCACCACTCCCAAGAATTCATCAGCATCATTGACCACCAGCCATGGAGGTTTGATGCCCGATTGAATCAACTCTTTGGCCTGCGATAGCTTGGTATGGTAGGAGGCCGTGAATAGCTGAGTGCGCATCACTTGATTCAATGTTTTCTTCGCCATCACCAGATCGCGAGTGGTTTCCAATTTGGTGCCCAACGTCGGTGAAATGTGATGATTGAGTTGCTCTCGACCCACAACGCCGACACACTTTTTTCCATCGATAATCGGGATCACTTCCAACTGATATTGCTCTGAGTGGAACAGCTCATAGGCACGCATTAATGTATCATTGGGCGCCAAGCTGGGGGTGTGCATTTTACAAAGGGTGAGCAAGCTGTCTCGCCGCGCACAGTTTGAGCCAGACAAAAAACGCTCAAGGCGATCATAATACCCCCACGCTTGCTCAAGATCGTGCAAAGGCAGTGGTTTAGAGAAGAAATAACCTTGAATGTAATCAACGCCCACTGAGCACACCACTTCAAGTTCCTCATAGGTCTCCACCCCTTCAGCGACCACTTTCACCTCTAAGGTATGAGCCAGTTGAGTGATCATCTTAACGATATAGTATTGGCGAGTGTTGGGTTTCAAATCTTTAATAAACTCTCGGTCTATTTTCAGCACATCAAAATTGCAATCACTCAGGTAAGCAAATGAGCTGTAACCGGTACCAAAATCGTCAATCGCAATACTCACTCCTTGGCGGCGGATGTTGCGGATTAACGATGAGCGGCGCGATTCACTGTCAAAATAAGCACTTTCCGTCAGCTCAATGGTGACCGTATTGGGAAGCTGGGCATAAGTTTGGATTAGTGAATGCGCGCTTTGCAGCACTTCATCGACTTCTAGTTTAGTGTTGAGCGAACGATTGATGGTCACGCCTATTTGAGCGCCAAAACGCTGTTGAATGGTGTTAAGATCTTGCAGCGCTCGTTTACCTACACACCAATCTAAGTCAGACACAAGATCCAGGTCTTCGGCGATCATCACCATCTCTTGCGTGTTGAGCAAACGCCCATCAGGTCCTTTGAAACGGCTCAGTGCTTCAAAGCGCACCACATCCCAATTTCTTACATCGACAATCGGTTGGTAATAGACCTCCACCGATTGAGACTTGATCTGTTGTTCCGCCCACTCTTCCATCTCTTTGCGTCGCAACACCTCTTTGTGCAGTGCGCCGTGATAAAAGCTAATTTGCCCACGCTGCTCGACGCTTTGCTCTAACATCGCCTGCACGGCGTGGTTAACCAGCAAGTTCGGCTTGTGAGTATCGTGCCCAAGCACAGAGACCCCGACTCGGCCATGTAAAATCGCTCGATGCACACCGCTACCGCATGACTGATTCAATGCAGAGAAAAAGCGGCGAATGGTCTGATGAATCAAGCGCACTTTGGACGGTCCTGCCAGTACCTGACACTCCAAGCAGGCAACAAAATGATTATTGCCCAAATAACCTACGTACTTGGCCACCGGATTGAGCGTGAGCTGCTCTGACAGTAACGCCTTGATCTCAAAATCATCAACCTGTTCGAAATCGGGGTGAAACGCCACCACCATGCAGATCACAGGCTCGGTTTGCTCCATCCAATCACTGGCCACGGCATGATTAAACTGTTTCTCTGTCGGCAGTTGAGTCAGTAGGTCTACCCCACCCAGCTCTACATCTGCAATGCGATAGAGGTGATCAGAAAGATCAAGGTAAACCGCGCAATAAAAGCTACCCTCGACCAAAGTGACTTTTTGCAACGTCAGGTCCTGAGCGTAGGTCTTGCCCAATGCATTTTGAATCAAAACCACACCCGACCAATGCCCTTCATCTTCAACCTGTTGCCAAATGGCGCGGTAGAAATCTTCACTGTGCTTGTTCGAATTCAACACATCCATAGACTGGCCAGCCAGTTGGCCGTTGTGGTAGTGGCTGTGAGCAAGAAACGCGTCATTGCAAGCGATGATTTCTCGCTGATGGTTGGCTAACACTACACCGTGGTGGCCATTGTTGAATAGTTGGGAAAAGAGCGCACTTAGTGTTGAGGTCGTGGCATGTAAGAAGAGTAGCACCCGTAACGAGCCAACCACGCGATGACGCTCGACCCCTTTAAAACTCAATTCAACGTAACAGCATTGGTCATCGCTCAGTTGTAAGCAACAACTGTAGCTTTGCTGACTTCGGCTCTGACACGCTTCGGTCAAAAGGCCAAGCAACTGTTGTTGATCGTGATACGCCATGCAGGGTAACAGCACATTGCCCGTTAATGTAGGCAGATCAGAGTTGAGGATTTGCTGGCACAAAGACTCATCAATCGACAAATGATGAGAGTCGAGGTCCCACTGCCAATCAATGGCTTGTAGATGACTTAAGTCTTCGTGCCCAGCAGAATGCCCGCGCGATTGAGAACCTGATTGCGGATACACATCTCATCCCTTAGTTGAGGTAGCTCTACTATTAAAGTTAGATCAAACTCAACTAAGTGATAGAAATATTATTAGCCAAATAGTCCATGACCATGCGCTCGCCAACCAAACCTTTGAAATGTCCGTCTTCATCGACTAAGCACCAAGGAAAAGGCGTTTGACTCACCACCAGCTCAGCAATCTGCGCTTTTGGCGTCTGCCAAGCCAACTCGGTCTGAACGTGAGACATAATACGATTGGCCGGCTTGTGCCAATAACTGCTTTCTTTACTCGATTCCCAATCTGTCCCCATTCCGGGTGTAAGGTGCAAATTCATATGCGCTCTATCGATATAACCGACACACTCCTTACCATCCACCACGGGCAAATAATCCGATTTGCCTTGAGAAAAGTATTGAAAGACCAGGGATAGCGGTTCGCCTGGGTCAATGTGATGACCCGGCTGGGCTAACTGCAACATACAATCTGAGGGTAACGGCGCAGAGGGATTCGCCGGCGAGAAATGATCAGCGACATCGGTTAACTGCTCAATGGGCAGCGGTTTGGAAAAGTAGTAACCCTGAATATAGTCGGCGCCTAACTTGCTCAGAATCTCTAACTCCAGTTCGGTTTCTACCCCTTCAGCAATCACGTCTAAACCGAGCCGTTTAGCCAGTTGAATCAGCGCCATAACGATATTGTACTGACGCGACTGATAAGTGATGTTCTGAATAAACGCGCGATCGATTTTCAATATGTCGAAGTAGCGCTCTTTTAAATAGCGAAATGAAGAGCAGCCGGTGCCAAAATCGTCCACCGCAATCGTCACTCCAGCCTCTCGCAACGCCGCAAGCAGCTCAATGTTTTTCTCATCCGCCTCAAAATAGGCGCTCTCCGTAAACTCAAAAGTGATCTGCGCTGGGTTGATACGTTGAGTATCAAGCGTCATCGCTGCTTGTTGCAATATCGTGGTTAAGCTTGTGGTGGTTTTGAGTGAACGATTCACAGATAACTGTACATGCGCTCCGAAACGGCGTTGCAGCTCAGGCAAATATTGTAATGCTTTGAGTAACACCAGATCGTCGAGCTCGACCACTTTGTCTAACTCTTCCACCACTGCGACCAACTCTTGGGTATTGGTTTTGAGCGACGCATGGTCTGGGAAACGACACAGCGCCTCAAACTTATCGATACGCTGTTGTTTTAAATCCACGATCGGCTGAAATACAACATCGATACGCCCTTGGTTCAACGACGACAGCACATGCTCTTCCAACTGTTTTTTTCTGTCGACCTGTTGATGGATATCGCGGTCATAAAAGTTGATGCGTCTTGCATGACCAGAATGCAGTTCGAGTAGCGCTTGATAGGCGTGAGAAACCAGTTGATTGGGCGTCGCCGCGTCAATACTGAGGACAGAAACCCCCGTCACCCCCTCTTTCAGCGCTTTCGCTACCGATGATTGGGCATGTTTGAAGCTGTGAAATAGCTTGGTAATTGCACGTCCAATGTTGGTCACCACCTGACTATCCTGTTGAAAAACAAAATCGACACACACAGCAAAACAGTCGTGACCTAAATATCCGCTGGCCAACACTTTGGTGTTGTCACGTAAGTAGCTGGCAAACTGGCGTTTCTGCTCTTGGAGATTGCCACCTGCAAATTTGGGCTGCAGCGCTAACACCACCAAGCTTTTACCCATTTCAGCTTGCTGGCAAAGCCCGTTTAACTGTTGTAAAAAAGTCTCTTTGTTGGGTAGCTGAGTCAATAAATCTATGCCACCAGAGGCGATATCTTCCAATCGGTCTAACTCGAGTGATAAATCTGATGACAAGCCTAAATAGTAAGTTTCCCCGTTCCCCGGAGTGATACGGTGAATGGTTAAATCTTGGGGGAACACGCTGCCATCCGCTCGGCGTGACAAAATGGTGCCACTCCAATGTCCTTGCTCGGCCACTTGAGTCCACAACTGCTGGTAATAAGCCTGACTGTGACGCTCAGCGTTAAAAATCTGCGTTTTGAGGCCAACAATTTCGTTTCTTAAGTAGCCAGTCAGCGACTCAAAATGATGATTGCAAGCGAGGATACGTGTCTCAGAATCGGTGACCACTATCCCGTGATGGGCATTCTCAAACACCGAATAGAAAATCTCGGCAATTTCGTTTTTGTTTGAGATGTTGAGACAGGGAGAGAGAGTCCCCTTAAGCTCATGGCGACTCACGCGCTCGATGTAGATATCGGTGTAAATGAATAAACTGGTTTTAGCCAACAAACAGCAGTGAATATATTTAGACTTGCCACTATCGAGCACCGACTGAAACGCTTTTTTTATGACCGTTCGTTGCGACTTAGGTAGCAGGTCAAAAAACGCCTTAGCACTAAGTTGCTGCGCCTGCGAATCCAGCAATAACGCCAGTACTTCACTATCACAGTCCAGGGTTTGTGTTTTTAAGTTCAAATACCAATCATAAACTTGGTACTTACGTTGGGGTTCAACAGGCAACTTGTGCCCAGTATTTGATTCAACTACATTCACAATCAAACCCGCTATTTCATATCATCAATATGCATAGTATAGAGGTTCAACTCAGCCGACGTCGTTATTCACTTAACACTTTGAAACTATAGTGATGAAGGAGAATAGCGCACAATTGGCCCTAATCAACCACAGTGAGAATGAGGTAGATAGTCGTCTCTCAAGTCGCTATAATTCGCGCTCCTTGGCACAGAGAGCAAAATATGTACAGCGACATCACCCCTATTCACCAGCATAAAAAATACTGGGCAGAGTGCTATGGCACTGCACCATTCTTACCGACTAGTCGTAAGGAGATGGACGCACTTGGGTGGGACAGCTGTGACATCATTATCGTAACCGGTGACGCCTACGTTGATCACCCAAGTTTCGGTATGGCTATTATTGGTCGACTTCTCGAAGCGCAAGGCTTTCGTGTTGGGATCATCGCTCAACCTGAGTGGAGCAATAAAGATGCCTTTATGGCACTTGGTGAGCCAAACCTCTTTTTTGGCATCACTGCCGGCAACATGGACTCGATGATCAACCGCTATACGGCTGACCGTAAACTGCGTCATGATGATGCTTACACGCCGAATAACGAAGGCGGTAAGAGGCCAGATCGCGCCACGTTAGTCTATTCGCAGCGCTGCCGTGAGGCCTATAAAGGTGTTCCAATCGTCTTGGGTGGCATTGAAGCCAGCCTGCGCCGCCTCGCTCACTACGACTACTGGTCTGACAAAGTTCGCCGCTCTGTGCTTTTTGATGCCAAAGCCGATATTTTGCTCTTTGGTAACGCCGAGCGCGCATTGGTGGAAGTGGCTCATCGTTTAGCCGATGGTGAACCTATCGCATCCATGACCAATATCCGCGGTACCGCTGTCAACTTAGCCGCAGCGCCTGATGGCTATACGATTATCGACTCTTCACGGATTGAAAAGCCGCGCAAAGACGCTTTTATTCCGCCCAACCCTTATGTGGTCGAAGAGCAGTGTGAAACCAAAGCCAATAGCGAAGAGCCTAAAGCGCAGCCGATCACCATTCGTCCGTCTCGTCACGATGCAAAAACCACAGCGGTTCGCTTACCTGGGTTCGAAAAACTCAACAACGACCGCATCCTTTACGCTCACGCGAGCCGCATTATGCACCTTGAGACGAACCCATATTCGGGGCGTGCACTGATTCAGCGCCATGGTGACCGCGAGTTATGGGTAAACCAAGCGCCGATTCCATTGACCACTGAAGAGATGGACTACGTGTTTGGCCTGCCTTACGCGCGTGTTCCGCATCCTATGTATGGCAAAGCCAAGATCCCTGCCTATGACATGATCAAAACCTCGGTCAATATCATGCGCGGCTGTTTTGGCGGTTGTTCGTTCTGTTCGATTACCGAACACGAAGGGCGAATCATTCAAAACCGCTCTAAAGAATCTATTTTGAACGAGCTAGAAGAGATCCGCGACAAAGTGCCTGGCTTTACCGGCACCATTTCAGACTTAGGTGGGCCAACCGCGAACATGTATCGTCTGGGCTGTAGCGATCCAAAAGCCGAAGCCAACTGTCGCCGTCCGTCGTGTGTTTTCCCTGGTATTTGTCACAAACTCAACACCGACCATAAGCATACCATCGACCTTTACCGCGAAGCTCGCAAGGTAGACGGCATCAAGAAAGTGATGATCGCATCTGGAGTACGATACGATTTGGCGATTGAGTCGCCTGAATACGTGAAAGAGCTGGTGACGCATCACGTCGGTGGCTACTTGAAAATTGCACCAGAACATACCGAGAAAGGCCCACTCAACCTGATGATGAAACCAGGCATGGGCACCTATGACCGCTTCAAAGAGATGTTTGAAAAGTACAGTGCTGAAGCGGGTAAAAAGCAGTATTTGATCCCGTACTTCATCTCTGCCCATCCAGGCACAGAAGATGAAGACATGCTGAATTTGGCGTTGTGGCTGAAGAAAAACAACTTCGAGTGCGACCAAGTACAAAACTTCTACCCATCGCCTATGTGTAATGCCACCTCAATGTATTACTCGGAAACTAACCCGTTGAAACGGGTTAAGTACAAACAGCGTGAGGTAGTGCCGGTTGCGAAAGGGGAACGTCAACGTCGCCTACATAAAGCGTTATTGCGTTATCACGATCCAGCGAACTGGCCTATGATTCGCGAAGCCTTGATTAGCATGGGCAAAAAACATCTGATTGGCGACAAGCCAAGCTGCCTTGTGCCCGCGGAGGATCTCGAGACGCAAACACCGGCTCAGCGTCGCAAGTCTGGTCGTCATGGTTCTCAACGCTTCGCAACCAAGCACACTAAGTCGCAACCTGGCTTTGAAAAGATGCATGGAGAAGGTCGTGGAAAAACTGGCGGCAAGCGCAGCGGCAACAATCAAGCAAGTCGCAACGGTCAGTCCACCCGCAATCAGTCGGCAAGTAAAGGTCAGCTCCCTCGCGGTGGCAAGCCTAGCGGAAAAGGCAAAGCTGGCGCCATACAACAAGGGCAACGTTAAGCCAAACCATAAGTGATAAAAAAGCCTAGCGAGCAGTGCTCACTAGGCTTTTTTGTTTTTGAGATATTAAGCGTAATTGGCTTCAAACTCGCGCATAAAATCAACTAAGGCTTGAACGCCTTCAATGGTCATGGCGTTATAGATCGAGGCACGCATACCACCCACCGCTCGATGGCCTTTCAACGCAACTAAACCTTTCGCCTCTGCTTGCTCCAGAAACAGTGCATCGAGCTCAGGTTTCACCAATTGGAAAGGCACATTCATACGCGAACGGTTTTGCGGGTGAACATTATTGATGTAGAAGTCGGAATCATCAATTTGCTGGTAGAGCAGAGCGGCTTTCTCTTGGTTGATTTTTTCCATGGCAGCCACACCACCTTGTTGCTTTAACCACTTGAAGACAAGGCCAGACAAGTACCAAGCAAAGGTCGGAGGCGTGTTAAACATCGACTCTTTTTCAGCCAGCACTTTGTAGCTCATAAAGCTTGGTAGCAAGTCGCTTGCGAGATCAAGCAAGTCATCACGTACAATGGCTATACAAATACCAGCAGGTCCGATATTTTTTTGCGCCCCTGCATAAATCACCCCATATTGCGACACATCGATTTGACGCGAAAGGATATTGGATGACATGTCGGCCACGATCGGTTTATCTGTGTTGGGCAGTTGACTTATTTCAATGCCATCAATAGTCTCATTTGGACAAAAATGGACATATGCCGACTCTGGGTCAATCGCCCACTGGTCTGCATCCACCACCGCGGTTTTACCATCACGCTCGGTTTTCGCATCGAATACGTCTACCTCACAGTACTTGTGCGCTTCTTTAATCGCGCTTTCGGCCCAGTAGCCAGCATCGATATAGGTCGCTTTGCTAGCACTGCCCAATAAGTTCAACGGCACCGCTGCAAACTGAGCTCGCGCCCCACCCTGACAGAAAAGGACTTTGTAATTATCTGGAATATTGAGCAAATCACGCAAATCTTGCTCAGCTTGCTCAGCAACCTCGATAAACTCTTTGCTACGGTGGCTAATTTCCATCACCGATGTGCCCAAGTTATTCCAGTCGACAAACTCACTTTGCGCTTGTTCCATCACCGCTTTAGGCAAACCCGCTGGGCCCGCACTAAAGTTAAATACCTTCTCCATCTTACTTTCCTTGCTCAAGCTTGTAATAACGTTATGAGGATTAATAACATGTTTTTTACCGGATAAAAAGTAACAAAAGAGGTCTTTAGACCTCTTTCCGACTTAAAAGCGATAAAGTTACTAGTTAAGGCTGCATAAGCATGGGCAAAAGTAGTGCCATTAATGGGATTTCCTGACCATTTTCGAACACTAGGTTTCCTTCTAATAACTGCGCTTTCATTCGATAGCCAAGCTCGCTTTGCTGCATTATCTCCATCACCATCGCCTCGTCCACCCCTTGACGCACAAATGGGTAATCGGCGACTAATCCGTTCGAAACAAAAGTGTCGATATCACCGGTAAGCGCAGGTAAGATTTTTGCCATGTTTTGCGTAACATCATCTGTTCCCTTTGGCACTTGAATGGTCCATTGAGTTTGAAAGCGACTCTCCTCAGTGAGCTTCACTACCATCTCATTAATGGCGACATAAAAACCATTGGCGAACAAACGGTCCACATAAGGGATCGCGGTTTGAATATCTTGATTGCTTGGCACTGGATTGTTTTGGTAAATATTCACCAGTTGTTCGAACGCAACACTATCAAGGTCACCGAACGCTAAATCTAGCGATACTTGCTCAACTTCGCCATCGGTCGTCACCACATTATTTAACTCGACGATATGTTGGCTACTGACGGTTTTCGCGACCTCATCTAACGCGCTAATGAAGCGATATTGGCTGTTATCAAGCGAAAATAGCGTCTGCTGGTCGGCGTTCGAGACTGATGCCTGCTCCACTTTAAGCGTCTGTTCGCCAATCCAGAAACTGTCAACTTTCTTACCTTGACCTTCACCGTAGATACCCGAAACCATCATTTTCTCACCTGAGTTGAAATCAAGTTGAATGGATGGAGCATCGAGTTGATAAGTCATCTCTCCTAGTACGGTAACCTCACCACTCAAGGTAGCTGGTGACACCGAGAGCATAAACCCATCCGTACCCTGTGTGGTTTGATTCCAGTTATCGAGTTTTAGGCGGTAATCGGTATTGCCATTCAATTGGGTGACGGTTTCTAAGGTGAGCGGAAAGTCCGGCGCATTTGCCAGTTGTGACACTGCTGATATGCTCATCAACCCATGAGAGACTTGACTGTTGACCACAAACTCAGTCGGTAAGCCGTCCTGCGTCAGTTGCTCTGCCAGTAATGGGTCAGTCACGATATAACGGGTGGTGACTTGTGAGCTGAGATAGCCTCGATCGTACTCCAGCACCTCAGCCTTAAGCGACTCGTTGTTGAGATGGGTTACGCCATCTTGAATTACACTTTGTCCGATTTGACCGACCGCAAGCGGCCAACACAAAGCCAGTGTGATCGCGCCACCAATAGCGCCGAGTTTCTTTAATTCCATGGTCATTCATTCTTAGTCACGATTTAGTTCAGTCTACACCAAAAAACCTTGAGATAAATCAGAGTATTGGACTTAAAGCAAAAACAAATAAGATTCTTCGTACTTAGCTCTCAAACCCGTTCAACCAAGCTTGCTAGAGTGTAGTCTGTGATTTGTTAACATTGTTGCTTAGGCGTGAACCCATTCTCTGTACTCTGTTTAGATAACAACCCGATTAGCGTTGAACAGTTAAGGCGCGAACTCAGTCCGTTTGCCAGCAAGTTCGATCTCCATACCGCCGACAGCATAGAAGATGCCAACGCGGCGCTCGACTTTTGTCTTGAACATCAGCAAACCGTGGCTCTGGTCATCGCCAGCCACCATGAAAACTTTAACGGGGCTGACTTTCTTATCCAGCTCGACAAAAACCAACACACCCAAAGTGCGCATAAAATCCTGATCAGTTGCGGTCAAGACATCCAGGCAATTCTATCTGCGGTCAACGATGGACGACTCGATTACTGTCTGACTAAGCCACTGCAAGACAACGTGGTGCATAAAACCGTACAAAAAGAACTGACTAGCTTCATTCTCAAGCACGATAAAGACAACCTACTCTCTTACAGTCAAATTCTCGACCAGCAAAAACTGTTACGCGCCCACATTGACCAAAAAATGCGTAGCTATCGTGAAGGCTTCATTACCGATCACCATAGTTTGAGTGACCAAGAATTAGCGGAGAAAGTCTCATCTGCACTGCTTGATTTCTTTGCCAAGGAAGACGAAAGCCGCGCCTGTCGCACCTATTCTGCCGACCACTTGTTAACCGTCGAGGGAGAAGAGAACCGTTTCTTATGGTTCATCACCAAAGGTGAAGTGGCGCTGTATAAAAAAGACGAAATTGGCATGCAACGCGAGGTGGTGCGCCATACCCAAGGAAACATCGTTGGGGGCATGTCATTTGTAACCGGAGAGCCTTCTTTCTCGACCGCGATAACTTTATCAAAAACCGAAGTGATTAAACTCGATCGCGAGGTGTTTGCCAAAGTCATGCACTCCAACATGACTTTGTTGCCTCTATTTACTAACCTGTTATTGCGCCATTTCAACCGCAGATTACAACGCAGTATCAATACCAAGCTCGAGCTACAGAAGACATTAGAGTCACTCGAGTCGGCGCATCAGCAACTGATCGAACGCGAGAAAATGGCGATGTTGGGTCAACTGGTTGCAGGTGTTGCTCATGAACTAAACAACCCCATTGCGGCGATCCTTCGTGGTACTGAAACACTGACCGACAAAATCCAACATTTGGTCGACAGCCGCTCTATCGATGAAGTCGGGATTGATGCGATCGACGTGCTAAAAGTGGGACTCACCCAGCGGCCTCGCTCTACTGCTGCGGAAAGAATGTTGACTCGCGACGTTCAGCAACAGGTATCGGACCGGCGAATTGCCAAGCGTTTGGTCAAGCTAGGGCTCGAAAACCACAGCGATTGGCTCAGCAAAGCACAAACCCAGCCGCAACTTTGCCTCGAGCAACTCACACGGCTAGAAGATTATTATTTAGCAGGCAGTACGCTGCGTTCAATCAACGTTTGTGCTGGCCGAATTGCCGATATGGTGCGTAGCCTCAAAGGTTATGCTCGTCCTGACGACGAGAAACGCCACATTGTCGACATTCATGAAGGCATCGAAGATACCCTAGTGATCTTTGAAAACAAGTTGAAGTTTCACGATGTAGAGAAACGCTATCAAGCCTTACCTCCAATTCCGTGTTTACCCATTGCCCTCCAGCAGGTTTGGACTAATTTAGTCTCGAACGCCATTGACGCCTTCCCAGCCAAGGGACATCTGATCATCGAAACCCAATTGGCGGAACAAGATGGCCGGCAATGGGCGGTGATTTCGTTCACTGATAACGGCTGTGGGATCCCTGCCCATGTCCAACAGCAAATGTTTAACCTTAACTTTACCACCAAAAAAGAAGGCAATTTTGGCCTAGGAATCGGCCTATCGGTCTGCCAACAGATCATTCACCACCATGGCGGACGCATTGACGTTGAGTCTGAAATCGACCAATTCAGCCAATTTTCGGTTTGGCTGCCATATGACCAAGCCACCTCAGTTTCAAGGAGCCCCGAATGAACAAATACCTAATCTTATGTGTCGACGACGAACGTGAAGTGTTGGATAGCGTGATTCAAGATCTCGATTGTTTTGAAGAACATTTTGTCCTCGAAGCTGCTGAATCGGTTGCCGAAGCGAAATCTTTGATCCAAGACTCTCTAGCAGAAGACGTAAAATTGGCGCTGATACTGTGTGACCATATTATGCCAGAGCAAACCGGCATTCAGTTTTTGATTGAGCTCAATGAGGATGAACACACCAAAACGGCACGTAAGCTGCTACTTACCGGGCAAGCAGGCCTCGAAGATACCGTCGAAGCGGTCAATCACTCCAGCCTCGATTTCTATATTGCTAAGCCTTGGCGCGGCGACGAACTCAGGGAAATCGTCAAAAATCAATTAACCACTTATATGATTGGTAACGAACCCGAACTGATGCCTTGGGCCCAGGTACTCGATACCGAACAAATTTTCGCAGCTATCGCAAAAAATCGTGTGAGTTACGGTGAATAAACAGCCAATATCGGCATGCTGTTTGCATAAACCAATTAATAACGACAAAACAATGACATTTCTATAGTGACAGTTGTAATGATGCATTATCATGTCAAATTAGTTGTCGTAGCGCACACGTCGCTAAAGGCCAAGGAAATTAACAAGATATAGGTTTATCGTCCATATGCGTAAAACAATCTTAGCTGCAGCCCTAGTGCTTGCAACGGGTCAATCATTTGCTCAAACCGATCCAAACAGCCCAGCAGTAATGAGCAACTTCAGTTATGACTATCTCGAAGCTCGTATCGGTGCCAGCCCTGTCACCTTCGGAGCGGCGATGAGTAAGTCTATCCATCCCAATGCGCACGTTATTGTCCGTGCAGACTCAGAGTTTGAAGGTGACTACGACGCAGCGGCGGGCCTAGGTTTCCACGCCCCAATCAATAACTGGGCCGACTTCACTGGCGAAATGCTAGTGCGTCTAGTGGATACAGGTAACGAGCCACGCAGCGGTTACGGTAAAGGTACCGATACAGGTATGGAGCTTAACCTCGGCATTCGCCAGTGGTTAGGGCCACAACTTGAGGTAGGTGGTAAAGGCGGTTACGTCTCTATCGATGATAACAACAAGTGGATTGGCTCTGCTTACGTTCGTTTCCACTCAACAGAGCTTTTCTCTCTCGGCGGTGAAGCGCGCATCAATGATTTCTATGGTGATCAATTAATGTTCACCACCCGCTTTAAGTTCTAACTTGAGCTGGAAAAAGCAAAAAACCGAGGTCGCCACCTCGGTTTTTTTATGCAAATCCATTTGCTGAGCAATCGGTCCTAATAAAGGATGAGATTGAGAGTGGGTTAGTGACAATTTGCCAGCAGTTGGCGTTTGCGTGGTTCTTGGATCAATTTCCAGTGAATGCCTTCGATAGCACCGGCAAACTTCCACAGCAACTTAACATCAACATCATTGCCATAAGTCTCTTTCACTTTGGAAAACACTTCCGATGCGCCAAGTTGAACGAAGGTCTCAACATCTTCTATGCCAGCTTTTTTGACCATACGCTCTAACGTCAACTGCATATTCGGTAGGTCGCGTAAACGACGATTGGCCGACGAACGTTTAAACTCACGCTCCGAAACAGAATATTCGATAGACTCTTCGACTAAACGGTCCATTCTGCTGTCATTGCTGACAAAAAGTTCGGTCACATCATAGTAATTTACAGTCGCAGTGGTTTGCTTTTTAACATGACGATACTTCTCACAACCAAGTTGAGAGAGTTCATTATCGAGTTTGTCACCACCACGAATAAACACGCGAGTATTGCTCAATAAGGCAAACATCGCCTCTTCTTTGAACAGACCGGTACCACCAAACATCGAACGTTTCTGAAAATCACCAAATTTCTTAACGTATTGAATAAAATTTTGCTCTGTCATATCCATTGATCCTTAATCAAATTCCCCGATTAGTAGAGATCACCAGATAGCAGCAGTGTTAAGCGAATAAATTGAAATACCTCAAGCACTATTATTTTGTTTTGCGACGCTTAAGGAGATTACGTACCAAGAATGATAGTTAACGAAACGAATTAAGTCTGTGCATTTATCACATCAATGACACCCGAGCGACTCAGCATTGAGACAACAATCACACAATCAAACTTTTGATTCTTTTCTTGTTAAGTTGAGAGCAGAAATAAATCGCTACGCAAAATATCACTTTGGTGAATCTAGTGATTGCTAATATACAACCTGAAACGGTACACTGTATGCAGTATTATTATCTTATAAAGCCTATGAACCACCTATCATTCTACTGGCTACCAGAAAACGGTGAGCTGCTGATTAAAGGGATAGAATCCGAGTTTTCGGGTTTGATAGAGAATGCCATCAAGAACCGCAAGATCTCTCTCCCTCCTATTCCTGAAGTTGTATTAAAGATTCAACGACTTTGTACCCAAGACACCACCACCATCTCTGAAGTTGCAGATTGCTTGCTTGAAGACCCAGGTTTGGCCGCTATCGTTATTCGGGTGGCAAACTCAGTGATCTTTAATCGTCGCAATATCACCTGTACCGACCTACTCACTGCCGTTTCCCGACTTGGTATCTTGCGCGTGCGAGATATTGTTACCGCACAGGCGATTGAGCAGTTGAAGCACTCGGTCAACCTCACCCATTCGTGCAACAAGATTTTGAGTCAAAGCGCCGCCAACTCACGTGAATTGGCCGCGACTATGGTACTGGTCACCCGAGGCTTCAAAGACTCGGCATCGCCCGCTTACAATAACTTAGAGACAGACAAAGCATTGCTGACCGGTTTGTTGGCAGACATTGGCCTATTCTGTATCGTCAACGAGTACCATAACTACTTGGAACAAGGTAACTATCTAGCCGAAGATATCGCGTTTCAAATTTTTGATCGTCAATGCTCGAATGCCAGTAAGTTAGTGCTGGAAACTTGGGGATTTGATAACGATTTCCTAGAGGTGGCCTCCAACCAAACGCTCGCAGTATCCGACGTCAGCGTCTCTTATTTAGACGTGGCACGTATCGCCAACCACATTCTGATGTTCCGCCGCCAAGACGAAAAAATTGATGAGCATACCGTTGAATTTGACGTGACCGGCGCCGATATACTGTACAATCTCAGTAATTTAAGTGATATTGAGTTCAACAAACAGATAGACGAACTTATTAGCGCAAGTGGCCTATAACCACTAAACAGGATGTACCATGTTCTCAGGGATGTTATTTATTTTTGCCCCACTCGTGGTGGGGTATTTTATTGCCATTTCAAACGCTGCCACACTTGAGCGAATCAATACTGCCACGTCCAACCTTATCTATGTGATTCTGGCATTAATGGGACTGAGTCTGGCCGCTTTAGACAACCTGGGCCAAAACCTGCAACTGATTTTAAAAACCACTGCGGTGTTTTTTACCTGTTTGAGCTTATCAAATTTAGCGGTGCTGCCGCTGGTCGATAAATTGCTTCCCATTCAAACCGATGCCAGCCATACCAAGCTACCGCTTTCATCAATGGCGCTCGAGTCAGCCAAATTGATCTTGGTGGTTGGTAGCGGCTTAGTAATAGGTCTAATGCTGCCGTTTGACCTGAGTTGGGTCGATACCGCCAGCGAATGGATCTTGTTCCTACTGCTGTTTTTTATTGGTATCCAATTACGTAATAGTGGATTGACGTTGCGACAAATCCTGCTCAATAAGCATGGCATGGTCATCGCAGTCGTTATCATAGGCAGTTCAATGATCGGGGGAGTGATCTCCGCAACCATATTGCAAATCAACTTGTTTCAAGGGCTGGCGATGGCCTCTGGATTCGGCTGGTACTCTCTGGCAGGGATTTTGATGGGTGACGCATTTGGCCCCGTTTATGGTGGTGCCTCCTTTATGATTGAGTTACTGCGCGAATTGATTGCCCTAGTCCTGATCCCGCTATTTATCCGAACCAAACCCTGCACCTCTATCGGTTATGCTGGTGCGACGGCGATGGACTTTACCCTACCTGTGATTCAAACCACCGGCGGTGTCCGATGCGTTCCAATTGCGATTGTCAGTGGCTTTATTTTGAGCCTGCTCGTCCCTGTTATGATGTTATTCTTTGTTTCTCTTGCAGGCTAGATCGCAGAATCAAGGGGCCAACTTTTTATATCATGCCCCTTAAGCCCAATTACTTTAGCAAACGCTAAATAAAATCACTTATAATAATTATCTTCAAAAGGAATCACTATGAAACGCACTCTTGTTGCACTGCTGCTAGGCGCTGCCTCCTCAATGGCCAGTGCGGCTGATAACACCTGTTTATCACAAAAGTACGACGCATATATTGACGCTTCACTGCATTGGTACGAAGACTTGTCGCAACTCACGACTGAGCAGTATCCAGATCTAGCAGAAGTCAGTGCTTGGTTCCTGAAAGGCCGCCAACATCACTTTGAATTAAACCGCGCTGCCGTTCATTACTACTTAGAGCAAGATCCAAGCAAGATTGCCACTGGCCAGCCCGTTGAAGCTTGGCTGCAACTCGAACAAAAAGAGATCAAGGTTCTCGCGTCCCGCGGTGATGAGCTAGGTGAACTGGCGAAAGTGACGTTCGATGACCGTCAATCTAAACCACACCCAAAGAACTATGAGTTACGCTCAGCGTTTGCAGACCTACTCAGCCATCCGACCAAAATCGATGCGGCGTTAAAACGCTACAACCAGTCGATTCAACAACTTGAGACGATCGAGTGTCAAAAGTAGACACTGATTTTCATCCAGATTCAGTCTACTAATGTGGCGTGGATAAAACTTAGATTCGAGAATTAAGACGGGACATTGTTCCCGTTTTCGTTTAGATTGTCCCGCTTGCAAGAAAAACGATTAGAGCAAAGTCGCTGTATGATAACGGAACATAAAACGGCTGATGTGAATTTTGAGAGCTTATTGCGCATATTCACAGTACCTGAAGGGCCGGACTCAACGTTAACCCAAATTGAAGAAGAACTCTCTCGCAACTTAAATAAGTTTCTGCGCGAGCACATCGTTGCTGAAGAAAAACCACTGCGCGATATTGAAAAAGACTTCTCGAATGCTTCGATTCCTGAACAGCCTGAGTTTGTCTCGGATCATACCCAGCACCTGTTAGACACGCTAGTGTCACAGTCTGTGCATACTTCTGCTCCTAGCTTTATTGGTCATATGACGTCGGCTCTGCCCTACTTTCTGATGCCGTTGTCTAAGATCATGATTGCCTTGAACCAAAACCTGGTCAAAATCGAGACATCCAAAGCGTTTACCCCACTTGAGCGCCAAGTGCTCGGGATGCTGCACCGACTCATCTACAACCAAAACGATGACTTTTATGCTCAATGGATGCATAGCGCCAATCACTCTTTAGGCGCTTTCTGCTCCGGTGGCACTATCGCCAACATTACCGCATTGTGGGTAGCGCGAAATAATGCGCTTAGAGCGCAAGGCAGCTTCACAGGCGTCGAAAAAGAAGGCTTGTTCAAAGCCATGAAACACTATGGCTATGAAGGGTTAGCGGTACTGGTCTCCGAACGTGGCCATTACTCGTTGAAAAAAGCCGCGGATGTGCTGGGCATTGGTCAAGAGAGTTTGGTGGCGGTCAAAACAGATTCAAACAATCGCATTTGCCCACAAGCGCTGGAACAGCGTATTGCAGAGCTAAAAGCCAATAATATTAAACCGTTCGCCGTTGTGGGTGTCGCGGGCACGACAGAAACGGGTAGCATCGATCCACTTCAAGCGATCGCCGACATTTGCCAGCGAGAGCATTGCCATTTCCACGTCGACGCTGCGTGGGGCGGTGCCACTTTGATGTCCAACAACTATCGGCATTTATTGCAAGGCATCGAAATGGCTGACTCAGTCACTATCGATGCGCACAAGCAGCTCTACATACCGATGGGCGCAGGAATGGTGCTGTTTAAGCAGCCTGACGCAATGAAGTCTATTGAGCACCATGCCCAGTATATTCTGCGCAAAGGTTCGAAAGATTTAGGTAGCCATACACTAGAGGGCTCTCGTTCTGGTATGGCGATGCTGGTCTACGCGGCCATGCATATTATTAGTCGACCTGGCTATGAGCTACTTATCGACCAAAGCATTGAAAAAGCGCAGTATTTTGCGCAGTTGATAGAGCAGCAAGCGGATTTTGAGCTCGTTTCTCACCCTGAACTATGTCTGCTCACCTATCGCTATATTCCTAGCCATGTTCAACAAGCACTCAGCCAAGCAAGTGTTGAACAACGCGCGCAATTGAATGAGCTTCTGAACGAATTAACCAAATTTATTCAAAAACGGCAGCGTGAAACCGGCAAGTCGTTTGTCTCTCGGACTCGCCTCAACCCAGAGAAATGGGATCGGTTAAACACCATTGTTTTTCGTGTCGTATTGGCCAACCCGCTAACCGGCCGCGATATATTGAGCAGCGTGTTGGCCGAGCAGCGCGAGATCGCTAAACAAGCGCCAAACCTGATGGCGCAAATCAACCAAACCGTCGAAACGATTTTGGCCCCACAGGGTTGAATCTGAAATTTTCTTTCTTAAAAAGTGTAATTTCTTTATCAGCAGCCGGCGAGTTCCGCAACGAACTCGCCGATTGCGCGCCCATTTCTGTAGTTTAAACAAAATTTTGTTGAGGCTTGTCATATATTGACTAATTGTATGACAGAAAAGTTGTAGTAAACCTTTTGCTTAGGTTTATACTGATGCAATGGCGCTGGACAGCACTTACCCTTTTGGGAAACAGCTTGTTACCCTTTTTTTGTCGGGTATGTCCAGTGAGTTGTTCTCTATACCCTCGTGAACACTATGAACACATTAGAAAAAATTCAAAAAAATCTAGAAAATTTTAGTAAGTCCGAGCGTAAGGTTGCCGAAGTTATTATGGCATCACCGCAAACTGCTATCCACTCTAGTATCGCAACGTTGGCGAAAATGGCCGACGTCAGTGAGCCAACTGTCAATCGTTTTTGCCGTCGCCTGGATACCAAAGGTTTCCCTGATTTTAAACTGCATCTCGCCCAAAGTTTGGCCAATGGCACACCTTATGTGAACCGTAACGTCGAAGAAGACGACGGGCCAGACGCCTACACCCATAAGATTTTCGAATCGACCATGGCTTGCTTAGATGTGGCGAAAAATAGCCTTGACCCGATGCAAGTGAATCGTGCGGTCGATCTGCTTACTCAGGCAAAACGCATCTCATTCTTCGGCTTAGGCGCCTCTTCAGCCGTAGCCAAAGATGCACAAAACAAGTTTATTCGTTTTAATATTCCGATTACTTGTTTTGAAGACATCGTGATGCAACGTATGAGCTGTATCAACTGTACTGATAACGATGTTATTGTGCTGATCTCGCATACGGGTCGCACTAAGAGTCAGGTCGAGATTGCTAACCTCGCCCGCGAAAATGGCGCGACTGTGATTGCTATCACTGCCAAAGATTCTCCGCTCGATAAAGCTAGCTCGCTGTCTATCTCTCTGGATGTGCCAGAGGATACAGACGTTTACATGCCAATGGCTAGCCGAGTCGTGCAAATGACTGTCATTGATGTGCTGGCAACTGGCTTTACATTGCGCCGTGGCTCTGGTTTTAGAGAAAACCTAAAGCGCGTTAAGGACGTGCTGAAAGACTCGCGCTACGACAAGTTATCTCAACTTTAATTACCAGGGAGCACTCAGTGCTCCCTTGTTCATTCACTGCTTTGTAAACGCCCTTCCCCTTCGCGGTATCCCTTACGAACAATCGTTACCCTAGCCGTAGCGTGTTCACTTTGCTCACTGCCGCATTCACCATCGCAACGACACACTTGCGACAAGATATACATTAAACGTGGTTTAGTTAGAGGTATGGGATTGCCTTTGATTGCCACCGACTTCAGCGCGTCTTCAGCGACCTGCTCAAACGACGTTGAGCAAACACCAAAGCGTTCAATCTCAGGTAAAGGTAACGTGTCGAGCATCATATTGACCCACAACACACTGTCATTATGGTGGGCGTTAATTCGCCCAGTTAGGATTTGAGCGAGCTTCTCATAACGGGCCAAAATGTCGATGCGCCCCGCCTTTGCCGCTGCGCTGATGTTTTCTTGCATCACATAAGGTGCGAGACGCGCGGTAATCACGCTATGCGGCGCATTCAACTTGCCGCCAAGTGCCGAGGCGAGGCCATGAGCCGCGCCCAATTTCGCGTTGGTGATCGCCATACCGCCCAACATTGCGGCAAACGAGAGATCACTTCGCGCTTGCGGCTTATCTTCCTGGCAAGCAGGTAAAATCGAGTGGCTCAGTTTTCGCAGCCCCTCTTCACAAATCATGTCGGTGAGTGGATTTGGCTCACCGCAAACATACGCTTCCATAAGGTGGGTAAATGCATCCATCGCGCCGCGGGCAGATGTCTCGGCATCGGTGCCGTAAGTTAAGGTCGGGTCGACGATAGCGACGTCAGCTAACATATCAGGGCTACGCAGGCTCACCTTGACTTGGTCTTGCCCAGAGCGAAGAACTGCATTTCGGGTGACCTCAGATCCAGTGCTGGCTGTTGTCGGAATGGCGATAAAAGGCAGCGGCTTGGTTTTGAGCGGCACATTTCGCCCGACCACTTCAACGTAATCGTACACATCGCCTTGATTGGGAATAATCGCGGCCAGCGCTTTGCCCATATCTAGCGCACTACCGCCACCAATAGCGACCACCATATCAGGTTTAAACTTGCGGCCCGCTAAGGCTATTTCCTCAACCATGGTGATATTAGGTTCCCCATGAATCGCCACATGCTGATAACGCATCGATTGGCTGTTAAGGTATTCCACTATCGGCTCAGCTCGGGCTAAGTTTTTACCGCTCACCAAAAGGACGCTGTAACCATATTGATTTAACAGTGATAAAGAAGCCGACAGTGCCCCTTCCCCAAATACAATCCGGTTAGATGTCATAAACTGGAACATGCTAAAAACACTCCCTGTAGCCACGCTCTGTTAGCTTGCCTTTTCTGCCGTAGAATAAACTTGACCCAGTGCAACTTGTGGTCATTACCCGCTCTAAAATTATGGTTTTATCGACCTAATCCACACTAGCAATACGTCTAATCCGAGTGCTAGGTTCATTTTTTGTCCGATAGCTTTCACCTATTGAACTAACAGGCATTTGCCACTTTATTTCCGTTTTTGGATCGGGCATAGTTGCAGGTAACAAAATACAGGAGAATTTGAATATGTTCGTAGTTATCTTTGGTCGCCCAGCTTGTCCTTACTGTGTTCGTGCAAAAGAGCACGCGGAAACACTGAAAGCAAAACGCGATGATTTCAACTACCGTTATGTTGATATCCACGCTGAAGGGATTTCAAAAGCCGATCTTGAGAAAACCGTGGGCAAACCTGTAGAAACCGTACCGCAAATCTTTGTCGACCAAGAGCACATTGGCGGCTGTGATGACTTTGAAGCGTACGCTAAAGAGCATCTTGGTCTGTTTGACGAGTAATTACCCCCCTTTCTTTTAAAGCCGCGTCTATCGCGGCTTTTTAGTATCTGCGACTCAATCTATCGCCGTCGCGTCTAGCTGAGCTACTTGTCGGTAAACTAATGGTAAAATATAAAATATTTCACTTAATTTTTAGCCTCATTCAGCTACAATTCGCGCAACCATACTCCGCTCGGCAGCCACACAAGAATCGCCCGTGAACATTGACGTCGTACTATTGCTAGAACAAAACCCTATCCTACTTATATTTGTTGTCCTCGCTATCGGACTAGCGATTGGCAAAATCCGCTTCGGTAGCCTGCAACTCGGTAATTCAATCGGTGTATTAATTACCTCGTTAATCATGGGCCATCTCGGCTTCACCTTTAACGCCGACGCACTCACCATTGGATTTATGCTGTTTATTTACTGTGTCGGTATAGAGGCAGGCCCAAACTTCTTTGGTATCTTCTTCCGAGATGGTAAGCACTACTTCATTTTGAGCATGGTGGTGCTCATCACAGCACTCTCCATCACCTATGTTGCCTCCCATCACTTAGGTCTGGGCTTTGGTTTATCCGCGGGTATGATGGCGGGAGCATTGACCTCAACGCCGGTGTTAGTTGGTGCTCAAGATGCTTTGAACTCAGGGCTCGCAACCATTCCACGTAATATGGAATTTAGCCAGGTGATTGAAAACCTGTCGGTTGGCTATGCGATGGCCTACCTTATCGGTCTTATCAGCATGATCATGTTTGCTAAGCTACTGCCAAAACTGCAAAAGCAAAATCTATCGGACTCAGCGCAGCAAATCGCCCAAGAGCGCGGGATCGGTAGCTCGGGGCAGCGTAAGGTGTATTTGCCTATTATCCGCGCTTATCGAGTCGGCCAAGAACTGATCAACTGGACCGATGGCAAAAACCTTCGTGAACTAGGCATCTATCGTCAAACCGGTTGTTATATTGAACGCATTCGACGCAATGGGATCTTAGCGCATCCTGACGGCGACGCCATTTTGCAAGAAGGCGACGAGATTGCGTTGGTGGGATTTCCAGATAGCCATGCTCGACTCGATCCAAGCTTTCGCAACGGGAAAGAAGTGTTTGACCGTAACCTACTCGATTTGCGGATCGCAGAGGAAGAAATCGTAGTAAAAAATGACTCGATTGCCGGTAAACGCCTGTCCGAGCTGAATCTGTCGGAGTATGGCTGTTTTCTTAACCGAGTCGTCCGTGCTCAAATCGAGATGCCGATGGATCTCGATATTGTTCTGGCTAAGGGTGATGTGCTGCAGGTGAGCGGAGAGAAAAGCCGCGTCCATGGTTTAGCTGAGAAAATCGGCTTTATTTCGATTCATAGCCAAATGGCTGATTTACTGGCATTTTGCAGCTTTTTTATTCTTGGCATTCTGTTTGGTTTAATCACCATGACCTTTGGTCAGGTATCGTTTGGACTGGGTAATGCGGTTGGTTTGCTGCTGTCTGGTATCACGCTAGGCTTTTTGCGAGCCAACCATCCGACCTTTGGTTACGTACCGCAAGGCGCATTAAACATGGTGAAAGATCTGGGCTTGATGTTCTTCATGGTCGGGATTGGCCTCAGTGCCGGCGGGAAAATGTTTGAGCATCTGTCGCAAGTCGGCCCGCAGGTGATTGGTTTAGCGTTTTTAGTCAGTGTCGTCCCCGTGGTCATCGCTTACCTGGTGGGCGCTTACTTGCTAAAAATGAACCGTGCGCTGCTGTTTGGCGCCATCATTGGGGCCCGTACCTGCGCCCCTGCAATGGACATCGTCAATGACTACGCGAAATCAACGATTCCCGCTCTTGGCTATGCGGGTACCTATGCGATAGCCAACATACTGATGACCTTAGCGGGCACCATACTCATCATTCTGAGTTAACCACACAAAAAAGGCTTCCACATGGAAGCCTTTTGATTGTTTGCTCGTTTGTTAGCTAAGTGGTCTTAGGTAAGCGAGGAAGCGCTTCTCTGCCGCTTTAAAGCACATCAGTATGACGAAAGTCAGTGCCATGTAGAATAAGCCTGCGGTTAAGAAGGATTCAAACGGTGCATAGTAACGCGAGTTAACCAAGCGGGCGGCACCCGTTAAGTCGACAATAGTCACAATACCCGCCACCGCGCTGCCGTGAAGCATAAAGATCACTTCGTTACTGTAGGCAGGCAATGCACGGCGCAAAGCACTTGGTAAAATCACACGTCGATAAGTCTTGAAAGTACTCATTCCATACGCTTTGGCTGCTTCCACTTCACCTTTTGGCAAACCGTTGATCGCACCGCGAATGATTTCTGCAGTGTACGCCGCCGTATTGAGTACAAAGGCTACCAGCGCACAAAACCACGCGTGCTCCCACAATGTATCTTTAACCGGAAAAAACTGGTCCATGCCGTAGTAAATCAGGTAAAGCTGCACCAGAAGTGGCGTACCACGGAAAAAGTAAATAAATGCCCAGCTTGGCCCATTGATTAGGTAGTTGTGGCTATTGCGAGCAATCCCCAGCGGAATGGCAACAAACAGGCCGATAACCAACGCCAGTGATACCAACCAAACTGTGGTCCATAAGCCGTCTAGATAGATAGGGAAGCTTTCAATAATTAACGAAAAGTCCATTCTATTACCTCGCGTGAATACTGAATTTGCGCTCGACCATCTTCAAAAACCCGGTGGAAACGCTGGTAAAGAATAGGAAAATAATCGCGACAGCCATGTAGAAGGTGAACGGCATTTTTGTTGAGCCAGCCGCTAGAGAGCTCATACGCACCATGTCTTCTAAACCAATAATAGAGACCAGCGCGGTGGTTTTAAGCAAAACTAACCAGTTGTTACCAAACCCTGGCAATGCATGTCGAATCATTTGTGGCAACAGAATGCGTCGAAACGCCAGCACAGAACTCATACCATACGCTTTCGCGGCCTCTAGCTCCCCTTTGTCCACTGCCATAATGGCACCGCGGAACGTTTCAGCCATGTAGGCACCGAAAATAAAGCCAATCGTCAACACGCCAGCGATAAATGGACTGACATCAATGTAGTCAGGTAGGTACGATGTCCACTCGTGATTAGGATCGCTTGAAGCGAACCACTCATTTAGACTCTCATTGATCGCATATAAACTGTTGTTGAGAAGAATTTGTCCGCCGAAGAAAATCAGCATCATAAGGACTAGGTCGGGAATACCACGAATTACCGTGGTGTAAAGTGTCGCAATCGCGCGAGCCCAGCGATAAGGGGCCATTTTTGCAAGTGCGCCCAGCATGCCCAGAATCATTGCCAGAATTAACGACAACAGGGCAACTTCAATGGTCACTACTGCCCCTTTTAATATCGAGGCTTCATATCCTTGTAGATCCAGCATAGGTAAGTTCCTGATCCCTAAACTTTATAAAACTCGGCCGTTGGCTTCTACTCCAAGGAACAAGAACCAACGGCCGCTTAACAGCGTTTACTGACCGTAAACGTCGTATTTAAAGTATTTCGCAGCGATTTCTTGGTAGATACCTTTCTCACGTAGAGAAACGATAGCTGCATCTAGCTTTTGAGTTAGGTCTTTGTCTTGCTTACGTACAGCAATACCCATACCTTCGCCAAACCATTTAGGATCCATCAGTGCAGGACCAACAAACTCATAAGCGTCACCGCCTGCTTTGTTTAGCACACCTTCTTCAAGCGCTGATGCATCACCAAGTACCGCAACGACACGGCCGTTTGCAAGATCTAGGTAAGCTTCATCGAAAGAGCCGTAACGAACGATTTCTACTTTATCGCCGTAGTTATCAGTCAGGTATTTGTCGTGTGTTGTTGCACGTTGAACCGCAATTTTTTGACCGTCTAGGTTGTCAAAATCAAGGCCAGCGCCTTTTTTAGCGATGAATTTGTTAGGGATTTGCGCGTACTTACCAGTGAAGTCGACTTTTTTCTTGCGCTCTTCAGTGATAGACATTGCTGCGATGATTGCATCGTACTTACGTGCAAGTAGTGAAGGAATGATGCCGTCCCAATCTTGAGGAACAATCTTACATTCAACTTTCATTTCCTGACACAAAGCGTTAGCCATGTCCACATCAAAGCCTTTTAGAGAGCCATCTGCTTCAGTCCAGCTAAACGGAGGGTAGGCACCCTCAATACCGAAGCGAACCGTTTTCCATTCTTTCGCTTGGGCCATACCCGATACAGCTGTCGCTGCTAGAGTTGCTGCTAATAACCACTTTTTCATTTCCATACTCCTGTGATTGAGATTATTTTTGTGATTGCTTTGTTTGTTGTGTTTGCCGCGCAGCGGCGATTAGTAAATTGAAGAGATAAACTGCTGTAAACGCTCAGAGTCAGGGTTAGTGAACAGTTTAGCTGGGTTTCCTTGCTCTTCCACCAATCCTTGATGCAAGAACATAACGTGATTCGATACGTCGCGGGCAAACGCCATTTCATGCGTCACCACAAGCATGGTTCGGCCCTCTTCGGCCAAATCACGCATAACCCCCAGAACTTCACCAACAAGCTCAGGGTCAAGTGCGGATGTTGGTTCATCAAATAGCATGACTTCTGGGTCAACCGCTAACGCTCGAGCAATGGCGGCGCGTTGCTGCTGACCACCCGAAAGGTGACCAGGGTAGTAGTCTTTGCGCTCGTAAAGGCCGACTTTTTTAAGCAGCATTTCTGCATTTTCTAAGGCTTGAGCTTTGGGTACACCCAACACGTGGACAGGCGCTTCTATGACGTTTTCCAACACGGTCATGTGCGACCAGAGATTGAAGCCCTGGAAAACCATTGCAAGGCGTGAGCGAATGCGTTGCACCTGTTTTTCATTGGCAGGAACGGCCTCGCCCTGGCGGTTGTTTTTCATTTGAATCAATTCGCCATTGACCCAAATTTCCCCGGCGGTAGGCGTTTCAAGTAGGTTGATGCATCGAAGAAAAGTACTTTTACCAGAACCGGAAGAACCGATAATCGATATTACGTCCCCTTTGTGGGCTTCCAACGAGATGCCCTTTAAAACTTCATTTTGTCCAAATGTTTTGTGCAGTTCTTTTATGTCCAGCGCTGGTACATCTTTCATGCGCTATTACTCCCTGTCTTTATTATTCCCAGTGATTTGCCAAAAGCGAACAACTGGTTTTTGGGTTCCACCCATATTTCGATACAAACTAGCACTCCCCCGCCCAACATGCAACAAATTATTAACCTATAAATCAGCAATATATAGCCACTTTATATGAGTAATAATGCACCAAATAGTTAAAAAAGCTTTGTTTGACGCATAAAACCATTTACAAGGCAAATTATCAACAACAAGCAATAGTTAACAAATTTATAAAAACAAGATCTAACGCAACTTCAGTGCAACCTGTCAGTTTAACTCACAGCACAAAGTCAACGTGGCTCTGTAGGTATCTGTTATTTTAATGAACATTGTGAAATTTAGTTTCACCGAATACCAACTTGTTAATCTTCATGACGCAATGTTGTGTAGTTTTCTTTCACAACATTTCATAAAGTGATCTAAATCAATCATTGATAAGGGTTAGCACGTTAAACTCGGCGAAAAGATAAAAGCCTCAATTAACATCACTTTTTGTCTTTCAATCTTCTATGCTTTAGCACATAGTTAGCGCGCTACATGAAGAGAGCGAGAGTCAACTACAGCAAGCTGTATCAGGTTTTTAGTGGATGACCGACACAAAACAATAATCGGGTCGTTCTTTGAAGAATTATTAACAATTTTGAATATGAGGAATCTATGTCAGACGCAGTCAAACAACCGCACTCTGATTCGGATATCGAAAACAAGAGCTATAAAGAGCTTCATCGCCCAGCTTCTGAGTTTGCAAACCGTTCAGACTACCTAGACCACGAACTCCAAATCATGAAGCCACGTCGCTTCGGATTGAACTTGCCAGGTCGTGATTTCCGTTTTGAGCTTGAAGACTTAGTTCCAGCACTCGCCGGTACTATCGGCATCATCGCGATGTATTCTGCGGTCATGATGTCTTGGGCTGAAGGCCTAACTGCTGCTTGGGACCACGTCAATCTAGGCAAAGAGTTTGCTATTGAAGTAGCTCGAGTGGAAATGCTAATTCCTGCTCTCCTTTTCTGTGTTTTAGCATCGGGCTTCATTAACCCTAAAGCCAACCTCGCCGGTAACCACGGCCCAATGATCCCTCTTATCGGTACCATTGCTCTTGCTGGTGCCCACCCTCTTGCATTGGCCATCCTCATCGGTGTGTTCGGTCTACTACTGAGTTTCCTTAAAGGTGGCTCTAAGTTGGTCAACTTAACCTCGCAAGGTACTGCGGGCGGCTTGTTAATCTTCCTCGGTTTGACCGGCACCATGAGCCAAATCAACTCAATCCAGTCTTGGGCTGTGGGTCTACAGTCTGACACGGTAGCCGCAGGCAGCATGGGTTATGTCGGTTTGATTGTTCTTGCTGTGACGATCGCACTTTACGCTTTCTTAGCTAAGGTAAACAAACGTTGGTTGGCCATTCCAGTCTGTGCTTTCACAGGTTTGGTTATTGCACTAGTCCTAGGTGCAGGTTTCGACATCAAATTCGTTACTGAAACTGGTCTTCCTAACCTAAACCCTGTTTACTGGTGGGGCAGCACAGAGCAAGGTTGGATGCTCGGTCTTCCAAACGCTGAGCACTTTATTGCATCTCTACCCTTTGCCATCCTAGCAGTAGCAATGTGGTCGCCTGACTTCTTGGGTCACCGTATCTTCCAAGAACTGAACTACCCTAAGAAGACTGAAAAAGTACTTATGGACGTCGATGATACGATGACCATGTGTTCAGTTCGCCAAATGGTGGGTACTGCGGTTGGTGGTGGTAACATCACTTCATCTTGGGGTACGTACATGATCCCAGCAGCAATCGCGAAGCGTCCTATTCCTGGTGGTGCTATCCTCCTAGGTCTTCTAGTGATGATCATCGCTGTTCTTGGCTTCCCGATGGATATCGCAGTATGGCCACCAGTTATGCGCGTTGCACTGCTCGTTGGTGTATCTCTACCACTACTCGAAGCCGGCATGCAGATGGTGAAAGACTCAAAAGATTCTCAAGCGGCAGGTATCTGTATCTTTGGCTCTGCGGTTGTTAACCCTGTACTTGCGTGGGCGCTAACCATGCTATTGGACAACAATGGCCTAATCGGCGACAAAGAGCGCGCTGCACGTCTATCGTTCGTCGACAAAATTGTTATCCCTGTTGGCGTTCTAGCAATCTGTTTGATCGCTATGCTTGCAGTCGGTATGTTAGAAGGCCAATACGGAATCCCAGCATTCCTATAACGCTTTTCTGAAGTTGAGAGCCAATTTTGGCTCTCAACTTTTTTTTAGTATTGGGCAGTTACCTTAAAAAAATTTTAGTAAACGTGTCATTTATTGATTTAGTTTAAGGTTTGCAAAAAAATTTTAGATTACTCTGGCTACCAAGTTAGTCATCCCAATGACACAAAATGACAATATTTATAGTTTGTTCTCACTATCGATAATCGAAATTAAAGACTATACATATTGTTATTCATAAGAGTGTACCGCCTCACGGTTTGTTGAGGGTCTTACTGGCTCAACGGTTTGACTAGGTACGTGTTTTTTCTACTAAAAAGGTAGGTATGTCATGGCAGAGCAATTTGCTAAAGCTTGGGAAGGTTTTGCTGCAGGTGATTGGCAAAACGAAGTAAACGTTCGCGACTTCATCCAGAAGAACTACACTCCGTACGAAGGCGACGAGTCTTTCCTAGTTTCTGAAGGTACTGAAGCGACTAACAAGCTTTGGGCTAAGGTAATGGAAGGTATCAAGCAGGAAAACGCGACTCACGCACCTGTTGATTTTGATACTTCAGTGATTTCTACCATCACTGCTCACGACGCGGGTTACATCGAGAAAGACCTAGAAACTATCGTTGGTCTACAAACTGATGCTCCTCTTAAGCGTGCAATCATCCCTAACGGTGGTATCCGTATGGTTGAAGGTTCATGCAAAGTTTACGGCCGCGAGTTAGACCCAGCAATCTCAAAAATCTACTCTGAGTATCGCAAAACGCACAACGCTGGCGTTTTCGATATCTACACACCAGACATCCTAAAATGTCGTAAATCTGGCGTACTGACTGGTCTTCCAGATGCTTACGGTCGTGGTCGTATCATCGGTGACTACCGCCGCGTAGCACTATACGGCATTGACTTCCTAATGAAGGACAAGCTGGCTCAATTCGCCTCTCTTCAAGAGAAGTTTGAGAACGGTGAAGACCTGCAAATGACAATGCAGCTTCGCGAAGAGATCGCTGAGCAGCACCGTGCGCTTGGCCAAATGAAAGTAATGGCCGAAAAATACGGTTGTGACATCTCTCGTCCAGCAGAAACCGCTCAAGAAGCGATTCAGTGGACTTACTTCGGTTACCTAGCTGCTGTTAAATCTCAAAACGGCGCGGCAATGTCTCTAGGCCGTACTTCTACGTTCCTAGATGTCTTCATCGAGCGTGATATCGCTGCAGGTAAGATCACTGAAGAACAAGCTCAGGAAATGATTGACCACTTCGTTATGAAGCTGCGTATGGTTCGTTTCCTACGTACTCCAGAATACGATGACCTATTCTCTGGCGACCCTATCTGGGCAACAGAATCTATGGGTGGTATGGGTCTTGACGGCCGTACGCTAGTTACTCGTACGAACTTCCGTTTCCTAAACTCTCTATACACTATGGGTCCTTCTCCAGAGCCAAACATCACTGTTCTTTGGTCTGAGCAGCTCCCTGAAGGTTTCAAGAAGTTCTGTGCGAAAGTATCTATCGATACTTCTTCTATCCAGTACGAAAACGACGACCTAATGCGTCCAGACATGGACTCTGACGACTACGCAATCGCATGTTGTGTATCTCCAATGGTTGTTGGTAAGCAAATGCAGTTCTTCGGTGCTCGCGCTAACCTTGCGAAAACTATGCTTTACGCAATCAACGGTGGTGTTGACGAGAAGCTGAAAATGCAAGTTGGTCCAGTAATGCCTAAGATCACTTCAGAAGTTCTAGACTTCGACGAAGTGTGGAACAGCCTAGACCACTTCATGGATTGGCTAGCTAAGCAGTACGTTGCTGCACTAAACGCAATCCACTTCATGCACGACAAGTACAGCTACGAGTCTGCACTAATGGCACTGCACGATCGTGACGTTTACCGCACAATGGCTTGTGGTATTGCTGGTCTATCTATCGCAGCTGACTCTCTATCTGCAATCAAGCACGCGAAAGTTAAACCAATCCGTGACGAAGATGGCGTAGCTATCGACTTCGAAATCGAAGGCGACTACCCTAAATTCGGTAACAATGACGCTCGTGTTGATGACATCGCTTGTGAGCTTGTTGAAGTATTCATGAACAAGATCCGTAAGCTTAAGACTTACCGTGATGCTGTTCCTACTCAGTCTATCCTGACTATCACTTCAAACGTGGTATACGGTAAGAAGACAGGTAATACGCCAGACGGTCGTCGCGCAGGTGCGCCATTTGCACCAGGTGCTAACCCAATGCACGGTCGTGATGAAAAAGGTGCGGTAGCATCTCTAACGTCTGTCGGTAAACTGCCGTTTGCTCACGCGAAAGATGGTATCTCTTACACCTTCTCTATCGTGCCTAACGCGCTAGGTAAAGATGAAGGTTCACAACGTGCTAACCTTGCTGGCCTAATGGATGGTTACTTCCACCACGAAGCAGGTATCGAAGGTGGTCAGCACCTAAACGTGAACGTTCTTAACCGCGATACTCTAGAAGACGCAGTTAAGCACCCTGAGAAATACCCTCAGCTAACCATCCGCGTTTCTGGTTATGCAGTACGCTTTAACTCGCTAACTGCAGAGCAGCAAGCAGACGTTATCGCCCGTACCTTCACTGAGTCTCTATAATTCTCAGCTGATGAATAGACAAGCCCTGCTTTTTAGTAGGGCTTTTTTTGTATCAATAACCACCGAACCCTTTCGCCGCTCACCCTTTAACCTCTCACGACTTGCGTTTTTCCTGCCTAAGGCTAATCCTTTTATTATCAGGCACCTAATTGAGAGAGCGCTATTTCATGAGGTTATATAGTCGCCACTTGTTAACCACAGCCGTTGCCTTATTGGCGTCGACAGCCTGTATTGCCTCAGATAGAACCACTATTAGCTTTGCTGTCGATAACGATGGCATATTCGGCGTCGACCAGGATTATACTAATGGTCTGTTTTTGAGTTATTCCACCAGCGTTATTAAACCCTATACACTATTTCGCCCTCTCAGTTTCTCTTACTGGGGAGTGCAATCCCTAGATAAATTTGAGTTGGTCCTGGGGCATAAAACCTATACTCCAGCAGAACTCGAAGCGACGATTCCCATTGCCAATGATCGCCCCTACGCAGGACTCCTTTATGCTGAGCTCAATTACCTCAGCCTGACTATAAATCACGCCCATCGAGCAACCTTGACCTTAGGCACTACTGGTGAGAACTCGTTGGCCGAACGAGGACAAAATTTCGTTCATGATATTACCGACTCGGTTAAGCCACGCGGTTGGGCATATCAGGTCGATGATAAATGGGTCGCCAACCTAGGTTACCTCCATCACTTTAATTTGTGGCGCAATAGCCAAGGTGCGGAAGAAAATTGGGAGCTATCCAATCTGTCAGAGGCAAATGCAGGAAATTTTCGCAGTGATGTGTCGACCGGTTTCATGCTTCGTTGGGGCACCGATCTGGCGAATAATATGGGCGCGGCGAACATTGATAGCGAACAACCTTTTCGCCCTAGCATGATCGCAAACTCAAGCCAAGCATGGTTCGTGTTTGCCGGTGTCAAAGCGCGGTATCGTTTCAACGATATAACCATTGAGGGCAAACGTTCCGAAGTCATTCGCTATGCGCGCAATCAGGGGCAAGATCCGAGTCAGTATGACGTAAGGCTAGAGCAAACCCAAGCTAGTGCGGTCGCAGGATTTGCTTGGTACAATCAAGATTTTGGTATCGCTGTGACCACCTCAGTTAAGACCCCCGACTACAAAAACGCGCCAGATACCGTTTACGGCACTGGCGCGTTCACTCTGTACGCATTTTTTTAGATCGTGAACTTCTGACACTCTTGGTTAAGGCTCTCTGAGCGTTTTTCAACCACACCACTGACATTGCGTAACTGCTCGTTGTTCTCTTCTAGCTCTTTCATCGCCGACGAAATCTGGGTCATATTGTCCGCCATCGACTGACTGGTCGTCGCCAATTCTTTGATAGAAGTGAAGATGACCTCGGTTTGGTGCGACGCTTCATCGGCTTTTTCAGTGATAAGCTTGAGCGCATCCATTGCTTCCTGACCACGCTCTCGCCCTGCCGCCATCGATGACTCAGACTGGCCAATATACTGAATCACTTCTGCGCTCTCTTTCTTCATCGTATCAATGGTTCCTGAGATCTCTGAGACTGCATCGACGGTTCTCACTGCTAAGCTGCGCACCTCATCAGCGACCACGGCAAAGCCTCGACCTTGTTCGCCTGCCCTTGCCGCTTCAATGGCGGCGTTTAATGCGAGTAAGTTGGTCTGTTCGGCGATACCATTAATAATTTCCATCACCGAATCGACTTTCGACGAGGCCTCTTCGAGCTGCTTAATATGACCAGCAGCTGAGGTTAATATCGCCCCAACTTCATCAAGTGAACCAATGGCGGCGGAGATCACTTTGCCGCCTTCTTCTGCTGACTGAGTTGAAGAACGACTGATTTCGGCAACGAACTCAAGCGAATTTGACACCTCTTGCGTGGTCACACTGACCTCCTCTGTCGCCGAGGCAAGCAATTGAGTTTGGCCCAACACTTCAGATTGATGGTGTGCAAGTCTGTCTAGCCCCTGATTGAGCTCTACCGCATTGCTAGTCAGTGCCATACTGCTACTTTGAACCCCAGAAACTAGCTCGCCTAAATTATTACAGCTCTGATTAATACTGGTGGCAAGCTGATTGAACTCATCGTTAGGGTTTTTGCTTTGCTCCATTCGCTGTGACAGATCCCCTTTCGACAAACTGCTCAAGATCTCTTTAGTCCGATTGAGTGAGCGCGATAGAGAGGCACTCTGCATGGCTGAAATAGCGATAGTAAACACAGCAAGCACCACACACGCGACCAGAATCGACCACAACGTCTGCTTTGAGGCTCTTTCTGCAACATGTTGATAGTCGGCGCTGATACCGCCAAGCTCTGAGGTAATTGACCCAATTAATTGCGTCATATTCACTTTGGTCACTGCGACCTTGCTCTCAATGCTCGCAAGCTGCTTGGAAATGTCACTGACGCTGGCAAAGGTTTGTTTGTACTGTTCGATTTCCTTTTCATACAGCTCTAACATAGCGTAAACATTCGACATACTTTCAAAAGCAGCCATAGCGCGGTTGAACAACTTGAGGTTGTCTTCGGTAGGCTGCAGCAAGTAATTTTGCTGCGCTTTCACCATCGCCTGAAAGTCAGAGTTTAAGGTAACCATTCCGGTTTCAGCAATTTTTTGCTCTATTGTCAGGGCCAACTGTTTTAACTGACCTAACTTACCTTCATCAATATTAAAGCCGAGTTCCTGTTTCATCGACAGCCAGGGCGATACCGCGTCTTTGAAGTCAACCACACTCTGAGTGAGTTGCTCGCCTTGACTGACCAAGCCAACCTGTCTGAGGAACTGGGCATCTTGATCAATCGCCGTCACAATATCCTCAATGCGAGTTATCGTGGCTGAAACCTTGGCCCCGGTCATAGTGTCCAAGTCGCCGCCGAGGGTGAGAATTTGGCTTTGTGTCTGGTAAATTGACAGCGACCCCGATGCAATATCGGCGCTGCTTTGGTATTGGCTGGTCATTTGCGACAAGCGTTCAGAGGTAAAAAAGGCGAGTGAAGCAAATCCTATTGTTAATACGAGCAAAAACAGTGTGACCTTCTGTTTCTGCGAGAGCGCAAGCATATCCATATTTAAAGTCCTTCAGCAACAATCAGATGTTTAACACCTTGCCTGACGGTGAGTGTAGTTTGTTATTGTTATTTATATTGTTTGTACATTTTTATAACATAAATTTTAGCAAATAAATCCAATTTTTCTTAATTCCTGTTTTCTGCCTGTCAAAGCCGAGAAAACCTATTTTATCCCTACCATTTGTAATAAAATAACGGATAAATAACTAAGACGAGATGAGCACATGTCAACAACTGGTCGTATTCATTCTTTCGAGTCATGTGGAACGGTAGACGGTCCTGGAATTCGCTTTATTGTGTTTATGCAAGGCTGCTTAATGCGCTGTATGTATTGCCACAACAGAGATACATGGGATACTCATGGCGGTAAAGAAGTGACCGTTGAAGAGATCATTAACGAAGCGAAATCTTATCGACACTTTATGAATGCTTCCGGTGGCGGTGTCACCTGCTCAGGGGGAGAAGCAATGTTGCAACCTGAGTTTGTACGCGACTTTTTCCGTGCTGCGCAAGCAGAGGGTATCCATACTTGCCTCGATACCAACGGCTACATTCGCAAACATACCGACGTTATCGACCAAGTGCTCGAAGCGACCGACCTGGTTATGCTCGACTTAAAACACATGAAAGATGAGATTCACCATGATTTCATCGGTGTTTCAAATAAACGCACCTTAGACTTTGCCCGCTACCTGCACAAAATTGGCCAGAAAACCTGGATCCGCTATGTGGTTGTGCCTGGTTATACCGACGATGAAGAAGCGGCACATATGCTGGGCGATTTTATTAAGGATATGGATAACATCGAAAAAGTGGAGCTGTTGCCATACCACAAACTCGGTGCCCACAAGTGGGAGGCGCTTGGTGTCGAATACCCACTTGAAGGGATCAGTCCTCCATCCAAAGAGACCATGGACAAGGTCGTCTCAATCCTTGAGCAGTATCACTCTAACGTAAAATACTGATACCAAATGCCAACAAAGTCGTAAAAAATACCAACAAGTCTGTTGGTATTTTTTTTGGGGTAACTTTGAGTCTAAGTGCATTAGTCTGCTTACTGTTGGTTTTAATGACAATCGCTCTAGTTTGGCGCGACGCTACCCGGGTTATGCTCAACAAACTAAAGACAGAGCGAGCTTTCCAACACATTACCTTCGCCGTTATCGTTATCTACTGGGCACTGTGGTCGGCAGAAGCCGGGGTAAAAGCAGGCCTGGCCATTCACTTTCTCGGGCTCACAAGTTTAACCTTAATGTATGGCTGGCGCAGCGCTTTTGCCCTATCACTGCCTATCACGCTTCTGATGACCATGTTAGGGCCGCTTAACTGGCATGAAATACCGGAGTTTTTGGTTTTCTCCGCACTGATACCCATATTGATCAGTTACAGCGTGTTTCTGCTCAGCTATCACTACCTTCCGCGCAACATCTTTGTGTTTATTTTTGTCGCAGGTTTTATCAATGGCGCACTCACCGGCACGCTTCACCTGCTGATAAATTCTATCTACTACCTGTTTGTTACTGACTACGATTGGCAAACCATCTACAGCAATTACTTGATGTTCACTCCACTGCTGGCATTTCCTGAAGGTCTGATTAACGGCATGGCCGCAGCGATGCTGACAGTATTTAAACCCGAACTGCTACGCGTGTTTTCTGATAGAGACTATATCTACAATCATTACCACAATAATGATGAATAAATCTTGCTGAATGAGTGTGCTTTTCCTATTAAATATGTGTTGAGATCATGTTTCAGCGTAACGGGAAACGTTAACCTAAGCACATTAAAAATGTATTAGATTGTACTAGTGAGGCCACTATGGAAATGACTAACGCTCAACGTCTGATTTTGTCAAATCAGTACTACTTAATGTCACAAATGGATCCTGCAAACGCTGCCAAGTATCAACGTCTACAGACCATTGTCGAACGTGGCTATGAGCTGCAGATGAGCGAGTTTAACAAAGATTTTGGCTGCTTAGTGGAAGCAGAGTGTCGCGAAGTCATCGACATCATGGAGATGTACCATGCGATGCAAGAATCGAACAAGATGCTAACAGAGCAGGAGCAAAAAGAGGTGGATCAGCGTCGACTCACCTTCTTGGGCTTTGATATCGCCTCAGAAGCGCAACTGGTGAATTACGTCCGTTTCTTGGTGGACTCTGAAGGCCTTTACCCTCAGTTTGATAAAGGTGAACATCACTTTAACGCGCAAATGCCAATGCTAGAAAAATATCGTCGTATGCTTACAACATGGCGCAAGTGCCCAAGGCAGTACCATTTGTGTGCCAATGAACTTAAACAGATCTTTAACGCTTAAGCACTCTACTGATAAAACAATGGGGCCAAACGGCCCCATTTTTCTTTGTTGAATACTAATCTGAATCACTCACTGATCAACTCAATATTCCTACCTTACGACAGTTTAAACGTCGCCACTTTCGCGCTTAAGGCCTCAGCCTGACTCTTAACCTCGTAAGCGCCTTGAGAGCTATCATTAGCACCGTGTACCAATTGATCCGCTACATCCTTAATTGAGGTAATGTTTTGTGTGATCTCGCTAGTGACGTGGGTTTGCTCTTCGGCAGCGGTAGCGATTTGTGTCGCCATATCACTGATTAGTGTCACTGCTGTATTGATCTCAGCCAACGCATTCGCCGCTCGATCAGCATCCGAGACCGAGTGACCCGCCAAATCGGCACTACTGCTCATAATCGATACAGCACGCGCGGTAGTCTCTTGCAATACAGTAATGGTTTTATTGATCTCCTCGGTAGAAGAGTGAGTGCGCTGCGAGAGCACCCGTACTTCGTCTGCAACCACCGCAAAGCCTCGACCTTGTTCACCCGCTCGGGCAGCTTCAATCGCGGCATTAAGCGCCAACAAATTGGTTTGTTCAGCAATATCTTGAATCGTCGACAGTACGGTTGAGATCTCTTGACCATGTCGCTCTAATTCACCCACAACGTCACTGGCGCTTTGCAGTTCACTGGCCAACTTGTTGATTGAGCCTTTGGTTTGTTCGACCAACTGATGCCCATTGTCAGTGCTCGATGTAGAGTCTTGCGCCGCTTGTGCTGTGCGCTCGGCGTGGGAGGCAATCTCCTGCGTCGCACTGGCCAATTCAGTCACTGCAGTCGCGACCATAGTGATCTCTTGCTGCTGATGGTTGATTTCATCCACCGCGCTTTGTGCTCGGCTGGTGCTCAAATCGGACTGTTGGTTGAGTTGGTGCGATTGTTCACGAATGTGGCCAATCAACTGTTGTAAACTGCCGACAAAGGTATTGAAGTTATGCGCCAGCTTACCCACTTCGTCATTGGATTCAACGTCAATACGTTGAGTGAGGTCACCACTACCATTAGCAATTTGCTCTAGGGCAGACGATACATTATTCAGAGGTCTGAACAAGATGTTACACAGAATGTTGAACAGTACAATACACACCACCACGACGATGCCGGTGACCAAAAGTTGACCCCAAACAGCACTAAACAGCGGTGAAACCAACGATTGGCGATCAACAACAACAACAGTTGTTAGGTCGGTATTTTCGATCTTTTGTGCGTAAACCACCGACTCTCGGCCTTTGATATCAACATAGATATCCTGACCACTGTTCGAAGCTTGCTGGATCATTGCGCTCGATAAACCAAGCTCAGTGACGGGCTGATTGAGTAGCTTAGTATTTTGATGGACAAACACGTTGCCTTGCTTGTTGGCAATGAACATGTATCCCTCTCCAGGCAAGATAACCTTTTCGATTCCGCCAACAATGTCTGTGATTTCAACGTCAGCACCCAGCACCACTTGTTGTCCATGTAGATTAAGCGCTTTACCCAGTGAGACCACGTTCGCCCCAGTAGCCGCGGCTACAGTCGGGTTATCCATGAATACTTTGCTTGGCTGCTTAACCGCATTGGTATACCAGCCCCACTTTCTTGGATCGTCATTGCCCGGTGGCAACACGACGCCATTGGCGTTGTCTTGCGTACCGTCAGGATAAGCGAGAAACACGTTGTCAAAACCCGCTGAGTTTTTGACCTGTTGTAAGTGGGTCACAATCGATTCGCGCTGAGACTCTTGCGACAGCGAAGTCAGTGCCCGCTCCTTGGAGAGAATCCAGTCCGACACATATTGGTTGTAAGAAGAGGTGGTGCTTTGCAAGCGTTGCTCTACTTCCACATCGAGCCGCTCTAATGCTGCGCGAAAAGACAACCCCTCAACCAACAGTCCCCCGATGACTATGGCAAGGCTCGCAGAAATCGCGAGCTTATTTTTTAACGATAGGTTTTTTAACATTCTTAGTTCACTTTAATTTTAATTATGCAATCAATTATTTGATCTCTAGCATTATATTTTTAGGTCAAAAATAAATCATGATCTGCATCGAAAGTTAACAAATAAACTCTGCAAGAATAGAAGTTCGATGCTCGCTACGACAGCGTATTACGAGTCGATTTTCATATCTAAATATAATTTTCAACCTAGGACACATAATCTCACTGTCATTATTGAGCGTACTAATAATAGTGGTGGGTCAAATCATTCGTCGCGACAATCATTGTTTAACTAGCTCGATAGCGCTGATGATTTTGATGGGAATAATCAGTGGGATAAATGACTAACGCCGCGTGGCGAAAATTGTAGGTCTCGGGCAGCGGGCTCTAGTCACAGATTGCAATTAAACACATATTTTTTAAGCAAAATTCTAAAAGCCAACTAGGATTATATAAGAAAGGATTTGCTTTTCTATGCGGGTTTATTGTCAGTTCGACAAGTTCAGAGGGGAATTCATTATGAGTATTTTCGACCATTTCCAAGCGCGCTACGAAGCCTCCAAGGACGAGGAGTTATCGCTACAAGATTTTCTTGCTCTTTGTAAAGATGACAAGAGTGCTTATGCTAACGCCGCAGAGCGGCTGCTGATGGCCATTGGGGAACCAGAGCTCATCGATACCGCGCAAGATCCTCGCCTAAGTCGTATTTTCTCTAACCGCGTCATCTCGCGTTACGAAACATTTAAAGATTTCTACGGCATGGAAGAAGCGATTGAGCAAATTGTCTCTTACCTAAAACATGCCGCTCAAGGGCTGGAAGAGCGCAAGCAAATCCTATATCTACTCGGTCCTGTTGGCGGTGGTAAATCTTCCTTGGCGGAAAAACTAAAAGCACTGATGCAACAAGTTCCGATCTACGTACTCTCCGCCAACGGCGAACGTAGTCCGGTCAATGACCATCCGTTCTGCTTATTCGATGTCAACGAGGATGGTGAGTTGCTCAAGCAAGAATACGGCATCGACAAGCGCTATCTGCGCTCGATCATGTCTCCTTGGGCAGCGAAGCGTCTGCATGAGTTTGGCGGCGATATATCCAAGTTCAAAGTGGTCAAAGTGCGTCCTTCCATTCTTGACCAACTCGCCATCGCTAAAACTGAGCCGGGGGATGAAAACAACCAAGACATCTCTTCTTTGGTCGGTAAAGTCGACATTCGCCAACTCGAGCATTTCTCGCAGAACGATCCAGACGCCTACAGTTACTCCGGCGCCTTGTGTCGAGCCAACCAAGGTCTGATGGAATTTGTCGAGATGTTTAAAGCCCCAATCAAGGTGCTGCACCCTCTCTTGACCGCTACACAGGAAGGGAACTACAACGGTACCGAAGGTCTTTCAGCATTACCATTCGACGGTATGATTCTGGCTCACTCTAACGAATCGGAATGGCAGACTTTCCGTAACAACAAAAACAACGAAGCTTTCCTTGACCGGGTATACATAGTAAAAGTGCCATACTGCTTGCGCGTATCTGAAGAGGTTAAGATTTATCAGAAACTACTCGATCACTCCGAGCTGTCCAAAGCGCCATGTTCTCCGAGCACCTTAGAGCTATTGTCGCAGTTCAGTATTTTGTCTCGCCTCAAAGATCCAGAGAACTCGTCTATCTTCTCGAAAATGCGGGTCTACGATGGCGAAACGCTAAAAGATACCGATCCAAAAGCCAAAAGCTATCAAGAATATCGCGACTTTGCTGGAGTCGACGAAGGTATGTCGGGCCTGTCTACCCGTTTTGCGTTCAAAATACTGTCCCGTGTATTCAACTTTGACCAAACGGAAGTGGCCGCCAACCCAGTGCATCTGTTCTACGTTATCGAACAGCAAATTGAGCGTGAGCAGTTCCCTCAAGAAACCGCAGAGCGATACCTTGAGTTCCTTAAAGGCTACCTAGTGCCACGCTATGTTGAGTTTATCGGTAAAGAGATTCAAACCGCTTACTTGGAGTCTTACTCCGAATATGGTCAAAACATCTTTGACCGCTACGTCACCTACGCCGACTTCTGGATTCAAGATCAAGAGTACCGTGATCCTGAAACTGGCCAGTTGTTCGACCGCTCTGCGCTCAACAACGAGTTAGAGAAAATTGAAAAAACCGCAGGAATCAGCAACCCGAAAGACTTCCGTAATGAGATCGTTAACTTTGTGCTTCGTGCACGCGCTAACAATAACGGTACCAACCCAGTTTGGACCAGTTACGAGAAGCTACGTACCGTGATCGAGAAGAAAATGTTCTCGAACACCGAAGAGTTGCTCCCTGTTATCTCGTTCAACACCAAAACCTCTTCTGAAGATCAGAAGAAACACGATGACTTTGTCGCCCGCATGATGGAGAAAGGCTACACAGAGAAACAAGTTCGCTTGTTGTCTGAGTGGTACTTACGCGTACGCAAGTCTTCTTAATAGCAGTGTTTAGCCCACATCCCTCCGACCTCCAAACCTGAGGTCGGACGGGTAGCAGTAACGATGGCAGCCTGAAACAAGGTATGTGCGAGATAAGGGGTACCTCATGGCGCAATTTATTGACCGACGACTGAACGGCAAAAATAAGAGCGCGGTTAACCGCCAGCGCTTTTTACGCCGCCACAAAGAGAAGATTAAAGAGTCTGTGGCTGATGCAGTAAATCGCCGTTCAATTACGAACACAGAGACGGGAGAAGACGTCTCTATTCCACACAAAGACATCAATGAGCCCGTATTTCATCAAGGTAAAGGCGGGCTGAAAGAACGGGTCCATCCTGGTAACGATCAATTCTCGACCGGAGATAAAATTGAACGCCCCAAAGGTGGAGGGCAAGGTGGAGGTTCTGGTGAAGGCGATGCCAGCCCCGACGGTGAGGGCCAAGATGAGTTCGTGTTCCAAATTTCCAAGGATGAGTACCTCGATATCTTGTTTGAAGATCTAGAGCTACCCAACTTAGAAAAGAACCAAATCAACAAAATCACAGAATGGAAAACGCACCGTGCCGGTTATCAAACCGCAGGGGTGCCCGCCAATATTTCTGTGGTCAAATCTCTACAGCAATCCCTTGCACGTCGAACCGCAATGACCGCGGGTAAAAAGCGTATGTTGCGTGAACTCGAGCAAGAGCTGGATCGGGTCAAAATGTCGGAGCCTGCACAGCTTCTTGAAGAGCAAAGACTGCAAGAGGAAATCAAAGCGTTACGACACAAGATTCAAACTGTGCCCTTTATCGATACGTTTGATTTACGCTTCAAAAACTACGAACGCCGCCCTATTCCATCGAGTCAGGCCGTGATGTTTTGTCTTATGGATGTGTCAGGGTCGATGGACCAAGCGACCAAAGATATCGCTAAACGTTTTTATGTGCTGCTGTACTTGTTCCTAACTCGCACCTACGAAAACGTGGATGTGGTCTTTATTCGCCATCATACACAAGCCAAAGAAGTCGATGAGCATGAGTTCTTTTACTCACAGGAAACCGGAGGAACCATAGTCTCTAGCGCGCTCAAATTGATGCATGAAATCGTCGCAGAGCGCTACCCAACTGGCGAATGGAACATCTATGCTGCTCAAGCTTCAGATGGGGATAACTGGGCCGATGACTCGCCTCGATGCCGAGATCTTCTGACCAAACACTTGCTACCTAATTGCCAATACTACTCGTACATCGAGATTACCCGACGTTCGCATCAAACTTTATGGCACGAATACGAAAAGCTGGAAGGCGAGTTCGCCAACTTTGCCATGAAAAACATTCGCACGGTTGAAGATATCTTCCCTGTGTTCAGAGAGCTTTTCAAAAAAGAGCATGCTTAGGGAGGCCATATGACAACAACTAAAGCCAAGAAGAAGCCGACAAAAAGCAAGGCACTTCCCGATGGTCCAGATTGGACATTTGATTTGTTGGAGCGCTATCACACAGAAATCAAGCGCGTCGCCGAGCACTACCGCTTAGACAGTTACCCAAATCAAATCGAGGTGATCACCTCTGAGCAGATGATGGACGCTTACTCCAGTATCGGTATGCCCATCAATTACAATCACTGGTCATTTGGTAAAAAGTTTATTCAAACCGAGCAAGGTTATAAGCATGGCCAGATGGGGCTGGCCTACGAAATCGTGATCAACTCCGATCCTTGTATTGCCTATCTGATGGAAGAAAACACCGTAACCATGCAAGCTTTAGTGATGGCGCACGCTTGCTACGGCCATAACTCCTTTTTTAAAGGCAACTACTTATTCCAAACTTGGACCGACGCGAGCTCGATCATCGACTACCTGCTGTTTGCTAAGAAATACATTGCTGACTGCGAACAAAAGTATGGTGTCAAAGAGGTCGAAGAGCTCCTCGACTCTTGTCATGCTCTCATGAACTATGGTGTCGACCGCTACAAGCGTCCAGAAAAGATCTCCATAGCCGAAGAAAAATTGCGTCAAGAGGAGCGTGAAAGCTACCTGCAATCTCAAGTTAATGACTTATGGCGCACGGTTCCAAAATCGAAAGTGGAAACAGAGAGCCAAAAGACTCGATTCCCTTCCGAGCCACAGGAAAACATTCTCTATTTCATTGAAAAGCACGCGCCACTACTCGAGTCTTGGCAAAGAGAAATAGTGCGAATTGTTCGTAAGATCAGCCAGTACTTTTACCCACAAAAACAGACTCAGGTCATGAACGAAGGTTGGGCTACGTTCTGGCACTACACCATCCTCAATCACCTTTACGACGAAGGGCTGGTGACCGATAGGTTCATACTGGAGTTTCTTCATAGTCACACCAGTGTCGTCGCTCAGCCACCCTACAACAGCCCCTACTTTAGCGGGATTAATCCCTACGCGTTAGGGTTTGCCATGTTCCAAGATATTCGTCGCATCTGCGAAAACCCAACCGATGAGGACAAAGAATGGTTCCCTGAACTTGCAGGGTCAGACTGGCTGGACGCAGTGCACTTCGCGATGCAAAACTTCAAAGATGAAAGTTTTATCAGTCAGTACTTGTCGCCCAAACTCATCCGTGACTTTAAGCTGTTTGCCGTTGTTGACGACGATCGTAAAAACTTCATTGAAGTCAGTGCGATTCATGATGATATGGGCTATCGAGCGATACGCGAAAAGCTGGCCGCTCAATACAACTTAAGTAACCTTGAGCCCAATATTCAAGTCTACAATGTCGATGTGAGGGGAGACCGTTCACTCACTTTACAATACGTTCCCCATGATCGTATCCCACTCGATGGCAGCTACGAAGAGGTATTGAAACATCTCTACCGCCTGTGGGGCTTCGATGTGGTACTTGAGGAGGTGAAAGAGAGTGGACGACGGGAGATCATAGGTGCTTGCCCAAAGCGTAATGACTATGACGCGAAAATATAGTCACTAAACAATACTGTTTAATCGCTAAACACAAAAGGCCCGAGAAGGGCCTTTTCTATTAATACCAACCAGCATAAGTATCTATTCACCTATTTATCCTGTTTGGTATAACTGATTATCGATTGGCGATGATTTGTCTGACCAGTTCGAGATCTTCAGGTGTATCAACCCCGGCTGCAGGCGCTTGCTTAGCAACCGCGACATGAATATTTTCGCCATGCCACAACACACGCAGTTGCTCCAAACATTCAATCTTCTCGAGTGCGGTTGGCTGCCAGTTAATGTAAGTGTTAATGAAACCCGCACGATAAGCGTAAATGCCAATATGACGCATGAGAGGTTGGGCAATCGACTTGGGCTCAAGCGCAAAATTATCCCGATCCCAAGGAATGGTCGCGCGGCTAAAATAGAGCGCGTAGCCATCTTTATCAATGACCACTTTGACCGCATTTGGATTAAAAACCTCTGCTTGGTCTTCAATCTCAACCGCAAGTGTGGCCATCGGTGCGGCACTATCAGCGAGGTTTTCTGCTACCTGCTTAATGATAGAAGGCGGAATTAACGGCTCGTCACCTTGCACATTCACGATGATATGATCGTCGGCAATAGACATTTTCTCGACCACTTCAGCCAATCGCTCAGTGCCCGATTCATGATCCGCTGATGTCATGCAGACTTGACCGCCAAAACCTTTCACCGCTTGCTCAACACGCTTATCATCAGTGGCGATGATCACTTGATCAGCGCCAGCTTGTATCGCTTGCTCATAGACCCACTGAATCATAGGTTTACCTGCAATATCCGCCAACGGCTTACCCGGCAAGCGGGTCGACTGGTAACGAGCAGGAATCACTACGGTAAATGACATTATCTGCCCTCGTCCATGTTCATTTTGCGCGCTTCAGGCTCCAACAATACTGGGATGCCCTCTTTGATTGGGTAGGCAAGGCGGTCAAACTTACACACAAGTTCTTGTTTCTCTTTATCAAATGCAAGTTTGCCTTTACATACAGGACAGGCAACAATCTCAAGCAGACGGTGATCCATACTTTTCCTTAACCTCTTTAATTGTATTTAGAATATGCGTTTGGTCTTGCTGGCCAAAAGAAGCGCTAACCGGTAAAAACCACCAATTGGCTTTGGCGTACTCCGCACATTTTACTGCATCTTTCTCTGTCATGATTAGATGTTGGCCTTTACTGGCCAACTCATCTAATCGCGATGGTTGAATCTCTTCATGGTCAGCATAGCTTTGTGCGTGCAACAAATTCGCACCAAGCTGCTGCAAAGTGTTAAAAAATCTCGGTGGATGGCCAATTCCTGCCATCGCTACTAAGCCATCATTAAGCTCAGTAACGTCGGCTCGCTCACCGGTGAGCAAGTTTACCGCTTGCTGCGGCTGCAACGTCATCGCCAACTCACCAGGTAGAGCCTCACCCCCATTGGTAATAATCAGATCGACTTCACTTAAGCGCTGAATAGGTTCCCGGAGGGGCCCCAATGGCAATAATGCTTGGTTACCAAAACGGCGCATGCCGTCCACAACCACAATTTCAATATCTCGCTGCAGCGCATAGTGCTGTAAGCCGTCATCGGTGATGATGATATCAACACCAAGCGGTAGCAACGCTTTAACCGCGTCACTTCTTACTGGCGATACGGCAACAGGCGCTCCAGTTCGTTTATGAATAAGCTTAGGCTCATCGCCACAATGCTTAGTTGATGTTGTGCTTTCAACGAGCAACGGGTAGTGAGGAGCTTTGGCGCCATAACCGCGCGACACAACCCCCGGTTTATAGCCCATCTGCTGCAACTGCTCGACCAACCATACTACCACTGGCGTTTTACCGTTGCCCCCGGCGGTGATATTCCCGACCACAACTACTGGCACAGGCGCTCGATAGCTGGTTTTGCTGCCGCTTTGAAATTGACGCCGCCGGCGAGTACTTATCAGTGCAAACAGTTTACTCAGTGGCCACAGTAGTGGCCACAAAAGGTGGGCTAGCGGGTGCTTCTCAAACCAGATTTTCTCAATCAAGGTTAAGCCCCAAACTGGATGCGGTGTAACTGCGCATATGCGCCATCTTTTTCGATAAGCGTTGCATGGTTGCCGCGCTCTACGATTTCACCTTCATCAACCACCAAGATCTCATCAGCATTTTCAATGGTAGAGAGACGGTGAGCGATCACCAGCACGGTTTTATTCTTCTGCAGTTCATCCAATGCAGACTGAATCGCTTTCTCAGACTCTGTATCAAGCGCGGATGTCGCCTCATCGAGAATAAGCACCGGCGCATCGCGTAATAACGCCCGGGCGATGGCAATACGTTGACGTTGTCCACCAGACAAACTGGCGCCATTCTCACCAATCACAGTATCTAAACCATCATCCATCGACTCAATAAAGTCCATGGCATATGCCAAGCGCGCAGCCTGTTCTATTTGCTCTCGGCTGTACTTCTCAGTAGCAGCATAAGCGATATTGTTGGAAATCGTATCGTTAAATAGGTGCACATTTTGAGACACCAACGCAAAATGAGAGCGAAGATTGCTTAACTTGTAGTCACGGATGTCGTGTCCATCCAGATAAATCGTCCCAGCATCGACATCATAAAAACGGGTAAATAAGTTGGCGATCGTACTCTTGCCCGAGCCTGAGCGCCCAACTAAGGCGACTGTTTTTCCTCGAGGAATCGTAAAGCTAACGTCACTCAACGCGGGTTTCTCTTTACCTGCGTAAGTAAAGGTCACCTCTTTCACTTCGATGTCACCACGAGCCTTTTCGACTTCATACTGGCCACTATCACGTTCAGTTTCTAAGTCCATTAAAGCGAACAAGGTTTGGCTGGCCGCCATACCACGCTGAAACTCTGAGGTTACATTCGTCAGCGCTTTGAGTGGTCGCATTAAGCCAAACATAGCTGAAAAGACCACGGTAAAAGTCCCAGGCGTTAGCTCTGAACGAATGGAATCGACACTGGCGAGAAACAGCACCACAATCAACGCAATTGAAGCAATTAATTGAATCACTGGGTTCGCGATTGCCTGCGCGGCGACCAGCTTCATTGATTGTTGGCGCATCGTGTTACTCACAGAATCAAAGCGCTCCTTCTCGACACGCTGACCACCATAACTCAATACCACTTTATGGCCTTTAAGCATCTGCTCCGCCGATGAGGTGACATGTCCCATCGCGTCTTGCATATTCTTTGAGATTTTTCGGAAACGTTTTGACACCACACCGATGCCCCAAGCAACGAGCGGCGCGACAACAAACAGTACTAGCGAGAGCTCCCAGCTGTTCCAAAACATCAGAACAAGCAAGCCGACAATACTCGCGCCCTCGCGCACGATGCTCACCAACGCGCGACTGGTTGCCCCGGCGACCTGCTCAGAATCATAAGTGATTCGAGACAGTAGACCACCGGCCGACTCTTTGTCGAAGTAAGCAACCGGCATGTGCATAAACTGATTAAAGATCGAGCGACGCATCTCCATAACCACATTACCCGACACCCAGCTCAAACAGTAAGTGGATACAAAACCGCTCAAGCCGCGCACCACCATCATGCCAAAGATGATAATTGGTAAAATCCGCAAAAAATTGGATTCAGTATTACCAAACCCTTCATCAAGTAACGGTTTAAGTAGAGAGACCATGTAAGTATCGGCCATCGCATTGATGATCAATGCAACGACAGCAACTGCAAGACCTGCTTTGTACAAGCGAATGTAGGTCCACAAGCGTTTGAAGGTTTGCCAAGTTGTTTCGTCTTGATTCAGAGACATAGAAGTGCTTAATTTTCTTTTGCAATAATCTTCCTATTCTACTCCCTTACGCAGCATCTGCCTATACCAACTCCCCCCTTTCCTTTGCCTTAGCGTGGAGTAGTTATAGCGATCAGAATAAAATTTGACCGTTACCTGACCTTCACTGCCACTATCGAGCCACTCGGCACCAAGTTGTTGATATCTTGCGACCACAAGTGGGTGAGGCAGTCGCCAGCGGCCATTTTTTTCGGTCGATGCTAATGCCAACGCAGGCTGGATACGTTCGATAAATGGAGCAAGTGATGAGGTTCGACTGCCGTGATGCGGAACGGTCATGATTTCGGCATGCAATGCACCACCTTTCCTGATCAGTAGCCACTCAGCAATGGTCTCAATGTCACCGGTCAACAGAACGCTCAAATCCAGTTGCGGATCATGGATTCGAATCACGCACGAGTGCGGGTTAAAGGCGCGCGTCGCAAGCTTAGTCGGCCATAGCACCTCCAAAGTGAGATGTCCCCAAGCCCATTGTTCACCCGCAATACAACGACGCTTTCCAACACCATGCTGACTACTCATTGTGTTGCGCGGTTGCCAGCGTCGGTTTAAATAATCCCACCCTCCGGCGTGGTCATTGTCCATATGGCTAGCAATCAACCAGTCTACGTGTTCGATACCATGCTTGATGAGATAAGGAGTAATGATTTGCTCTGCAATGCTACCGCTTCCCCAAGCCGCTCCCGTATCATAGACAAGCGCCCGAGAGTCTTGACGAATAACTACGGCAAGCCCATGGCCCACATCCAGCATATCCATGACCCAGTTTGGTTTTGTGCGCGACGAGAAGAGTAGTGACAGCGCAAGAAAGAGTGCCAACATGATCGCCAATCGCGAAAACAGCAGTAGCATCACCACAAGCGTGATGGCTAGCACCAACATAGCGAACTGGTGATGCGACATAGTCCACCAGCCCCATGAGGCGTTTTTTAGTGCCCAGTCGAGGGGCGTTAGCAATGCGTCCATCAATGGCCACCACTCTCCGACGTTACCAAGTAACAAAGTCATCAACGTAGCGAAAAACAAATACGGGATCACAATCCAGCTAAACCAAGGCACTAATAGCAAGTTATTAAGGAAAGCGGCCAGACTCATCCCTTGAAAAAGCCAAGATACCAAAGGAGCCATGGCAACCACGATGACTAGTTGAGCACATACTGCTTTGGTAACCCAATGCCAATGGCGCGGGATCAGTACAACACAAACCATCACGCAGGCGACGGCGTACATAGACATCCACAAACTGGAGCTGATGACAGAAAATGGGTCTATCAGCAACAGCAGAGATAATACCAGTAACCACTTAAACGGATAAGGCAGATGTCCGCCGCGCAGTTGCATTGCACACAGCATTACACACATAAGCAGTGCGCGCTGAGTGGGAATCAAGAACCCAGCCAACCAAGCGTAAACCGTCGCGAGTGCGAGCCCAAACACTAGCGGAGCCCACGATAACCGTGGCGAGAAAGTAATCAAAGTGAGGCCAAGTGCCCAACCAACAGAGAAAGCGATACCAATGTGTAGCCCCGAAATCGCCACTAAATGACTGAGCCCACTCTGTTGCAACTGCAACCAGGTGTCTGAAGATATCTCATCCCTGAGACCAAACAACAAGGCTCGAATCTCCGCTGTGTGCTGGCTATCGCCCGTGGCTTGCGCAATCGTCTGTATCCACTGGTTTCGAATGCCCGAAGTACTTAGAAGATAGTAACTATCCTTGGGTTTTATCGATGCGCGGCCCACCACTCGGGTACTCAACGCGTATTGTTCACCGTCAAATCCCACTTCATTTAGCTTGGCGACTATCGGCCGCAAGTGCACCGCTGCGGATACAATCTCGCCCGGTTGAAGCTTCAGTGGGGCCGACAATTTGATTTTTGGCTGCTCAAGACTGGTTAAAGCTTGTCCGTTAATTGATCTAACTAAAACTATGCCCTGAAAGCCGAATTTTATTGGCGTAAAAAAGCTGTCAACCTCAGCAATTATGCTAATATCGCTCCCTGCTTGGAAAAGTGTTTCGCTTTGCAGGCGCATCACATTACCGTGCGCCAAAACTACAACACACGCTAGAGCTAAACCAACAAATACTCTTACTCTCCTATACTTAACAGTTATCACTAACAGTACGGTGGCAATAAATAAGTAATCCCAGCTAGGCATAATCGGCCAAAGCGGGCTGGATAACACCAGAAGCGAGAACGAGATTAGCGTCCAATAATGTAAGTAGAGAGTCATATTCCCCTATGCCAAGAAAATTCATTAAGCGCTTTATGCCTGACCACGAAGTTATTAAGCGTCAAAAGGCACTAAAGATTTTTGGCAATGTGCTTTACAACCCAAACCTATGGTGTTTGAACCGTCGTTCTGCGGCCGGTGCTTTCGCTGTGGGCCTGTTTATGGCTTTTGTACCGCTGCCTAGTCAGATGATCATGTCTGCGGGTCTGGCTATTGCGTGTGGTGTTAATCTGCCCTTATCGGTGGCTCTGGTTTGGGTGAGCAACCCTGTCACTATGCCGGTGCTGTTCTACTTTGCCTACAAAGTAGGCGCTTGGACAATGCAAGTTCCGCCGCAACACTTTCATTTCGAGCTGTCGTGGGAGTTCCTACTGCATCAAATGAGCACGATGGGCCCGCCGTTCCTTTTGGGCTGTTTAATTTGTGGCCTTGCCTCTGCCATGCTGGGTTACTTTGGAATTACGGCGCTGTGGCGCTATTCGGTGGTCAGGAGCTGGCAACAGCGTCAGAGCAGAATAAGAAGCCTACTGAAGAAGTAAATATCGACTGGGCCAAGATATGATGGGCTCGTGGATTAAATGAATACTTGATGTACCCCAAGAATGAAAAAAGGACCGCTCTGGTCCTTTTTTACTTTTCGCGGGTTATTTGGCGCTTAACACTGACGCGGGGTTAAGTTTGCTTGCCCTTGATGCCGGATACCAGGTCGCCAGCAAACTTAAAACAATGGCTGTGCCGGACACTAACACCACGTCTAGCCCATTGACTTGAGACGGCAAAAAGTCGACAAAGTAGATGTCTCCCGATAAAAATTGATGGCCCAGCAACTGCTCAAGTGCGGCAATCATAGGCGTAAGATTCAGTGCGACCAACACACCAATCACGCTACCAGCAACACTACCTAGCACGCCGGAAAACACGCCTTGCCAAACAAAAATACGTTTAACCAAGCCATCATTAGCGCCCATGGTCCTCAAGATAGCGATCTCGGCCGCTCGGTCTTTAACGGCCATCATCAGTGTCGAGACAATATTAAAGCTGGCCACACCAATCACCAATACCATCACCAAGTACATGATGGTGCGTACTAACTGAATATCGCGATAGAGAAAACCGTACTTTTGCTGCCAACTGCGCAAGTAAACGTAAACATTAAGTGTGTTACCCACTTCACGCACGATCTGCGTGGCCGAGAGCACATCAGTCACCTTCACAGCCACGCCGGTTACACCCTTGCCCATTTTGGCGTACGCTTGTGCATCAGCAAGGGGGACCAACGCCAAGTTATGGTCAATCTGACCATTCAACGTAAGCAAGCCAGCCACTTTGACTCGCACCCGCTTTGGCGCTTGAACCTTAGTCGTCGCGCCGCTGGTTGGGATCATTAAGGTTAAATAATCGCCCTGCTTCACGTCGAGCAAAGCGGCAATGCCACTACCCAAGATCACTTGTTGCTGGCCCGCTTGGAACTCGGCCCAGACTTGCGGGTCAATAAATTCGCTTAAGCTAGAAACGCGACTTTCTGACTCAGGAGCTATCCCCCTGACTTCCAGTGCTTTGAGCTTCACCCCTTTTTCTGCCAGGGCGGTAAACTTAACAAAGGGTGCCGCCGCTGCGATTTTGGGGTGCTTTTCTACCTGGCTAACCACGGAAGGCCACTCGGTCAAAGGGCCTCGAACGCCTTCAAACTCCCCATGTGCAATCACCGAGAGTACGCGATGATTCAACTCACGCTCAAAGCCATTCATCGCAGAAAGACCAATAATGATCACAGCTACGCCAACAGCAATACCTATGGTCGACGAAAGTGAGATAAACGACACCATCTTATTGCGCTGTTTGGCTCGACTAAAGCGGCCTCCAATCAGTAGCGATAACGAGGACAACATTTATTGCCCCTCTACATTGATGAGTAAACCATCTTGCATGTGCAGCTGACGGTCCATCTTCGCTGCAAGCTCACCGTCGTGGGTCACCACCAAAAACGCCGTTTGCGATTCTTGATTAAGCTCACGCATCAAATCATAAATAGATAGCGCTGTCGCATGGTCTAGGTTACCTGTTGGCTCATCGGCGAGCACGAGATCGGGGCTATTGACCAAAGCACGCGCGATGGCCACTCGCTGACGCTCTCCTCCCGATAACTCCGAAGGTCGATGCTCTAATCGGTGACTTAGGCCAACTTTTTCCAGCAGTTCACTTGCAGCCGCTTTGGCTGCTTTTACTTTCGCTCCGCCAATAAGAAGTGGCATGGCCACATTCTCGAGCGCACTAAAGTCAGCCAGCAGATGATGGAACTGATAAACGAAACCCAAGTGTTGGTTGCGCAGCTTAGCTTGATGATTCGAGCTGAGTTTAGATAAATCATGACCTAAAAAAGTCACGTGGCCTTCACTGGCATCATCGAGCGCGCCTAAGATGTGTAGCAAAGTACTCTTACCCGAGCCAGATGTTCCAATAATGGAGGCCAACTCACCACGTTGCAGGTCAAAACTCACGCCTTTAAGTACTTGAGTATCATGGGCACCTTCATGGTAAGTTTTACAAACATTGCGGCACTGGAGAAGGTTACTCATATCTTAAAGCCTCAGCTGGTTTAACGGTGGATGCGCGGTAAGAAGGAAACAAGGTGGCGGCTAGGCTTAGCGCTATCGCTAGCACCACAACGATGATGATTTGCACTGGGTTTATCAGGATAGGTAGCTCGCCACCCACCGAAAATAGCACGACGCCAGCGCTCTCAAGCAAGGCATTAAGGTTGTTGGCCAACAACACGCCTAGGCTGCCGCCGATTAATGCCCCTATCACGCCACTGCTGGCACCCTGTACCATAAAGATTGCGAGAACTTGTCTGTCGCTCATACCCTGGGTTTTAAGAATCGCCACCTCAGACTGTTTCTCCATCACCACCATAATAAGCGCGGATATAATGTTAAACGCCGCGACTCCGATGATCAGGCCCAACATCAACCCCATCATGTTCTTTTCCATCCGTACCGCCTGGAACAGCTCACCGCGCTGATCGCGCCAATCTAGCCACTGCCAGCCTTGAGGTAAAGGTTGGTTGCTCAGCTCACTGACAACAAATGGGTCTTCGAAAAACAGCCGCCAGCCGCTGATCTGGCCCGATTTCATGCGCATCAGTTTTCCCGCATCGTCAATATGAGTGAGCATCAACTGGCCATCCACATCTGAGCCGGTATTGTAAATGCCCGCTACAGTAAACAAGCGTTGACTCGGGATTCTGCCCAGCGGCGTAAACTGGCTCGCGCTGGTCACCATCAAACGAACTTTGTCACCTAGCGACACATCCATTGCGCGGGCGAGTGTATGTCCGATAAATAGTTGATATTGACCCGGCTGCAGGCTAGATAAACGTCCGGCAATCAAATGTGCTTCGATAGGATCATTGTCAGAGGGCTCGATACCGAGCAGTAAACCTGCACTCAACTGAGTTGGGCTTTGAATAATCGCCTCACTTTGAACCACAGGCTCAGGCGCGCCAGCTGTTGAAAGCTGAGTAATAAAGTCGGGCGCTTGAGGCTGCCTCTCAGTATGGCCAGATTGCTCAGAGATCAACGCTTGCGGCAGCACACCGAGAATCCGTCCTTTGAGCTGAGCTTCAAAACCATTCATCACCGATAAAACCGTGACCAACGACATCACGCCGATGGTGATCCCGGCAGTGGACATATAAGAGACAAAACGACTGAATCTATCACCGGATCGCCCACGCAAATAGCGTAAGCCGATAAAGGTGGAGACAGGATGAAACATAGTGGAAACCCAATACCCAGTCATAACACGTAATAATGGGCTTTACTGTACCGATTAATTCCAGACACTTGTAGTGTTTAATTGCCAATTAGTCGTTAAAATATGGCATAAACAAAGGGATAGCTTGATTACTTGACAGCTATAACGATAATCAATGCTATAAGCAGAAGGAATCAAGCATGTCTGACCAAGAGTTTTTTACTGTCAATCACACCATGACTGTCAACGTCGAGCCCTTGCCTCAGGCGAGCGTACTGCCCGGCATCGAAAAGTTTGAAAGCGAGATTCCGGCACCTTTTATTGTTGCCAGCGAGTTCAGCCACCTTGATCTGGTCAACGATAGCGCACGTAATGAGTTGAAAAACAGCGAGTTTAAGCACGTGATCCAATTGCTTGATACGCAAAACTCTAAGCTCAACTTACTGCTGACATTTATGCTCTCGCAACAAGACGATGAACAGTTACGCTTTAAAACCCACGCGTTCGGAGCGAGTCAGTTTACATACATGTCACCAAATGTGCTGGCACTCGACACTAAGGTGCGAGTAAAAATGTTCCTCGACCACCCCGCAGCCGCAATCTACTGCTATGGTCACGTGGTCAAAGTCGAAGAGAATGAAGATACGCAACTCATCACAATCAAATACGACCTGCTGCGAGACGTCGACCAAGACTTACTGATTAAAGCGGCCTTATTTCAACAACAAAAATTGCTTCGTCAGCGCTCTCTGGAGCGAGACAGATAAATACGTTATGCCCAATACTTCACTACTCAATCTCACTGCCGCCAGCGGCGCTGGAGACAAAAAACAATTTGGCAACCTTCGTGGGGCGGGGCTGGCTTTGGCCATTGCTGAGCTTGCCAACAAACACAGTGCACATACTCTGTTAGCGGTGCCCGACCCGCAAACTGCACTCAAGTTGCAACAAGAAATCGAACAATTCACCCAGCAAGAAGTGGCGCTGTTTCCTGATTGGGAAACATTACCCTACGACAACTTCTCGCCGCATCAAGAGATTATCTCTGACCGCATCGCCCGTTTGTACCAATTACCCACGCTAACGGACGGCATCACCATTGTTCCCATTAGTACTTTGCTGCAACGTCAATCGCCGCGTGAGTTTTTGCTCCAACACACCTTAATGGTCAAAGTGGGCGATTTGTTCTCGCTAGAAAAGCTGCGCATCCAGCTTGAAAAATCTGGCTATCGTCATGTCGATCAAGTGTTTGGCCCTGGTGAATACGCCAGCCGTGGCTCCATTCTCGATCTCTACCCAATGGGGGCAAGCAGCCCATATCGTATCGACTTTTTTGATGACGAAATTGATACGATTCGTACCTTCGATCCCGAGAATCAACGTTCAATCGAGGATACCCAAGAGATACGCTTACTGCCTGCTCATGAGTTTCCCACCAGTGAATCGGCCATCGAAGACTTTCGCATTCGTTGGCGTCAGCGCTTTGAGGCGCGTCGCGAGCCTGAGTCTGTCTACATGCAAGTCTCTAAAGGGACTTGGCCATCAGGTATTGAGTATTGGCAGCCGCTGTTTTTTGAGCGTACAGAAACCCTGTTTGACTACATCCCAGAGCAGACTCAGTTAATCACGGTTGGAGAAATCGAATCAGCGATTGATACTTTTCTCGCTGATGTCGAGTATCGTTACGATCAGCGTAAAGTGGATCCACTGCGTCCTCTGCTGCCCCCTGAAGAGCTGTGGCTAAAAAAGGATGAGCTGTTTAGCCACTTCAAGCAATTGCCGCAGAATGCGCTGTTTACCGAGTCAATTGGTGAAAAGCAAGGCCGCAGCAACGCCGCGCTTAACGCTCTTCCTGAGCTTGCGGTTCAGCACCAAAACAAAGAACCGATGGCGGCTTTACGTCAGTTTAGTGAAAGTTTTGCCGGCAAAATCGTTTTTTCGGTCGAGTCTGAAGGTCGCCGCGAAGCGCTGTTAGAACTGTTACAGCGAATCAAGCTAAGACCCGAATCAGCCGCTACGTTTGCTGATGCGCTCGCAAGCCAGCAAAAGTTCAGTTTGGTATTGGGCGCGGCGGAACACGGCTTTATCTTCGCCGACAACCAGGTTGCACTGATTTGTGAAAGTGACTTGCTTGGCGATCGCGTTATTCAGCGCCGCCGCAAAGACCGTAAGAGCACCAACAGTGACGCAGTTATCCGTAACCTTGCCGAGCTAAAACCAGGTCAACCCGTGGTTCATATCGACCACGGTATCGGTCGATACGTCGGTTTACAAACCCTTGAAGCGGGCGGAATGACCACAGAGTATGTGACGCTCGAATATCAAAACGACGCCAAACTTTACGTACCAGTGGCATCGTTAAATCTAATCAGTCGCTACTCAGGCGGCGCAGAGGATGGCGCACCGCTGCACAAATTAGGCGGAGAAGCCTGGGCAAAAGCACGACGTAAAGCCGCGGAAAAAGTGCGCGATGTCGCCGCCGAACTGCTCGATGTTTACGCGAAACGTGAGCTCAAGCCTGGATACAAGTTTGCACTCGATCGCGATCAATACGCCACATTTAAGGCTGGTTTCCCGTTTGAAGAGACCGATGACCAGTCAATGGCCATCAACGCTGTGATGTCTGACATGTGCCAAGCTAAGGCGATGGATAGACTGGTTTGTGGTGATGTTGGCTTTGGCAAAACTGAGGTCGCGATGCGTGCAGCCTTCGTGGCCACCGACAATGGAAAACAAGTCGCCGTATTGGTACCGACTACCTTGCTCGCTCAGCAGCATTTTGAAAACTTCCGTGATCGCTTCGCCAATCTACCTATCCGTGTCGAGGTACTATCACGCTTTAAAACGGCTAAAGAGCAAAAACAGATACTGCAAGACATCGAAGACGGCAAAGTCGACTTGGTGGTTGGGACACATAAACTGCTATCCAACGACATCAAATTCCACGACCTTGGGCTGTTGATCGTCGATGAGGAACATCGATTTGGCGTACGTCAAAAAGAAAAAATGAAAGCGATGCGCGCTGATGTGGATATTCTGACTCTCACCGCCACCCCTATCCCGCGAACGCTAAACATGGCCATGAGTGGTATGCGCGATTTGTCGATCATCGCGACGCCACCAGCACGTCGTTTGGCGATCAAAACCTTTGTTCGTCAACGTGATGATGCCGTGGTTCGCGAGGCTGTGCTTCGAGAAATCATGCGCGGCGGTCAGGTGTACTTCTTACATAACCAAGTAGAAACCATAGAAAAAGTCGCCGCTGACCTTGAAAAACTGATCCCAGAGGCAAGGATTACCGTCGCTCACGGTCAAATGCGCGAGCGTGAGTTGGAGCGGATCATGAACGATTTCTATCATCAACGTTTCAACTTGCTCGTCTGTACCACCATCATCGAAACCGGTATTGATGTCCCTACCGCCAACACCATTATTATGGACCGAGCAGATAACTTAGGTTTGGCGCAATTGCATCAGTTGCGCGGCCGCGTGGGTCGCTCGCACCACCAAGCGTATGCCTATTTGCTGACCCCACACCCTAAAGCGATGACCAAAGACGCGATTAAGCGCCTTGATGCGATTGCCTCGCTTGAAGACTTGGGTGCAGGCTTTACCCTAGCAACGCACGATCTCGAGATTCGCGGAGCCGGTGAACTGCTGGGAGATGAACAGAGCGGACAGATTCAATCGGTAGGCTTTACGCTTTACATGGAAATGCTCGAGCAAGCCGTTGAAGCGCTCAAAGAAGGCAAAGAGCCTTCTTTGGATGAGCTGCTACGCGAGCAAACCGAAGTCGAGATGCGCCTCCCCGCGCTACTCCCAGATGACTACATTCCTGACATTAACACCCGATTGTCGATGTACAAACAAATCGCCAGCGTAAGCAGTAGCGAAGAGTTGAGCGAACTCAAAATCGAGTTGATTGACCGTTTCGGATTGCTGCCAGATGCAGCGAAAAACCTACTGTCTGTCGCTGAATTGAAGCTGACTGCGGCAAGGTTGAAAGTGAAGAAGGTGGAAGCGCACGACAAAGGCGGCTACATCGAATTCTATCCAGATGCTGACATTAACCCGATGTATTTGGTTAAACTATTGCAGTCTCAGCCACAAAAATTCGCTATGGATGGCCCCACTAAGTTCAAGTTTACGATACCATTAGTCGATAGACGCAAAAGAATTCAGTTTGTGAATGACATGTTGGCCGAGTTCCAGCAAAATCTATTGCCTAAGGCTTAAACGTCTCTTAATTAAACCAAAGGTGGCTATCACCTTTATCATGGAGTTGTAATGAAGAAACTGATCCCGCTGTTGCTACTGTTTATTGCAATGCCTTCAATGGCGCAGCGTCAATTCGATATCGAAGTGATCATTTTTAAGCGAGCGGTCGAGGCCGAGCAAACCTCTGAGTCTTGGCCAAACCGTTTACCAGCGATTGATATTGAGCGTGCGGGCTCTTTTGCTGATGCCAGTTTCCGTACCAGCAAAGGGGTGCAAATGTTGCCCTATTCTGAGTACCAATTGAACGGCGAAGTGCAAAAGCTCAATCAACACGCCGGCTTTCAAGTCTTGATGCACAAAGCGTGGCGTCAAGGCGATCAAGGTCGCTTCGGCGCGCCGACGTTCCATGTTCAAGCAGGAAAAGACTACTCAAGTCAGTTTAATGCTGACGGCTCAATGCGAGGCAGTAACGCCAGTCAGGTCATTGATGGGGTCACTGAAGAGAGCATCCCTAAACCGCTTTATGAACTGGACGGTAAGTTGCAGATCTACGTTGAGCACTATCTGTATGCGGATGTTGAGATTGATTTAAAACACCCGAGTGTTCGCAACGTAACCTTACAAGAGCGTGAACCAGAGTTGTCTGAAGCGGCAGCGTCAGAGAGCACAACCTTGGCCACAGATTCAGTGACACAAGTCGGCTTGATGGAAGAAATTTCACCCACCATCGTTAAGCAAGAGTTTTTGAAGAGCTACCGATTAGACCAAAAACGCCGAATGCGCAGTACCGAAACTCATTACCTCGATCACCCTCTAATGGGGATGATCATCCAAGTCCGTCGAGTTAATCAATAATCGATAGCCCTCTCTGTGAGGGCTTTTTATCTTATGAGCCCAGACTATCAAATCATTACTCCTGAGCTAGTTTTGCGCTTGATTGACAGCGAAGAGAGCGCTGAGCTGCAACAGTGTGTTACTCAATCTCCCAGTTTGCATCAATGGGTTGATTGGTGCCACGACCAGTTTTCCAGCGATGACGCCGAGCGATTTATACTCGCCACTCGGCTCAACTGGGTCAAAGGCGAAGCTTATGGGTTTGGCATATTCTGCCGCTCATCCAGACAACTAGTCGGAATGGTGGCTATTAATGAGCTCTATCATACTTTCAACATGGCGAGTATTGGGTATTGGATTAGCGACCGGGCGCAACGCAAAGGGTATGCCAAAAAAGCGGTGCTAGCGCTGAGCGAGTTCTGTTTTGCTCAGCTCAAACTGACTCGAATCGAGATTGTCTGCGATCCAGAAAATGTCGCGAGCCAAAAATTGATCGAAGCGTGTGGTGCTCAATTTGAGTGCCGGGCGAAAAATCGGTTTCTATTTGCAGGCAAACCCAAGACAGGCATGGTTTACTCCATCACGCCATAATTGAAAAGAGCGCCGAAGCGCTCTTTTTGTTGTGTGGTATAGCATGATTAGTGAAGTTTTAGGTTAGGACGCAACACGCGGTTAATCCGCCCCATCAGAATAATCAATGCAGTCTTAAACACACCGTGCAACGCCATTTGGTGTAAGCGATACAACGAGATGTACACCACTCGAGCAATGCGGCCTTCAACCATCATCGAGCCTTTAGTCAGGTTGCCCATCAAGCTACCCACTGTCGAGAAGCGGCTTAGTGACACTAACGACCCCTTGTCTTTATAGACATAAGGTTTGAGTTCACGGCCGTTTAGTTTGGCAACGATGTTAGCAAAGGCTCGACTCGCCATTTGATGTGCCGCTTGCGCACGCGGTGGCACAAAGCTTCCGTCTGCTTGGGTGCACTGCGCCAGATCGCCGATAACAAAAATATCGTCATCGCGCGTGGTTTGTAATGTCTCTTTCACCACCAACTGGTTGATACGGTTAGTTTCAAGCCCTGCTAAATCTTTAATAAAATCAGGCGCTTTAATGCCCGCAGCCCAAACCATAATTTGCGCTGGAATCTTATCCCCATCTTTGGTTACTAGGCCATCGGCTTCCGCTTTGGTCACCATGGTCGCGGTGCGTACATTCACACCTAACTTAGTGAGCTCTTGGTGCGCGGCACCGGAAATACGCGGAGGTAATGCAGGGAGAATGCGCTCACCCGCTTCCACTAAGTTTACATTCAGTTTACTCGAGTCTAGGTCGCCAAAGCCGTAAGTGCGCAGCTCTTTGACTGCATTGTGCAGCTCAGCGGAAAGCTCAACGCCTGTCGCACCTGCGCCAACGATCGCAATGTCAACCGCGCCATTACCATTCTTAGCGTGTAGCTTAAGGAACTGGTTGTTCATTTCAGTGCGGAAACGGTGCGCTTGCTCTGGGCTATCAAGGAAAATGCAGTGCTCTCGCACACCTGGAGTATTAAAATCGTTGGATGTTGAGCCAATTGCCATCACGAGAATGTCGTATTCAAGCTCTCGGCTTGGCATCAGTAATTCGCCGTGATCGTCTTTCAGCTCATGCAGCTTAATGACTTTACGCTCACGGTCGATATCTTGGAGGCTGCCCATTTGAAAATCAAAGTGGTGGTTTTTCGCATGTGCTCGATAACTCAGTGCATCAACCCCTTCATCCAGTGAACCAGTCGCCACTTCGTGCAGCAGTGGCTTCCATAAGTGGCTTGCCTTGCGATCCACTAAGGTGACTTTCGCGCGCCCCTTGCGGCCCAATGTACGTCCCAGTTTGGTGACAAGCTCAAGACCGCCTGCACCGCCGCCTACTACGATAATTCGTGTCACAGCATTTTCCTCAAAACTAATTTTAAATTGACTCAAAACGACAGGTCGCTTTGATGGAATTCTTAATTTTTGGGGTCACCTGAGGAGCGTTTCCGTGCCAGGTGTCAGCCTAGAGATTCGATGATCGATACGCGTCTTGGATAAAAGAGTGAGTCACTCAAAACTAACATTTGTGTTAGTAAACTGTATGGGCAAGTTTTTCTTGCTCTCAATTTTTTTTGATATTTATCAAAAAATTTGTAGTGAAGACATTATATAGGTCAAACCAGCGTACGCAACCAAAGATTACGTTTATCACTGAACTATTTAATGGTTGGAATCACTAACAACAAAAAAAACGACATTTGGTAAAATGTCGCTTTTCGGTTGTCATTGAGTATCGACTTAGCTGTTTTTGAACGCTTTCATCGTTTGCAGATGTTGCGATATCTTTTTGAATTTATGGGTTTGAGTCTCATCCCAAATGATATCGTAGTAGTCTTCAAGCTCTGCTGCGGTTTTGTGATTGTCATGGATCTCATCCTCTCTAGACAATACCACTAAACAGCGCCCTTTATTTTTTGTTCTGAACTCCGACACACACTTAGTCGCAATGTCTTCATACTCTTCAGGCCGATCAATTCGACCTTGCATCGTCAATTCAGGGTGTAGATTGGGATTGAATATCACCTGTTTGATGCCGCATAGAAAGCCGATACGCTCTGACCAGTATCCGCCTAACCCCACACCACAGATCAGTGCCTGTTTGTCACCTGATTGTTCAATCACCTTGTGTACTTCTTTCAACAGATGCTGCATATCGTGCTTAGGATGCAAGGTACTGTAGTTGATGAAACGTACGTCATCGTCGATGAACTGCAATTGCAGCACTTTCTCGTGGTTCCCTGGGCTGGTTGAATCAAAACCATGCAAATAAATAATCATTATAAATCCCCCGCTCCTTGTGCTTTAAATCTACCACGAAAACTAAGGTTTAAAAGCCAGTGGTTTGATATATCTCGGCGTTAGCGCCGAAACAGTGATCTTAACTGCAAAATGTTTGCTCTAGCTGACGGGCTTGGACTAAGTATTGCTCATCCCCCCAAAGCTGATAAGCCAATAGATACCAAAGCATCGCCATCATAGTTGCCCGAGGCTTCCAAGCCATGACGCCTTCCACCCAATCATCAACCCCTTCGATTTCACGCAACTGACAATATCGATACACCGCTTCCAGAGGCTTTTGTTCCATCACATCGATGCTTAAAGTCAAATCCAATCTTGGATCGGCAATAGCGGCATACTCCCAATCAATAACCTTATTGCCGCTCTCGGTCTTGACCATGTTGTATCCCGCCAAGTCGAAGTGACATAAGGTATGGCCCACATCGGCTAAGCTAGGTGCGCTGCGCCAACGTTGATAGATAGACAGGTAAGGTTCACATTGATGTTGTGGATTGAGCTGCATCCAGTAGTGATCAACTCGAGCGGTATAATTAAACGGAGCAACGGGGACGCGGCTGGTGTCCAATGAGTGAATTTTGATCATGGCTTTGAGCAGGGAATCAAACGAGAGTTCATTGGTCAAGGATTGCCCTTCAACCCAATCCACCAGCAGACCCTGGTCGTTAATCAAGCGGGCTTTGGGCGCGATATGGCTGGGCTCAATCGCCGCTAAAATTTGGTACTCTTGGAAGCGCGAGATTGAAAACGCTTTGGTAATTGGTGTGTTTGGTCGCCAAACATAGGCCACGCCTTCTGCCGTAACCACTTTCCAGCATCGGTTGGTCAACCCACCGGTCAGCGTTTGCGCATAAGAAGGCGTCGCAGAGAAGAAATGCTCAAGTGACAATAACGAACGGTCAAGCTGTGTAGCTTCATCCCAAGACATTCTTGCCATCGTGCACCTCTTCCTTGTTATGAGTTTACATGCCTAGAAAACTTTTCGACTCTTGCTTGCGGATTTCTGTCTCGTCCGCCCACTCGATCAAGCCTGTTTCTAGATCCATCAAACGCATGGTCATTTTGTAGTAAACGTCTTTGTCACTGCCAGCGTTTTTAGCGATGCTCGACAGATTGCCGTACAGCATATATTGAGCGCCAACCATTTTGCCGAACTGAATCGCTGTGCTTTGATTAACTAACTCATCGTTGTTTTGGAAGTTCAGTTGATCGCGTACCGACTCAACTCTGTCCATGTCAACAAAGCGGAACTTTCCAGAATTCAACATCTTAGTGCTAATTGTATCAGTGATAGATTCCGTATCGATATGTTCACTGGTTTTATTTTTGATACGTTCAACAAAAACAATAGGCCGCGAGTCACGAGTAATCACGGCAACTGACCCTGACATCATCATGCTGTCGACCATCTCACCGGCAATTTTTTGTAGGTCAGTCGAACCAAAATCAATGGTGGTCGTTTCTACCGCTTGAGCATCACCATAGCTGACTTGATTTGAACAGCCGCCCAAAAGTACCGCCAAACTCAGCAGTGCAATCACACCTTTATTCATTGTTGTTTCCTCAAACTAGTTACTATTAATTATTGATCCAATTGACGAATCTGCACTCGGAACTGGCTACCATTCGGGTTAACCGACACTTCAGAAATGGAAATCTCTTCCGTTCCTCGAATCACCGCCTGACGCCATGGTCCCTGCTTGGTGTTAACCTCTAAGCCCTGTTCGTCATACCAGTAAAAACGATATTGAACGTATTGGTCACCCGAGTAATTACTGACTAAACGAACGACACCACGCGCTCGTCCATCCGCTTCACTGGTCGTGATATCGGCTATCGTTAAGCGCCCAGCCAACACGTTGTCACCAAAAATCACAGTTTGAGAGGCACCATCAATACGCAAGCCTGCGGTGTTCTGAGTACAACCTAGCAGGGTTAATGCCACAACTGCTGAAACTAGCCATTTTTTCATCGTATGTTTCCTAACTGTTTATGCCAAATGATCGAGCTATTACCCTGTCGAGAGAGCCAAACCAACACGGTATGCCCCTGCTCAACGTTAAATGTATAAGTTTGGTCAGCGACTTGCAGTGTCTGCTCTCCGGGCTCAGTTTCTAGACTGGCACTGTAGACCTCTGCGGGTAATGACAACCAACTACGTGTATCGGGCTGCTCTGTCAGGGTGTTCCACACGTTAAACAGCAAATTACCGACATCATCCTCTTTTGCCGCTTGACGTCGCAACTGATCTTTTGCCCACACTCGCAATGCTTGACGAATCACCAACGAAGGCATGCGTTCAGACAAATCTCGCTGGGCCATTAAGTTGATATCGACCAACTCACTTCCAACCAGCGGCGCACCATTTAATTCCAATGCAGCAAATTTCGCCGTCTGCCGCTTGGGATAGTAAGGCAGGGCCATAGTGTACAATGCACCATTGCCGCGACTGTCATACAAAGGTAAAGCTTGCTTCCAGCCTTGCAGCGCCTCAACAACGCCCTGCTCGTCGATAATGATCACTCGACTGCGATCTTGACTTAAATAACCGGCTTTCCCATAGCGCTTTTCTAGTTTACTGAGGTCTTCTTTCATCGCCAGTCGTTTGGCCACTCTTTTGGTGCCATCAATAACTTGAGCATTATCCGGCAACACGGCGAGCGCGCGGCGGTAATCAACATAGGCGCTATTTAAGTCACCATCGGCTTCGTACAACAGCGCAGAAAGATAAAGCAAGTAACCGTTTTGCACTGCTTGCAGCGTCTTGCCTGCATCAGGATAGTTGGACAGTACGCTGCCTAAATTAGGCGTCAAACCTTGTTGCTGCATTTGGCTCTGCGCCGCTTGAAGCTCTTTTTCTCGCTCTTTACGCGCATTTTCTTGGACTTGGTTGGCGCGACGCATCTCGACTAATGCCGCCTCTAGGTCGTTGTTGTAAACGTAGTTTAATCCGAGATACAAGTGAAGAAAGCCGAGCTCATAGTCCGCCGGTTGGTATGATTTGAGATTGTCGTTAACCGCCAAAGCCGACACGCTTTGTGCGCTCTCAGAAAAGGAAATCGTGGCGAGGTCTTGCTGAACGCGAACAGCACTATCACTGGCAGCAAACGCCTGTTGACTGAGAGGATACTGCTGATTGAGCAGGTAAACACGACCTCTCTCAAAGTTATCTAAAACCTCACCAGCAACACTTTCATTTAACGCCTGCTCGGCTGCAGAGTAATCGCCACTGGTTAATGCAAGATGCATTTCACTGTTCTGCTCACTGTAGTGGCTAAAGAGATTGCCGGCGGATAAATTTGCGCAAGCAGAGAGGACGAGTGTGCTCCCTAAAGCCAGAGCGAGTCGAATGTGTTTGTGCACTTCGTACTCCAAGTTGATGGTCAAAAAGCATGGCCAACTGACGCCATGCTCTACATAAAGTGGTTGTAAGACAATCCGTGGTGAACTTGGTTCACAGCCATTTGTCAGCTCATCAGCATTGGGCCTAATGGGCGCCCTCCAACCAAATGCATATGAATGTGGTACACTTCCTGACCACCATGAGGATTACAATTAACAATCAAACGATAGCCGTCTTCAGCAATCCCTTCTTCCTTCGCCAACTTACGCGCAACTACAAACATACGACCCATCACAACCTCGTCTTCCTCTTCAATATCGTTGACTGTGGGAATCAACTTATTCGGAATAATCAAAATATGGCTCGGCGCACGAGGATTAATGTCGCGAAAAGCAGTCACCAAGTCATCTTGATAGACGACATCTGCGGGGATTTCCTTGCGAATAATTTTGCTGAAAATGGTTTCTTCGGCCATGAAGCTCTCCATTAAGAATGAATAAGAGGGAAATTTGACGTTTCGAGTATGCGTCAAGCTTCGCAAGATCACAATAAAAAACAGTGTTCATGTCACTGAAACACAAAAGAGCGTTCTATCAATAATAAAAATTGTCTTGTGCGTCATAAAACGTGTGTCTCGATATCAATACAATGGTTTTCTTTTTGTTACTTTTTTTAGACATTATAATTATAGGGAGAGATCTATGAAGGGCTCAGTGATTAGGCGTATGTACGCGGGCTTTGCATTGATCATCATTATGTTCATCGTCACGACACTGATGATGATGCGAGGAATGCAACAGATCCACACCAACTTCGAGGATGTATCCAACACCTCACTGCCACTTGTCAATCAATCTAATCAAACCAGCGTTGCGCTACTGTCTGCTGACAAATTGTTTAAAGACTTTCTGACCACACAGAGCTTTGAGCGTATGGAACAGCTAGCCGCTGAGTTTGGGAAAACCAAAGAAGCGTATCGCAGCCAACTGCTCGCACTAGAACAAGTTAGTGCTGGGCAACCAGAATTAGAGCAGTCGATTGCAGAACTCAAGCTGATGGAAACCAGCTACTTTGCTGAAGCAGAGCAAGCTATGGGTAACTACCGCGATATGTTTGAAGCGCAAGCACAAGTTCAAAAATCAACGCGTCAGTTTCAACGCCTGCATTCAGACCTCAGTGTCGGCATGAAAGAGTATGTTGATGATCAGAGTAGTATTTCCGTCAAGGTGATGGCGAAAAGCTATTTTATTAAACTCAAAGACGCTGAAGTCACCACATCAGATGCACTTGCGAGCAGTGATACAGAATTTGTTACTCAAGCGGTTGCCAAAAACAAAAAGGCCGTGACTCACCTCAACTACGCCTACCGTGGCCTAAGTACACAAATGCCTGAAATCAAAAACGCGTTTGACGAATCTGTCCAACAGTTTACTCGTGATATTGGCCAAAAAGGCGGCGTACTTGACCAACATAGCGCCTACTTGCTGGCGAAAGACGCCCTGTATGAAAACATTGCTAACCTAACTCAGCAAGTTGACGCGACGATGGCGCTGCTAAAATCATTCAGTCAATATGCAGAGCAAGGACTAGCAGATTCGCTCAATGAAGCTGGTACTGTGTACGAGCAAGGCGTTGTCCGTTCTATTGCAATAGGCGCTGTGGTTATTTTGATGGCCCTAGCGATTGGCTACCACATTGCACACAGTGTGCGCGAGCCGCTAACTCGTATCCTAAGTACGCTTGAGTCATTGACCCAAGGCGATATGACCAAGCGAATTGAGATTCGCTACAACAACGAGTTTAGCCGCGTGAGCAATCACATTAATTCGTTGGCCGACAATCTGCACGGTATTCTGGTCAAGCTCAACGATGCGTCAGACAACTTGACACAAACAGCCGCAACTAACCAACAAACATCTTCGCAAGCACAGAGTCAGCTCAGTCAGCAACGTGAGCAAACCGCTAACGTCGCCACAGCAATGACAGAGATGGCGCATTCAGTGCAAGAAGTCGCTCAAAGTGCGCAAAACTCGCAACAGATGGTTGAACGAGTTGAGCAGGCTTCAGAGTCTGGTCGTCAAATCATGGGCACTAACATCACCACCATTAACCAGTTAGAGACGCGTCTCAACGAATCAGTGGACGCGGTGAAAGACTTGCAAGCGATGAGCAGCCAAATTGGTACTATTCTCGATGTGATTCGAAATATCGCCGAACAAACCAATCTATTGGCACTCAATGCGGCTATCGAAGCGGCTCGTGCCGGAGAGCAAGGTCGAGGCTTTGCCGTAGTGGCAGATGAAGTGCGAGTTCTTGCTCAACGAACCACTGAATCGACCAGTGAAATTGAAAGCATGATCAGCAACTTGCAATCAAGCTCTGCATCAGCGAATAAGGTGATTCAAAGTTGTATGGATGACATGGAACTCTCTGTTGAGCAAGCGTCGAGTGCCAACAGTGCGATGGAAGAGATCCAAGGTTTGATTCTAGAAATCAGTCAGATGAGTGGCCACATCTCCCAAGCCGCTGCTGAGCAGAGTGAAACCACTGGTGATATTGCTCGCAACATCGAAGAGATTAACCTTATCGCCGATAGCAGCTATCAAGCGATGGCTCAGATTGCCCAAACCAGCAATAATCTCTCTTCGCTGGCGAATCAGCAAGGTGAGCTGGTGCATCGATTTAAGCTTTGATAAGTCAAAGGATTGTCATTTATTGACCAAGGGCGACTATTTTCTATAGTCGCCCTTGTTTTTTATTCCCTGTGTCATTATATGGTTAATAGGCTTGCCGACTTTTCTGTAACCTTTTCGCAAGCCAACCATGAGGAATTTATATGGCAGTTCATGTTGGCATTATCGACCAAGATCCTATTCGCTTGGTGACGCCACTGCTTGATAACCGCACGATCAGCAACCACATTGTTTTTGTCGGCGTCCAAGCTCAACAAGATATGTATCAGCGCCTTAACAGCGTATTAGCGAAAAGAAACATCACCTCCGAATTTTTCGAAATTCCAAACGTTGCCACTACATCCAAGATTAAGCAGGCAATTTATCGGCTAGCGGAAGATCTTAAAACCCGTGGTCAAGAAGTTAAACTCAACGCCAGCTGTGGTCTGCGTCATCGTTTACTCTCTGTGTACGAAATTTTCCGCAGTTATCACTGGCCGATTTTTGTCGTAGAGCCAAGCAGCGACCGTCTTTGTTGGCTCTACCCTGATGGTCATGAAGACACTCAGGTTCAAGACCGAATCACCATAGACGAATATCTCACCATCTTTGGTGCTCGCGGCGAATTCAGTGACCACCAACTACCTCCACTACTCGATCAAAAACTGTACGAGCTGGGTGAGCGCTGGGCGAGCAATGCATTAGAGCTCGGGCCAGGACTGGCCACACTGAACTACCTTGCAACCACTTGCCGTAAAGAGCAACGTCTTGATGTGGCACTATCCGAGAAGCAGCAAGGTTACCGAGAGCTGAACATGCTATTAAACGATTTGGTCGAAACAGACATCGCGACCTATCATGATGGCGTGCTCACCTTTGCCAATGAAGATGCCCGTCGCTTCTCAAATGGCGAATGGCTAGAAACGCTAGTACACAGCACGGTCCGGCAGATACAACAAGACATGCCAACCATTCAGGATCGTTCACTCAATGTTCAAGTGTATCGTCAACTTGGTGATCGCGAAGTTCGAAATGAATTGGATGTTGCGTCGGTGGTCAACAATAAGCTGCACATCATCGAATGCAAAACCAAAGGCATGCGCGACGATGGTGACGACACTCTTTATAAACTTGAGTCGCTGCGCGATCTGTTGGGCGGTCTGCAAGCTCGCGCGATGCTGGTCAGTTTCCGTCCACTGCGCCACAACGACATTACCCGTGCAGAAGACCTCGGTTTAGCCTTGATTGGTCCAGACGAGCTTAAAGACCTTAAGCGCCATCTTAGCCAGTGGTTTACAGAAGCAGGTGGCAGTGAAGAAGAGTGTGCCGATTGCTAGTCGAGATATCACAGCCAATAAAAAACCGCCATCCGGCGGTTTTTTATGTTAGCTATCATCTTCGGTGAAGTTGGTTGGTAGCGTCGTCTTCATCTGATTCCAGATTTGCGCGCTTTCGATACCATAGTGACGTACCACAACCAAAATTTGCTCTCGGTTACCCGTTTGACACACTTCCAATAGGTCTCGATAGAAAGTCAACGCCAACTGGCGTGCTTCTGGGTTAGAAAAGTAGTAACTGCCGACGCGATCGTAAAGCTTTTTCAAACCATTAAAGATCAAACCGTAAATCTGATTCCCAGAGTGGAAAGCTAGGCGCTGAAACAACATGTAATCATAGAAATTGAACGTCTTAGCCACCAGCGCGGCTTGTCGCTTGATCTCATCTTTTTCACCATCATCCTTAACATGCTGACGAATCTTATCAGCGTAAGGGGAGGTTTCCATAAACTGGTCCCACGAGTCAGCACTGATGAGCGCTTCACACGACGAAATCACGTTAGTGATGGTTTTCTCCGCTGCTTCTTTATTCGCTTTGAACGCATAGCGCATAAAGATAGGACTGATGTTGGTACGTGCTGCCAGTAGATCTTCAACGATAGAGGTGGCGTTTTCTGCGTCTAACGTCATTAACGTATCAAGAATGTGCAGACCTGACGTCTCCATGAACTGGTTGACTCGGGTGGGTTTTCCATGTTGGATCGTCAACCAACCATCTCGAGCGAGTCGTTGCAACACTTCACGCAAGGTAGTGCGAGTTACGCCAATTAATTCAGAGAGCTCACGTTCTGCTGGTAAGATAGAACCAGGAGGGAAGCGCCCTTTCCAAATACTTTCAATAATGTATTTCTCAGCGAATCCTGCAGGGCTCTTTGCCTTGATGACCATTTATATTTAATCCAAACTTATCTTTATGGGTCCAATGCAACTCATCATACCACTAGTTATTCGATATCGAAAACCATCACGCAGTAAACGTGGCGTAAAACCACAATAGAGTTAATACTCTAAGTCTATGCAGATTTATTAGCTTGATATTCGATGCTTAGATCTATCTATTTCTCATTTTAACAAGTTAAAAACATCGCTTAGCCCCCATGAAGATTACTATCATGCTTGAAATGTTAGATTGAAAAAATGCAAAATACCTACTCATTTCCATTCAGAACTATCACATATTCTTTCTTATTCACTAGTTTCACGGCTTTGCTTGCACTAACACCCGCTTTTAACAACTCTTAGTCTCGCTTAACGCAACTTTGATCGCGTTTTTAAACAAAAGTTAGCGTTCAGAATCGCTAATCCAATTTTCTAATTGACTAAATTTCGTTGGAGAGTAGAGTGGCGACCGAAGTAAGGAGTGCTTGTCTTTCTCAGGGAGTGACTTGGCAAGACCACATGATTGTGAACAGAATGTTGTTTTTCTAAGTCACTGTTGCATCGGGTTCATTTTCGACGCAGAAACGTTTCTCGTTTTTCTATTTGTCTCTCAACGCCCGACAATGGATACAAGCATGCGCAGTGTCTATTCATAACAACATTAAGAGTATCTAAATCATGCCGATGTCACTCGGAAATGCATTTATTAAGAACTTTCTTGGTAAAGCCCCAGATTGGTACAAAGTTGCCATCATTTCATTTCTTGTTATTAACCCGATTGTTTTCTTTCTGATTGACCCGTTCGTCGCTGGTTGGTTGCTGGTCGCTGAGTTCATTTTTACTCTGGCGATGGCACTGAAGTGTTACCCACTGCAACCGGGCGGCCTATTAGCGATACAAGCCATTGCGATTGGCATGACCAGCGCAGACCAAGTTAAACACGAACTAGTGGCCAACATCGAAGTGCTGCTGCTACTGGTGTTCATGGTGGCAGGCATCTACTTTATGAAACAGCTGTTGCTGTTTATCTTCACTAAGATCCTGCTCGGTATTCGTTCAAAAAGTATGCTTTCGCTTGCGTTCTGTTTCGCAGCTGCGTTCCTTTCTGCATTCTTAGATGCACTAACGGTTATCGCCGTGGTGATCAGCGTCGCGATTGGCTTTTACGCGATTTACCACAAGGTGGCATCGGGTCAAGGACCGCACTCTGCTCATGACCATACGCAAGATGACCACCTTTCTGAACTTACCCGTGACGACTTAGAGAACTATCGTGCGTTTCTACGCTCACTGCTGATGCATGCGGGTGTGGGTACGGCTCTAGGTGGCGTAATGACCATGGTCGGTGAACCACAAAACCTTATCATCGCTGATCAAGCGGGCTGGGAATTCGGTGAGTTTATCGTGCGCATGTTGCCAGTCACCGCGCCGGTGTTTGTTTTTGGCCTTTTGACCTGTGTCCTAGTTGAGAAACTGAAGGTATTTGGCTACGGCGCTCGCCTACCAGATAACGTACGCCAAATCCTAATCGACTTTGACAATGAAGAACGTAAGAACCGCACTAATCAAGACGTGGCCAAACTTTGGGTTCAAGGCATTATCGCGGTATGGCTGATCATTGGTCTGGCGCTACACCTAGCAGCCGTTGGTCTGATTGGTCTGTCTGTGATTATTCTAGCTACCTCATTTACCGGCATCATCGAAGAGCACTCATTAGGCAAAGCGTTTGAAGAAGCGCTGCCCTTTACTGCCCTACTCGCAGTGTTCTTCTCTATCGTCGCCGTGATCATCGACCAAGAACTATTTAAACCGGTCATCGACTTGGTACTCAACGTCGAAGACAAAGGCACTCAGTTGGCCCTGTTCTATGTCGCCAACGGTCTGCTGTCGATGGTGTCAGATAACGTGTTTGTCGGTACTGTATACATTAACGAAGTCAAAGCGGCCCTTATCGAAGGACAGATCACACGCGACCAGTTCGACCTACTGGCAGTGGCGATCAACACCGGTACCAACTTACCATCAGTTGCCACTCCAAACGGTCAAGCCGCCTTCCTGTTCTTGCTCACTTCAGCATTGGCACCACTGATTAGACTCTCGTACGGTCGTATGGTGGTAATGGCACTACCGTACACGGTCGTATTGGCCCTGGTCGGTATGTTCGGCATCGTATTTTTCGTCGAGCCGATGACCGCTTGGTTCTACGACGCTGGCTGGATTTCACACCACATTGGTGAAGCGACGCCAGTTCTGTCTAGCGGCCATTAATTGAAACAAGTCGAAAGTTTTTGTTGCTCAAGAAACTTTTCCACGCTAAAAAGCTCTGATTAGTCAGAGCTTTTTTATTACTACAGGATATCAGTGTGAACATTCTTGCCACTCTCAATACTTTTTCCAAGGGGCGTCTATCCTGGGCGTTGCTGCTTTTATTCGTGGTCTTCTTTGAAGCGTGTGCGCTCTTCTTTCAACACGTGATGATGCTATCACCTTGTGTGATGTGTATTTATGAGCGCGTAGCGATGCTGGGAATCGGCGGCGCAGCAATTGTCGGCCTTATTGCGCCACACAACCCAATCATTCGCTGGTTAGGTTTGGGGCTCTGGGGTGCCAGTGCCTATAAAGGGCTTGCGCTATCGATGCAGCACGTCGACTATCAATTTAATCCATCCCCCTTTGCCACGTGCGACCTATTTGTCACCTTCCCTGATTGGGCCCCTTTGAACCAATGGGCGCCTTGGATGTTCGAAGCCTACGGTGACTGTAGCAAGATCGTTTGGCAGTTCTTGACTCTGTCGATGCCACAGTGGCTGGTCGTCATTTTTGCCGGTAACCTAGCGGCACTGGCGGTGATTGTTGTCGCGCAATTTGTCAAAGGTAGAAAATAGAAGCGAGAAGCGAGAAGCGAGAAGCGAGAAGCGAGAAGCGAGAAGCGAGAAGCGAGAAGCGAGAAGCGAGAAGCGAGAAGCGAGAAGCGAGAAGCGAGAAGCGAGAAGCGAGAAGCGAGAAGCGAGAAGCGAGAAAATCTTGGAAGGTTGACGTGAAGGCGTCAACCTTTTTTTCTGTCTTTTAGACATAACTCCCTAACAAAAAATTCAGTGCCAGAGACTTACTCATTAGCTATAACGCGCCCTCTCGAAGGGCGAAGCCCGATCTCGGAGCGAAGCACTCTAGCCCCTCGCAGGACGAAGTCCGCTCTCAAACGGCGAAGCCCGTTCTTTAGCACTAGTTCATCTCTCGCCCGGGCGCAGGCGCTAACACCTCTCGGTTGCCGTTGTGACCTGGCGCACTGACAATGCCCTGAGCTTCCAATTGCTCAACAATACGCGCCGCACGGTTATAACCGATCTTAAAACGACGTTGCACACCAGACACCGACCCGCGGCGCGATTGCACAACGTGCTCTACCACTTGGTCAAACAGTGGGTCCATCTCCTCGTCGGCCTCTGACTTTTCACCAGGCAGTAGCGCTTCTGGGCCTTGGTCACCGTTGGTGATTTCTTCGATATAGTTTGGCTTACCGCGCGCTTTCCAGTTATTCACCACCGCATGAACATCATCATCTGAGGCAAAGGCACCATGTACACGGACCGTATGACTTGAGCCTGGTGGCAAGTACAGCATGTCACCCATGCCCAGCAGTGATTCTGCGCCACCTTGATCAAGAATGGTGCGTGAGTCGGTTTTGGTCGAAACAGTAAACGCCACGCGAGTTGGGATGTTAGCTTTAATCAAGCCAGTGATCACATCTACTGATGGACGCTGAGTGGCCAAAATCAGGTGAATACCCGCCGCACGGGCCTTCTGTGCCAAACGGGCAATTAACTCTTCAACCTTTTTACCCACGACCATCATCAGGTCAGCGAATTCATCAACGATGACGACAATGTAAGGGAGCTTCTCAAGCAGTGGCGCTTGTTCGTCCATGCTATCGCCAGGTTGCCATAACGGATCATGAATCGGGTGTCCGGCCTCAGCGGCCATTTTAAGCTTATCGTTGAAGCCTTTGATATTGCGCACGCCGAGTGCAGACATCAGCTTGTAGCGACGCTCCATCTCGCCAACACACCAACGTAGTGCATTGGATGCATCTTTCATATCTGTGACCACTTCAGAAAGCAGATGAGGAATCCCCTCGTACACCGACAATTCCAGCATTTTCGGATCGATCATGATAAATCGGACGTCTTCAGGTGTCGCCTTATACAGCATACTCAGAATCATCACATTGACCCCAACCGACTTACCCGAGCCAGTGGTACCTGCCACCAAAACATGAGGCATTTTAGAGAGATCCGCCACGACCGCTTCACCCGCTATATCTTGGCCCAGCACTACCGTAGTCGGTGATTTGGCCTCGATAAATTGTTGACTGCCCACTACATCAGAGAAGAAAACGGTTTGACGACTCATATTCGGCAATTCAAGGCCCACGTAAGGTTTACCCGGGATGACTTCAACAACACGCACCGCCATGGCTGATAGTGAGCGTGCTAAGTCCATCGACAGGCTCGAGATACGGCTGACTTTTACCCCAGGAGCCAGGTCTAATTCAAATCTGGTAATGACCGGGCCTGGAAAAATATCAACCACGGTGGCTTGAATTTTGTAGTCCGCCAGCTTGGCTTCGACTAGGCGTGCGATGTGTTCTAGTGCGTCGCGATCAATGAAGTTCTCGCGCTTCTCTGGATGATACAACAGCTCTAGGGTCGGCATTGGCTCAGCCGGCTTAGGTAAGTTCGGTTCTTGCTGTACCAAGAATGGGTTTTGCTGCGCCGCGACTTTCGCTTGCGCTTCTTCAACAAGGCTATGTAACGCCGCTGCATCTTGATCCTGTTCTGGATGACTGAGAGGTGTTTCGTCATCTTCAACATCCTCAGCAACGTCAAACGAAGAGATAGTCGGCTGCTGACTCTCCTGATCAGGTTCAATTTCAGTAGAAATCTGATCGAGCTCTTGTTCACTGATGGTTGGTTGGAGAATGCTCTCTTCCACCGTATCTTGCTGCCAAGGTAACGATTCTGGCTCAGGCTCAACGTCCAATTGGGAGGCCGTTTCAGATTGTTGAACGGACTGCGGTGTCTCTGCTTCGAATGACGCCATATCGCCTTGGCTAAGCGCCGCTTGCTCTAACTCTTCAATAGTGGCATTCAAATTTTGTGGGCACTCAGCCTCGACGTCCACTTGTGAAGAAAGCTGGGGCTCACTGTGCGCGCTTGTATCAACCTTACTCGCAGCAACCGCTGCCTCTGGCATATGGATATTGAAACGACGCGGCGAATCAGGCTCTGTGTCTGGCGCTAGCGCCACCTGCTCAGTAATAGGCTGCTCTGGCTCGGATGGTTGGTGCTGCGATGGGTCGAACTCTTGTTGATGATTTAGCTCAGCTTGGATCACTTCATTGTCACGACCGCAGAGTTTGTTGACCGCTGCTGTGACGAAAGCGATGGTTTTCTCGCCCAACCAGTCAACGATGGTTAGCCAAGATATACCCGTTAATAAGGTAAATCCTGCGCCCCACAGAAACAGGAAAACTAACGTGGTGCCAAGCAGATTGAGCGTAGGTAACGCCAGACTGGTTAGTACATCACCAATCACACCACCTGATGAGAAATACCAAATATCGTCAAAGTTGATGTCCGCTAGGCCACAACTGGTCAAAATAAGGATGGTTAACCCCAGCAAACGGGTGCCCCACAACATCAAATCAAGCGGATCGTCCGCATCACGTTTACGTAATAGTGCCCAGGCAGTCACGCTGATCACAAAAGGCAGCACATAGGCTAGCGAGCCAAAAGTAAAAAACAGGGTGTCGGCAAGCCAAGCGCCCACGATACCACCGGCATTGTTAATCTCTCCGCCCCACGAGGTCTGCGACCATGAAGGGTCAGCCGCGCTAAAGCTAAACAACGCCACCGCAAGCAGGATTGACGCAAGCACAACCACAATCAAGCTACACTCTTGAAGGCGCTGCGGGCCAGTAAGACGAACAGTCTGCGCGTCTTCCCCGGTTTTAATGATGGTTTCCACTTTATTTTTGGTCTCTTTGAACATAACCAACTGTATCTTTAAATGACGCCAAACTGTCCGAGTTTGGAATTAATACCAAACAGCATAAAAAACAAGAAAAAAATAGTCCGAGCAGCCATGCTGCTCGGACTATCGATTTAACCATATCAAGGGCAAAAACCCAATTGCTTAACGTCAGAATATGGAAAGCTATTCAGACTTATCGCCAATGCTGCTGCATCGTTAACGGGTTTTGATCACCAACTGATTCGTTTGCTTCACTTCTTCCATTACCACGTAGGTGCGAGTGTCGTTTACGCCCGGAAGACGTAGCAGGGTATCACCTAGCAATTTGCGGTAAGCGCTCATGTCAGATACACGAGTTTTCAATAAGTAGTCGAAGTCACCGGAAACAAGATGACATTCTTGGATGTCATCCAGTTTCTGTACCGCAGTATTGAACTGCTCAAATACATCTGGCGCACCACGATTTAACGTAATTTCAACAAATACCAGCAGCGATGCGTCTAGGTATTGAGGGTTTAGCAACGCAGTATAGCCCGTGATATATCCCTGACGTTCTAATCGACGGACACGTTCCAAACACGGCGTGGGAGAAAGCCCGACGCGCTTCGATAACTCTACATTCGAAATACGACCATCTTTTTGCAACTCATTAAGAATGTTGCGGTCGATACGGTCTAGATCCTTGGACGGCTTTTTATTGTTGTCTGCCATTTTTTATTCCACCTTATTACTTCCTTGCAAAAAAATATACTACAACTTTTTAATATTCAGTATCAAATTTTATTTAAACCTATCTATACTAGATATTAATTCGACAGAATTACCCTACACACAGTTAATGCAACTAACATAGTTTATACAACCAATATAAAATGAGGATTCAGGATGATTATTGGCGTACCTAAGGAAATCAAAAACCACGAATACCGTGTCGGCATGATCCCAGCTAGCGTTCGCGAGCTAGTGTCTCAAGGTCACCAAGTTTTTGTTGAAACTAATGCCGGTTCCGGCATCGGTTTTTCAGACGATGATTACATCGCTGTAGGCGCATCCATTCTTCCTACTGCTGCTGACGTTTTCGCGAAAGCAGAAATGATTGTAAAGGTTAAAGAACCTCAAGCTGTCGAGCGCGCTATGCTTCGAGAAGGGCAAATTTTATTTACTTATTTGCACCTAGCACCAGATTTTCCACAAACTGAAGAGCTAATCAAGAGCAAAGCTGTCTGTATAGCATATGAGACTGTAACAGATAATATGGGTCGCTTGCCACTACTTGCGCCAATGTCTGAGGTCGCAGGTCGCATGTCTATTCAAGCGGGTGCACAAACTTTGGAGAAATCTCACGGCGGTCGTGGTCTTCTACTTGGTGGTGTACCAGGTGTTGAACCAGCGAAAGTCGTTGTGATCGGCGGTGGTGTTGTCGGCGCCAACGCAGCTCGCATGGCAGTCGGCCTACGTGCAGACGTGACTATCTTGGATCGCAACGTTGATACCCTACGTCGTCTAGACGAAGAATTCCAAGGTCGTGCAAAAGTGGTTTACTCTACAGAAGACGCGATTGAGAAGCATGTTCTAGAAGCTGACCTAGTGATCGGTGCTGTGCTAATCCCAGGTGCCGCTGCGCCTAAACTGGTGACCAAAGAACACATCGCTAAGATGAAACCTGGTGCAGCCGTGGTCGACGTTGCTATTGACCAAGGCGGTTGTTTCCAAACTTCACACGCGACAACGCATGCGGACCCAACTTACATCGTTGATGACGTGGTTCACTACTGTGTGGCGAACATGCCAGGTGCGGTAGCACGTACCTCTACCTTCGCACTGAACAACGCGACCTTGCCTTACATCGTAAAACTGGCGAACAAAGGCTACCGTGAAGCGCTACTTGAAGACAAAGGCTTCCTAGAAGGTCTGAACGTGATCCACGGTAAAGTGACCTGCCAAGAAGTGGCAGAGAGCTTCGATATTGAGTACGTCGACCCTGCTGAAGCAATTGCGATGTTCAACTAAGATTGAGTCTTAATAAATAATCATGAGAAAACGCTCACTTCGGTGGGCGTTTTGTGTATGAGATGCGAGTTGCGAGTTGCGAGTTGCGAGTTGCGAGTTGCGAGTTGCGAGAAAACCTTGGAAAATTGACATTACAGCGTCAACCTTTTTCTGTATTTCAGACGTAAGTCCCTAACAAAGAGCTCGGTATCAGATACCTACTCAGCAGCTATAACGTGTGCACCTCTCGGAGGGCGCAGCCCGTTCTTAATTCTCACAGGACGAAGTCCAGTCTCGATTCTCTAGGTTCTCGAAACTGTGCTTTTAGAACCAACGCTCCAAAGCGCTTTTATCCAGTTGGCGAAACGCTCGATTGAGGATTTGAGCCAACTCTTTATAACGTGGTCGAGATTTCATTGGCTCGAGTGCAAAACCGCTTTCTACTATTTTTTGGTGAATTTCTCGATACCAGCCTGCTAGTGAAGGAGGCAGTTGCGTATTAGCACGGTTGCCGAGCCACCACATCCCTTGAATAGGCATACTGATTGCGAACAGAGCGATGATCACCGCTTGAGGCATAGACTGATAGTTATTGAACGCCATTTGAGTAAGAACGCTGATAGCAGCTATCGCAGGCATGACCTTAACGCCGAAGCGGGTCGCTTTGATAATGCGTTGTTCGGGAAACAACATGTTCAGCTCTTTGCGCATTGGCCAAGTATCCATGTACTTTTGTCCGTCGCGTAGACTATGAACGATACCGACTTTATTACTCATAGGGCTCTCTCACTTCACTTAGCAATAGGTCCGAATTAAAAATAAGTTGAAAGTTTCAACTATTGGCACAAAAAATTGATGAAAGTTAATATTCTTTCAAATTTTTTTGTTATTATCGCCTATTATCGTTATCCTTTGCGGACCCACAATCTCATTGTTGCCGTTATTTACAATTTAAGCAACTCTAGAGACCTTTCTGCAGCGGATGCATGGGTGGTGGTCAGGATCACCACTGTCTTTATATACGGAATTCGAAGTTTTTTTGACCAAGATTAGTGCGCAGCTTTTTCTGCATCGTCTATTCTTGTGGTTAATTTTCATCCTAACTGATTGTTACAGGTAGTCACACATGTCTAAGCTAGTTTTAGTTTTAAACTGCGGTAGTTCTTCTCTTAAATTTGCTGTTGTTGATGCAGAAACAGGTGCAGAGCACTTATCGGGTCTCGCTGAATGTCTTCATCTTCCTGAAGCGCGTATCAAATGGAAGCTTGATGGTAAACACGAAGCTCAACTAGGCGAAGGTGCTGCGCACGAAGAAGCCCTAGCGTTTATGGTTGAGACTATCCTTGCTTCTAAGCCAGAGCTTAAAGCAAACCTTGGCGCTATCGGCCACCGTATTGTTCACGGCGGCGAGCAGTTTACTCAGTCAGCACTTATTACTGACGAAGTACTAAAAGGTATTCAAGACGCTGCAACATTCGCACCTTTGCACAACCCAGCACACATCATCGGTATCGAAGCAGCGAAGAAAAACTTCCCTGAGCTGCAGAACGTTGCCGTATTCGACACTGCGTTCCACCAAACTATGCCTGAAGAGTCGTTCCTATACGCGTTGCCATACAAGCTATATAAAGAGCATGGCATCCGTCGCTACGGCATGCACGGTACTTCACACCTATTCATCACTCGTGAAGTAGCAGGCCTACTTAACAAGCCAGTTGAAGAAGTCAACATCATCAACTGTCACCTAGGTAACGGCGCTTCAGTTTGTGCAATCAAGAACGGTAAGTCTGTTGATACTTCTATGGGTCTCACTCCTCTTGAAGGTCTAGTGATGGGTACGCGTTGTGGCGACATCGACCCTGCAATCATCTTCCACCTACATGACGCGCTAGGTTACTCAGTTGAGCAAATCAACAACATGCTAACGAAAGAGTCTGGTCTTGCGGGTCTAACAGAAGTGACGTCTGACTGCCGTTTCGTTGAAGACAACTACGGTGAGAAAGAAGAAGCTACACGTGCAATGGACGTGTTCTGTCACCGTCTAGCTAAGTACGTAGCAGGTTACACAGCTTCTATGGAAGGTCGTCTAGACGCAATCACTTTCACTGGCGGTATCGGCGAGAACTCTGGCCCTATCCGTGAAATGGTTCTTAACCGTCTTGCTATCTTCGGTATCGAACTCGACAACGAAGCGAACCTAAAAGCACGTTTCGGCGGCGAAGGCACTATCACAACAGCAAACAGCCGCATTCCAGCTATGGTTATCTCGACTAACGAAGAGCTAGTTATCGCTGAAGACACTGCTCGTCTAGCAGGTCTTTAATTGACTTAACCGGCTGACACAACGTCAGCCGGTTTTCTTACCAAGGGGCTTAATTGAGATATCGTCCCCAAGATGCTCAACTAAGCTTTTATCCCAATAGCTAAAGGTACTCTACGAATGTCTCGTACTATTATGCTTATCCCTGCCAGTGCTGGTGTTGGTCTTACTAGTGTTAGCATGGGTGTTCTTCGCGCTATGGAGCGCAAAGGCGTTAAAGTTTCTTTCTACAAGCCTATCTGCCAACCTCGTAGTGGCGGCGATCAACCAGACCTAACCTCAACCATCGTTGGTCACAACAGCGATATGAAAATCGGTCAACCTATGGCGATGTCTGTTGCTGAAAGCTTGATCGGTAACGACAACATGGATGAGCTGCTCGAAACCGTGGTTGAACGTTACAACCAGATCAATAAAGATGCAGACGTTACGCTTATCGAAGGTTTGGTTCCAACTCGCAAGCATCCATTCGCAAACCAAGTGAATGCAGAGATCGCGGCGACGTTAGGTGCAGAGATCGTATTGGTTGCCACGCCAGGCACAGATAACCCAGCGCAGCTGAAAGAGCGTATCGAAGTCGCCTGCTCTAATTTCGGCGGCACTAAGAACAAAAACATCTCTGGCGTTATCATCAACAAGTTGAACGCGCCGGTTGATGAAGCAGGTCGTACTCGCCCTGACCTATCTGAAATCTTTGATGATGCAGACAGCGCTAAGCAAAACGAAATGAAAGTGATGGAGATCTTCAACACTTCTCCTATTCGCGTTTTGGGCTGTGTGCCTTGGAGCATCGACCTTATCGCCACTCGTGCTATCGATATGGCGAAACATCTTAACGCAGACATCATCAACCCTGGTGACATCAACACGCGTCGTATTAAGAGCATTACTTTCTGTGCGCGCTCACTACCAAACATGATCGAGCACTTTAAACCGGGCTCACTATTGGTCACCTCGGCTGACCGCCCAGACGTTATCGTTGCTGCGGCTTTGGCTGCTATGAATGGTGTTGATATTGGTGCTGTGCTACTTACAGGTGGATACGACATCCCACAAGAGATTGTCGGCCTATGTAAACCAGCCTTTGATACCGGCCTGCCTATCTTTAAGGCTCAAGGTAACACTTGGCAAACCTCTTTGAATCTACAAAGCTTCTCAATTGAAGTGCCTGCCGATGACAAAGAGCGTATCGAGTTTATCAATGAGCACGTCGCTGGCCACATTGATGGCAACTGGATTGAGTCAATGACTGAAGGCACACAGAAGTCTCGTCGCCTAAGTCCACCTGCATTCCGTTACCAGTTAACTGAGCTAGCACGTAAAGCCGGTAAGCGTATCGTTCTACCGGAAGGTGATGAACCTCGCACGGTTAAAGCCGCGGCTATCTGTGCCGAGCGCGGTATCGCTGAGTGTGTGCTTTTAGGTAATCCTGATGAAATTCGCCGTGTTGCAGCGCAGCAAGGTGTTGAACTGGGTGCTGGCGTGCAAATCATCGACGCTGATGCAGTACGCAACAACTACGTTGCTCGTTTGGTTGAGCTTCGCGGTGCGAAGGGCATGACGGAAGTGGTGGCTCGCGAGAAACTGCAAGATTCTGTTTTCCTTGGCACTATGATGCTTGAGAATGATGAAGTTGATGGCCTAGTTTCAGGCGCGGTTCATACCACGGCGAACACTATCGTACCGCCATTCCAAATCATCAAGACCGCACCAAATGCATCTATCGTTTCGTCAGTCTTCTTCATGCTATTGCCTGATCAAGTGCTGGTCTACGGTGACTGTGCGATCAACCCAGATCCAACCGCTGAGCAGCTTGCAGAAATCGCGATTCAATCGGCAGACTCTGCCGCAGCCTTTGGCATTGAACCACGCGTAGCGATGATCTCTTACTCGACTGGTGAATCAGGTAAGGGTGCAGACGTTGATAAAGTACGTGAAGCGACTAAGCTTGCTCAAGCGAAACGTCCAGACCTAGTCATCGATGGTCCTCTGCAATACGACGCAGCCATCATGGAAAACGTAGCGGCTTCTAAAGCGCCAAACTCTCCTGTAGCGGGTAAAGCGACAGTATTCGTATTCCCAGACCTAAACACTGGTAACACGACATACAAAGCGGTACAGCGTAGTGCCGACCTAGTGTCGATTGGTCCAATGCTACAAGGTATGCGCAAGCCAGTGAACGACTTGTCTCGTGGCGCCTTGGTTGACGATATCGTCTACACCATTGCTCTAACAGCAATCCAAGCTGACCAAGAGCAAAAGTAATCGCCTTTCAACGCGATATATAACTTCAAAAGCCCTCCTCGCGAGGGCTTTTTTGTATCATGGCCTCAATGCGTGAGCGCAAGTGCCACCGCTCCAGTGATAACACTTGCGATCATCACTGGGGCGACCCTTATCCATAGCTTGCGATGACCAATCGCCACCACCATTGCCATCTTTACTAAGGTATTCACTGACGCTGCGAGAATAATGCCCAGTGCCGCTGTGGATACGGCAAGGCTTTGGGTGCTCTGTCGGCCTAGCGCAAGTGAGATAGCATCGACATCCGTGATGCCTGATAGCGCTGCCAAGATCAACACACCGGTACTCCCCAGCCAATCCGACAAGGCGTGGGATAACAGCATGATTATCGCGAGCACCACACCAAAAAACAGCGCAGATTGCAGCGCAAGTGGATTGGTTTGTTTATTACTCTGCTCGACTTTTTCTATCTGGCACGCACGCCAAATCCACCAAGCTGGCACATAGATGGCCACCATCATAGTCACGATAACCGGCCATATTAAGCTCACTAGCTGCGGGTTGATCACCGATAGTACGATTAAAAGGCGGGGAAACATGGTACCGCAGCTAAGTAGAATTCCGCTCGCTAACAGTGGGCTAATCCCCTCTTGCTCTCTTGAAAGCTGAGAAAACTGCAGTGTCAGTGCGGTAGACGAACTGAGGCCAGCAAAAACCGAGGTAAAAAGGATCCCGCGTTTCGCACCACCAATCTTAATCGCGAAGTAGCCGACAAACGAAATACTGGCAATCAGCACCACCATCCACCAGATCTCATATGGGTTAAGCGCATTCCACGGACCAAACGTCTGGTTGGGAAGTAGCGGCAATAGCACCACAGAGATCAGCATCAGGCGCAGCGCTGCATCGAGTTCGTACTCCTGTAAACGCTGCAACGCTTGATGAAGCTCTCTCTTGTTGTCCAACACCACAGCCGTAATGACCGCCGCTGCCGCCGCAACCACCACTTGCCCTGACACCGCCAAGGTGCCATTAACAAAAGTGATCAATAAGCTGACCACACCAGTAATACTGATGTCTTTACTCTTTTGTTGTTGAACGACAAACGCAATGCAGGCCAGAGTCACTAAAGCGATGAGGCCAAAGCCAATCAGGTAAGGGGAATAGATCTCTGCCGCAGCACCAATCAAACCGCCGAGCAGTCCCACCAATGAAAAGGTCCGTATCCCCGCAACACGACTGCCCTCTTGATTGTTACGCATCACCCAACCGCGTTGAGTGCCAACAATCGCGCCAAGCATTAACGCAATAAACAGGTTCCAGACAAGATGTTCGCCACTGACCAACTGATCAATATCCATTAACCCCTCGCTAAAAATTCGTTCGCGATATCATTAGTTTATGTGAACAGGCAATTTAAGTTGTGACCGCTCAACAAGTTTGAGCAAACAAAGTCAGACGGGGCATATTGTTAGCGAAATCGTGATAGGACATCGGTCGAGGATGACAAGATGAATCAAAAAAGCGCCATGGACACGGCGCTTTTGGTTGAATAGTTGGAGCTAGAGAGCCTCTCTTCCATGCGGCGAATCGAGATCGAGATCTGGCCCTTTGGGTACCACTTGTGTCGGGTTGATTCCAGTGTGGCTGAAGTAGTAGTGGCGTTTAATATGATAGAAATCCGTGGTTTCTTTCACACCGGGCACTTGATACAGCTCCTTCATGTAACCATTGAGATTTGGGTAATCGACAATGCGTTTTTTGTTGCACTTAAAGTGGCCAACGTAAACCGCATCAAAACGGATTAAGGTAGTAAACAAACGCCAATCCGCTTCTGTGATCTGCTTGCCTGCCAAGTATCGCTGCGTCGCCAGGTGCGATTCCAACTTGTCGAGCGCGGCAAACAATTGTTCGTAGGCCTGCTCATAAGCCTCTTGGGTGGTGGCAAATCCACAGCGGTATACACCATTGTTCACATTCGGATAAATAAAATCGTTCCACTGGTCGATGGTTTCAGCCAGATGCTGAGGATAGAAATCGAGATCGTTGCCAGTTAAACCGTTAAATGCTGAGTTAAACATGCGGATGATTTCTGACGACTCATTGCTCACGATAGTGTTGTGTTTTTTATCCCACAATACTGGCACCGTCACTCTACCTGAGTAATCGGGTTTGGATTGAGTGTAAATCTGGTGCAAACGCGTGTGCCCGAATAAGGGCTCAGGCAATCCCATTTGCCAACCTTCACTGAGCATATCAGGGCACACCACCGTGACGTCGATATGAGGCTCTAGTCCTTTAAGTTTTCTGAATATCAAGGTTCGGTGCGCCCACGGGCAGGCCAATGAGACATAGAGATGGTAACGGCCAGATTCAGGTTGGAACTGGGCGCTTGCATCGTCCTCTATCCAATCTCTAAAGCCGGCATCTTCACGAACGAACTTACCGTTGCTCGACTTGGTATCGTACCAGACATCATGCCATACACCGTCTACTAGCTTTCCCATTCTCCACTCCTACGCGAATCAATTTTCGTTGCAAACAGTATAGGGATAATTCGACTTGGGTTGGTTAGAGACAGTTGGTTTAGATGTTCGAATATTTTGAAGCCATAACAACCCAGCATGACTTCTGGCATAAAAAACGCGACGTCCTCTCGGAGTCGCGCTTTTTAAGTATCAGCAAGTTGTTAGCAATAAACTTAAACGCTCACATGTAAACAAGATACTGCGTGTAAGTCAGTGCCTTGGATGGTCGGCTTGGTTTGCGCACAGGCATCAGTGGCTTGCGGACAACGGGTACGGAACACACAGCCAGACGGCGGATTGATAGGTGAAGGCAGATCGCCCTCGAGCATTTCAATCTGCTTATTGCGTTCAAGCTTAGGATCCGGAATAGGCACTGCAGACATCAAAGCGCGAGTGTATGGGTGCTTTGGATCAGCGAACAAGGCTTCGGCCTCACCCAACTCAACCGCGTTACCTAAGTACATCACCAGTACGCGGTCAGAGATGTGTTTGACCACTGACAAATCATGCGCGATGAAGACCAGTGAAAGGCCTAACTCTTTTTGCAGCTCTTTGAGTAGGTTAACAACCTGCGCCTGAATCGAAACGTCCAGAGCAGATACCGGCTCATCACAGATGATCATTTTAGGCTTAAGAATCAGAGCGCGGGCAATACCGATACGCTGACACTGACCACCAGAAAACTCATGTGGGTAACGGTTGATAACGTTCGGCAGTAGACCAACCTTAGCCATCATCTCTTTAACGCGATCTTTCACTTCGGTCTTAGACAGTTCCGGATAGAAAGTTTCTAGCGGCTCAGCGATGATGTCCCCCACCGTCATGCGTGGGTTAAGTGATGCAAGCGGGTCTTGGAAGATCATCTGAATCTCTTTGCGAGTTTCGCGACGTTGTACTTCTTGCATCTTGGTTAAGTCTTGGCCTAACCACATCACATCACCATCAGTAGCCTCTACCAGACCGATAATGGCACGCGCAAAAGTCGACTTACCACAGCCAGACTCACCCACAACACCGAGTGTTTCACCTTCGTAAAGTCGCACGTTAACACCGTCAACGGCTTTAAGCTTGGCCGGTTTTGCCCATGGCCAAGCTGACTTGGCGGCAATATTAAAATGAACTTTAAGGTTCTTTACGTCCAATAATAGCGATTTATCTACACTCATTTGCTCCAAGCCTCCCAATCAGAAAAACATGCACGCTGACGGCCATCGGCAAATGGAGTCAGAATTGGCGTATCTTGCTTACAACGGTCCATCACACGGTGACAGCGTTCCTGATAAGGACAGCCTGGTGGCAGGCGCAGCAAGTTTGGCGGGTTACCCGGGATGGTCGGTAGAATTTCACCTTCCGTATCAAGGCGAGGAATCGCTTTCAGTAGACCTTCGGCATATGGATGGCTTGGATTGTAGAAGATTTCATCAACCGTACCGTATTCCATGGTACGGCCTGCATACATCACCAACACCTTGTCACATGAACCAGCAACCACACCTAGGTCGTGGGTAATCATGATAATTGCTGTGTTGAACTCTTGTTTCAGCTCATTCAACAGATCCATGATCTGGGCTTGAACCGTTACGTCCAACGCCGTAGTTGGCTCATCGGCGATCAGCAACTTAGGACGACATAGCAGTGCCATTGCAATCATTACACGCTGACGCATGCCGCCTGAGAACTCGTGTGGGTACATGGTAATACGTTTGCGAGCTTCTGGGATTTTAACCGCTTCGAGCATACGTACTGACTCTTCGAATGCTTCGGCTTTGCCCATGCCTTTGTGCAGCATCAGCACTTCCATTAGCTGATCACTCACCTTCATATATGGGTTGAGTGAGGTCATTGGGTCTTGGAAAATCATCGCAATCTGCTCTGCGCGCACCTTGTTCAATGCCGCTTCTGGTAGATTGAGGATTTCATTCCCTTCAAACTTTGCGCTACCAGAGATGATACCGTTTTTGGCTAACAGGCCCATAATCGCAAATACTGTCTGAGACTTACCTGACCCAGACTCACCTACAATACCCAGTGTCTCGCCTTGGTTTAGCGAGAAGTTTAAATCGTTAACTGCGGTGACAATACCATCTTGGGTAGTAAACTCTACGCGCAGATCTTTGACATCTAATAAGCTCATCATTGCTTCCTTAATCTTTCTCTAATGCATTATCTGTCTTTAGGATCGAGCGCATCGCGCAGACCATCACCAACGTAGTTGAAGCAGAACAGCGTCACCACCATAAATGCGGCTGGGAAAGTCAGCTGCCAAATGGCGATTTCCATTGTTTGCGACCCTTCTTGAAGAAGCGCGCCCCAACTTGTCATCGGCTCTTGAACACCAAGACCAAGGAATGAAAGGAAAGATTCGGTCAGAATCATGCTTGGGATAAGTAGCGTTGAGTAAACCGCAACAATACCCAATACGTTTGGCACGATATGGCGAGTAATGATTTTCCATTTGCTCACACCACAAACATGTGCCGCTTCGATGAACTCTTTGCTGCGTAGGCTAAGTGTTTGACCACGTACGATACGCGCCATATCCAGCCAAGCAATCGCACCAATCGCAACGAAGATCAGAATGATATTACGCCCAAAGAAGGTAACCAACACGATAACCAAGAACATAAATGGCACCGCGTACAAGATCTCTAGAATACGCATCATGATACGGTCGACTTTTCCGCCGACAAAACCTGATGTCGCACCATATAAAGTACCGATAACCACGGCCACTAACGCGCCCAGTACGCCAACCATCAATGAAATACGACCACCAATCAGGGTTCGAACATACAGGTCACGACCCAGACTGTCGGTACCAAACCAGTGTTCAGCGCTTGGACCAACGTGCATCGCGTACCAATCAGTGTCATCAAATGTGTACGGCGCAATCATTGGTAGGAAGATAACCGCTAAGGTCATCAAAAATAGAATAAACAGGCTGACCATCGCCGCCTTGTTGCGCATAAAACGAATACGCGCGTCTTGCCACAAACTGCGGCCTTCGACTTCTAAATTCTCTGCAAACTTCTCGACCGCTTCGAGATTTTCTTTTTTCGTTAACATAACCAATCTTCCCTGTTAGTAGCGAATTTTCGGGTCAATCATTGCAAGGAGAATATCTACCACTGCGTTGAATAGAATGAAGAGGAAACCGATCAGAATGGTAATCCCCATCACCAGCGAGTAATCGCGGTTAAAGGCTGCGTTGACGAACAACTTACCGATACCTGGCAAACCAAAAATGGTCTCGATAACGACTGAGCCAGTAATGATGCCGACGAACGCTGGTCCCATGTAAGAGACAACAGGTAAAAGGGCAGGTTTAAGTGCGTGTTTCAAAATAATGTAACGGTAGCTCAACCCTTTCGCGCGCGCGGTACGGATAAAGTTACTGTTTAACGTTTCGATCATCGAACCACGGGTAATACGCGCGAATGTTGCGATATATAAGAAAGACATGCCGAGTACTGGTAACACCATGTACTCAATGGCACCGCCATTCCAGCCGCCCGCTGGGAACCAACCCAGACCAATAGAGAAAATATAGATAAGAACGGGGGCGAATACGAACGACGGCAGCACCACCCCTATCATGGAGGTGGACATCACCGTGTAGTCGAGCCAGGTGTTTTGCTTTAACGCGGCGAGCGTCCCGACCGCAACACCGACAATCACAGTGAAGATAAAGGCATAAAAACCGACTTTTGCCGATACAGGTAGCGCCTCAGACACCAGCTCGTTTACCGTATAATCTTTGTACTTAAACGAAGGGCCAAAGTCGCCTTGAAGGATATTGCCTAAATAGGTAGTGTATTGCTCAAATAGAGGCTTATCCAAGCCGTATTTCTCGTTGATATTTTGCATCACTTCAGGAGGCAGGGTTTTCTCTGAAGAAAAAGGGTTCCCCGGAGCAAAGCGCATCAAGAAGAACGACACGGTGATCAACACCAATAGGGTCGGAATCGCTTCCAAAATTCGAGAGAAAATTAGCTTTAACATAAAACATCTCACATCTAAAAAAACAGTGCGCTAATAACGCAGGTTATCAGCGCACTGGATATCTTACTCAAGGGTTACTTTTTGATAATGTACATGTCTTTTGAGTAGATATTGTCTTGCGGGTTTTGATCAGGGTAGCCACCAAGTTGGGTGCTAACTAGACGCGGTTGAACGTACTGATAGATAGGAGCGATTGGCATATCTTTCGCCAATTGCGCTTCTGCGATCGCGTAGTATTTATTGCGCTCTTCTTCAGTTTTCGCCACTTTCACAGCGTCATTCATTGCCTTATCAAAGATCTCGCTAGAGTACTTCTGGTCGTTTGAACCATTCTCAGTCATCGCGATCGCTAGGAAGGTAGAAGCTTCGTTGTAGTCTGCACACCAACCAGCACGGCGAACGTCAAAGTTACCTTGCTTAGAGCTGTCTAGGTAAGTTTTCCACTCTTGGTTCTCAAGCTTGACGTTAACAAAGCCACCCAATGATTTTTTCCACATAGATTGAACCGCAACGGCGATCTTCTTGTGGTTTTCACTGGTGTTGTAAAGCAACGTGAAATCAAGTGGGTTTCCTTGACCGAAGCCAGCTTCAGCAAGTAGCTCTTTTGCTTTCGCAACGCGCTCTTGTTGAGTCATTGTTGCGTACTCAGGCGCTTCAGGTGCGAAACCTGTGATACCACTGTGCGTCAATGCGTAAGCCGGTTTTTGGCCCTGACCTAGAATCGCTTTAGTGATGATGTCACGGTCGATAGAGTAAGACAGTGCCTTACGTACGCGAACATCGTTGAATGGAGGACGTTGGTTGTTGAAACCGTAGTAGTAAGTACATAGGTTTGGAGAAACAACCACGTTATCTGGGTAATCTTTCACTAGACGACGGAACTGCTCATTTGGCACTTCGTAAGTCATGTGGATTTCACCCGATAGGAAACGGTTCATTTCCGCATTCTGGTTTTCGATAGGCAGGTAAGTCACTTTATCAATGACAGTGTCTGCGTTATCCCAGTAGTTGCTGTTACGCTCAAGAACGATCTTTTCGTTCACAACCCAATCAGACAATACGTATGCACCGTTACCGACAAAGTTACCAGGCTTGGTCCAGTCGTTGCCGAACTTCTCAACCGTCGCTTTGTGTACTGGGTACATGGTTGTGTGTGCCATCATCTTCACGAAGTATGGAAGAGGCACGTCTGTTTCAACCACAAGCGTGTGCTCATCCACAGCTTTTACGCCCAGCTCGCTCACGTCTTTCTTCCCTGCGATGATGTCTTTCGCATTTTTCATCTTGGTGTATTCGATGTACCAAGCGTAAGGAGACGCGGTCATTGGGTCAGCGGCACGTTTGAAGCTGTATTCAAAATCGTAAGCGGTAACAGGATCGCCGTTCGACCATTTCGCGTCTTTGCGGATTTTAAAGGTGAACGTTTGATTGTCTTCTGTAGACCAAGATTCTGCGGCGCCAGGAATGGTATTACCTGGGCCATCTTGGATCACAAGACCTTCCATCAAGTCACGTAGAACGTGAGACTCTGGCACACCTTCAACTTTATGCGGATCTAGCGACGCAACTTCGGTACCGTTACCACGGACGAATTCCTGTTTTGCTGCTAGTTCAACACCCGCTGGGACATCAGCGGCAAAAGTTGCGGTAGAGGCCACTGCTAGACCTGCACCTAGAAGAAGGGCTTGTGTGATTTTGTTCTTATACATGTGTAAAACTCCAAGTTTTTCATTTGCATCCATGACTTCTTTGTATAGCACCAGAACGGATAGTGATTTAGATCTGTTTAGCTCAAAATTTAAGCACAATAACCTAAAACTACACAAAGATTGCGGCACACATTAGCAATCATTGAAGTAATTTGCCATAAAAATGTAGCAAAAAATCGTATAATACTGCGATTACGTCAATAAATTGGTAAAAAATACTGCGATCTGCGTATATCTTGGTTATTTGAAATAAGAATACGCTACGCAGTAGATTGAAGTGCCATATTATCTACAAAGATGATTTTTTTTAGCATCTTGTGCTAGATACTGTGCCGGAAAATTAACAAAAGTAATGCAAACTAGCTAACAGTTAGCTACATTTAACTTTGATTATGAAAGGTTCTGTGAAGCTAATCACCCAGTTGCACTATTTAGTGCGCTCACTTCACCAAAATGAGTCATTAATCCAAGAAAAATTTCGCGACCAGTGGTAGGCCATCGTCTATCTCACCGAACAAGATGTTCACCCCCAGTTGGCTCCAGAACCAAAGACAAACCTATCATTCGATGAGTAAACCAAAATGCTTAGGTTACTTAGCGAACGGTAACTTGCTAGGCTTCAGCTTAGACCTAACATCACCATTATCGCTGACCAACACATCATTGAGATCTGGGTCTGATCTAGTCATCAATACTCGGCTACATGCTCTGTTGCTTGAATCCAGATCTAGCCAACTATGAGTGAGCTTTTCCAAACAAAAATAGTGATATCGCACAAGATTGTGTTCGCTGATGCTGCACCAGTAGGTGTTGGCCGAAGCCTCTGAGCCGTTTAACTTAAAATTTGAGCCAATAGGCGTCGCACACGTACTCATCAAAGAACGAGTTTGAGCAAGGACTTGTTGGTCAGATACTTGAGAATGAGAAAATTGATAGTAATAGCTCGCGCGCGCGAAACGCTGATGAGTCGCCGTTCCACCTGGGACCTGATAGGCATAGGCATTTCCAATTTTGGTCGGGGCTTGCCATTTTTTCTGCCAAAAATCCAGCAATGCCATTTGAACTTCATACCTTGGAGCGACCGTCGCGACGTTGTATGAACGACTAACGTTGATACTAAACCCTTTACCACGCAACTCGATAATGGCCGAATCGCCATTACTGTCAGACAAAGTCAAATGTAATTTTGTTTTGGTCTTATCTGGACGACCATCAGGCACATCTTCACTAAATATGTATAAGCTATCTTCATTGGCTTTGAAGTACCTAACTGCTGATTGCACGCTATCAAAACAATCTAATACGAACTGCACCCAGCGCAATACGCTGAGGCGTTTAGATTTTTCATCATCTAAGCGAGGCTGTTGCGATTCAAGTCCATCGTTGGCGATCTGCTGAAGCAGCTCAGTCGGTAGAGCATCCTCTGAACTCAAAATATCCGCAGGGTTTATAAAATGGGCGAGTACATCTTCCAATCCATTAACCACTAAGCCTTTTTCATTCATTCCATCGATAGCTGCCAAACCGAAGTTATCACTGCCCAAATATGTACAAACACTCGAGAACTCTGCCGTCCAACGCAGCACTCTCTTATCACTAAGGTCAGGGCCACCGTACTTCTCTTCGCCTTTAGGAAGGTGATATAAATAACTGTTTAGTGGATAGTGCCAATCAAAGTTCCTACCGGTCATGGGGGCTAGTTGATTTAAACTATTGAAAATGCGGGTACACACAACAAAATCTCCATTATTTTTTAATGATGATTCTATTTATTAACATTTTTCTAATACAATAGTATGAGATTTCGACGTTCTAAGAGAAGAAGTGTGAATAGCATTGAATACACAGAGCAAATCCGCAGTCGGGTGCTTCGCATGCTTAGCTTTAGCTTCATGTTTATTGTCACCTTACTTGCGATGTTCAATATTTTTTTTCATGGCCAGTATCTGTTTGCGGCCTTAGAGCTGATTTTTTCGGCCTTTTCTCTGTATGTTTTTGTCAGTACTAAAAACAAACCCTGCCACAAAAACATTATCCTTGCTTACATCAGTTATATCGCGTTGTTGATCTTCTTAGGTACCTATCTACTCCCCATTACTGACGTGCTGTTCTTATGGGGCTTTTTCTTCCCTACTGTTTCCTACTTACTGCTTGGCTCAAGAATAGGGTTTCGCGTGACTCTCGCAGCGCTGGTTATTTTGGGTGCCATCATTGTGTTACGTTTAACGAGCGACAGTCCTCTCTCACCAGAGCCAGTACTGATTAACTTCTTCACTTGTTATTTGGCCATCTGGTGTATGTCTCACTATTTCGAGCTCAGCCGTTCACAGGCAAACAACTCCCTATCGAGACTGGCATCGACCGATGCTTTGACCGGAACACTCAATAGACTGGCATTCTCTAGTCAGTTTGAAACTCACCAAGGCAAATACCTACTCTTGATCGATATTGATAACTTCAAGCAGATCAATGACAACTTCGGCCACCCTGTTGGAGATCAAGTACTCAAAAAAGTCGCAGACGCTTTGATTGCTAGTGTGGGCGGACAAAATGTATATAGAATTGGCGGCGAAGAATTTTGTTTATGGTTGCCGTGTGTCGACGCCGAAAGCGCTCAACAACAAGCTGACCAAATAAGAGAGCACATCGCCGCGCTTAGCTACCAAGCCAAAGGACACGAACTTACGCTCACCTTTAGCGCTGGCATTGTCGAATACCGCTCAGATCTCACAGAGCAAGCGTTACTCAGTCAGGCGGATAAGCTGTTGTATAAAGCGAAATCTGGTGGGCGAAATCAAGTCATCGCCGCCTAAGTAGGTCGCTAGCTTGTGCGAGGATTGGTGGTGTCCGCTCCGTCCTCCGCTTGAGCCGTGAGCTGACGGAAATGGTCGCCGATACGGTGCTTGCCATACAGAGGGGCGCAACTGTCTTGACCTAGCATGGTAAGAAAGAACTCGGCAGGCCCTCCCCACTTTTCAGGTAATCGACGCGTCAAAGCCAAAGCGAATCGTCGCAGTCCGTCAGGCAGATGCGTTACGCGCTCAGGTTTATCGAGCGCTGCAAAGGCCAACTGGCTAATTTCATTCAGTGACAATATCTGCGGACCGCCCACATCCAATTCCGTTTCTTCTCTGTCTATCGCCGCTAAACAAAATTCTGCCAGGTCGCGCCCATCAATGGGATTGAGACGAGACTCCCCTCGCCCAAAGGTAAACACTCGACCAGATTTCGCCATATTGAGCACCTCAGTGAGGTCTGAGAAAAAGCCATTGGGGCGAATGACACACGGCGTCACGCTGTTTGATTGCAGAAGTCTCCTTGCAAAGCGCTCTTTGGCATTGAGCAATCGCACTTGAGGATACTTTTGAGCATTGAATGCTGATATGTAAATGAATTTTCGGACCCCTGCTCGCTCTGCCTCTTGCAACAGATTGAGATTGGCTTGGTAATCGACATCTTGATAGCTCAGACCGTCTTGTTGGCGAGTAATCCCCAAGCAAGAAATCACCACATCCACGTCGTCACAAACACCTTTTATCTCATCGGGTTGGGTAACTTGCGCTTCGGTGATTTGTGTCTCTGATAATTCCATTGCCAGGAGTTTGCGTTTGTTTCTCGCCAACGCTTTAAACACCCTATCTTGGGCGATCATAAGTTCAACAATGTGACTGCCCAAGTAACCGGTCGCACCCGCTATCAGAATCGTTATCGGCCTTTTCATTCGCTTCCCCTTATTGCAACTCAGATTGCCCGTGGATACGCCTGTAACATCCACTCATCATCCAGTGGGCTTTTTTGGTCCACATGGTCTTTTTAAACTAACGCAACCCAATTCTTAGGTAAAGATCTTTTTTAGACCAACCGGTCTTTATAAAATTATCATGATATACTCGCTAAAATTGGTAACCAGTGCAGAGAGATGTATGCCGAAGATTGTCGACCACGAAAGTAAACGTCTACAGATTGCGATCAGCGCGATCGAGGTGTTCTTAGAGTTGGGCTATAAGAATGTTGGAATGAGACAGCTTTGCCAGCAACTGGGTATGAGCAAAAGTGCGGTCTACCATTATTACCCAAGCAAAGACCAACTGTTTATTGCTGCCACCGAAGCCATGGTAAGCATGGACATTGAACTGATGGCAGGCAGGCCAAAAGCCAGTGAAGCCAATATAGACGAGCGAGTTGAAAACTTTCTCTTAATCTTCGAGCAAATTGCGCCACGCTTTTTCCAAGAGATGAAACTGGTTTCCGACTATATTGAAGTCATTGGCCAACAAAACGTCGCATCCGACCCTTGCATGTTGCTCGCCAATAACAAATACCTGTCTATGATCGAAACCTACATATCGCCGCAGGAGAAAGAGTCGCTCTATACCTTAATCCTTGGATTACTCAACCAACAAGTTCTAATCGGCTGTTCATTAGACAAGGCTTTTATAGTTAAGCAAGTTGAGCGGGTTATAAAAGAGGGTTAAAACTCAAGTCGCTCATCAGTTTGTGTAAGGTGAGCGCCTATAGTGACACAGGTAAAGTGCTGAACTTGCCCTATACTTTCAAAGTTAATCGATTTTCCAATGGCTTATGAATGTATAAAACGATCCGCTCTAAACTGTCTCTAATTGTGCTAAACGTCATTATCGTGGTGGCATTGTTCGCATATAGTATTTCTAGAGGCGCTCTCCAATCGATTGACAACGCAACCACCGTCGCCTCTTTGGTGGAACTAACCGCCTCTAGCAGTGAGCTTATCCATGAAATTCAAAAAGAGCGCGGTCTGTCGTCAGGTTTTCTCGGTTCCAGCAATGGCCAATATCAACCTCGACTCACCTCTCAGTATCAATTGACCGATGAAAAACTCAGCGCATTAAGGGAGTTTGTCAGTCGTCGCGGCGACGATTTTAGCCAATACCCTGAAATCGGCGCATCATTGCGAACTTTCGAACTCGCCACTTTAGCGATCGAAAACATACGCAAGCAGTTGCTAAATAGAGAACTGACTTTATCGCAAACACTCGACTTTTATACCGATGTTAATCGCCTACTGTTAACGGTGCCCACGATTGCTTCAAAACAGTCAAACGACGCGCAAATCAACCGAATGTTGGCGGCTCTGCTGTACTTGATGAAAGGCAAGGAGCAGGCAGGCATAGAACGGGCTGTACTGAGCAATACTTTCGCTCAAGGGGCGTTTTCTGAAGGGAAGTACCAACATTTTCTGACCTTACTGAGCCAACAAAACACTCACTTCGCCACATTCCAGAACTACGCCAACGCAGACTCCCAGCGACGTTTTGATGTCATTTTGATTTCGGATGCGTCGCAGTTGGTTGAGCAGTATCGGCAAAGCGCACTATCAGGGCAATTAGATCAGAACTCGAGAGATTGGTTTGACGCTGCAACGGTTAGAATCGATCTGCTCCACCAAGAAGAGCAGCTTAGCATTAATCATTTACTCAGCTTGTCAAAAAATATGATTGCTGATGCTCAGCGACGTTTGTGGATGCTGGTTATTGCGGTGATACTGGTTATCTCCATCACCTTCTTTGTTAGTGTTCGTTTACTCAGTACTATCAACAAACAAGTGGCATCGGTTCATAAAACCATCACTACAGCCGCAGCCAACGACCTCTCAGTGCGCTGTGACGTGGTAAGCTCCGATGAGCTAGGCAGTATCGCCACCCAGCTCAATCACCTATTGCAACAGCTACAAACTTCACAGCAGCAGTTATTAGATAAACAACAAGAAAACCGGCTACTCGCCAGAGTGGCCAAGCACATCCGAGATTCGGTGTTATTTACCGACCAACAGTTGAATATCACCTGGGCCAACCGAGCGTTCGAGACATGTTTGGATCGCACGCAAAACGAGTTGGTTAACTACAACTACCTCGACACTATTGACCCGCAGCAGCAACAAACCATCGAACAATTGCGCGCAGCCGTCGATACAGAGCAATATCAACGCATTGAGCTGCTCAGAGACGAACAGTCCGACCCTCCCAGTTGGAGTGAAATCTCGATTGTCCCCATTTACGATCAGGCGCATACCCTTGAAGGGTTTATCATCGTAGAGCGAGATATCTCAGAAAGTATCGAGTTAACTAATCGATTGACCTTAAATGTAGAAAAAGCCGAAGCAGCGGCGCGAGCCAAAGCTAACTTTCTCTCTACCATGAGCCATGAAATTCGTACCCCAATGAATGGCGTACTCGGTTTGGCGAAAATCATTCATGAGGAAAGCTCAGAGCCCGCGGTTCAAGAGCACGCCGACATAATTTTAGAATCGGGCCAGCATCTGCTCTCGTTGTTGAACGACGTGCTCGATTACTCGAAAATCGAAGAAAACAAACTCGACATCTCGCCCGAGTGGCTAAAAATAGAACAGTTACTGCAACCTGTGATTGTACCGCTATCGCAATTAGCGGCAGACAAACAAATCGACCTAGAGACCATTAATAATGTCCCGTCAGATGTCAGAGTGTGGGCCGACAAGTCAAGGCTAATCCAAATCTTGTATAACTTAACTGGCAACGCAGTCAAATTTACCGAACACGGCAGCGTCAAGGTATATGTGCAACTCAACTTCGCTATGAACCACCTTGTGCTTTCCGTGATCGACACCGGGATCGGGATTCCTGAAGACAAACAAGCCTTTATCTTTAACTCATTTGAGCAAGCCGACTCCTCCACTACTAGACGATTCGGAGGAACGGGCTTAGGCTTAGCCATCGTCAGCAGATTGGTGAGCTTAATGGATGGCCAAGTCTTTCTCAAAAGCAGTGAAGAGCATGGTTCCACGTTTACTGTCACTCTCCCCGTTAAATGGGAGTCCGTCGGTGATAGCCTGGAGGTCAGTACCACTCAACATGAAAGTTTTGAGTGTCTGACCGATCTGGATGTGTTGGTGGTCGACGACAATCGGGTGAATGGGATCGTGGCCAAGAGCTTTTGTGAAAAATTTGGTTTCCACGTAGCGCTTGCCGAGAACGGCAAAGTTGCACTCGATATGCTAGAGAAAAAGCCATACGATCTGGTGTTGATGGACAACCATATGCCCGAGTTAAGTGGTATTGAAGCGACGCGTTTGATCCGAGAACAGCTCAACAGCGATGTGGTCATTTTCGCGTATACCGCCGATGTCTTTGATCAACCACACCGAGATTTTCTAAACGCCGGGGCCAATGCAGTTTTAACCAAGCCGCTGCAAGAGCAAAGTTTTAAGGATGCACTGCTGGATAACTTCAAGCATTTCTTTCGTGCAATCAACGGCTCGTTGCCGCAGGATTCTTCCTCACTTTCAGGCATGAATGATCGAGATTCAAAGCTGACCGAAGAGGAGTTAAGCCACTCTGAGATATTGAAGAGTTTTGATGACGATACCCAAGGCAAGCTCGGATTCGTTCAAACCATCATAAAAGAGTTCGACCAAGGAGTGGCGACTCTGCTTGATAGCCATAGTAACAACAACTTACATCAGTTGCACATGACGCTGCATAGCCTGAAAGGCAGTGCGCAAAATCTGCAAATGCCCAATTTGGCCGAGATCGCTTTACGCTTAGAGACAAAGGCCAAGAGCGGGATAAAAATCGAGATTAGCGAGCTGCAACAGTTGGTGAACTTACTCGAACTCAATATTGGTGCCGCGCAAAATTTGCTCATCCAGCTTCATAACTCGAAGGGACAACAGGCTCAAGCAGACGCTGCCGCTTACAAGCGTCCCTAGTCAGAAAAACCATCAGCTATCGACTTAGCGCAAGGTTTGCCAATATACAAAGTGTGCGATCAAATAGTCATAGCTCGCTTAACCACACAGCACAAAGTAAGTCATGGTGTGGCCGCTACGAGTTGTCATCGACACACCTCAGCGCAGATAGAAATAGAGTAACCCCAGACAACCACTATCCAAGTCCATAACAACTGGCAGTATCGGTTTATGCGCCCACTCACTGTTTCACAGAGTGTTTAACCAAGTCCATCAGTTGGGTAATATGGGGTAAAGCCTGCTCTGAAGCACGGCATAGCACATCCGCAGACCAGGTATTGACGTTTTCACCCAAATCCAACTCGACTACCGAGCCATCTTCTAAGTAGGGTCGACAGTGCCACTCCGACAAGTTAGCAAAGCCAAGCCCCGCTCGCACAAATGCCAGCATACTCTCTGGGCTATTTGCGAGCATCACCTGGCTGCCAATCACATCACGACTACGCAATCCTGAATCGGCAATAAATGAGTAAGCAATTTGCGGGAGCTGCTTTAGATGTTCACGGCGAGAAACGCCGGTGATATCAACCTGGGCACCGATCACGGTTTTGACCACAAATTCAAATATATCCTGAGAAAAAATTTCTAGCGGGTAGTGAAAAGTGGAATAACCAAACCCGACATCTGCCGCCCCCGTCATCAACCAACCGCGAATCTGCAACGTATCGCCAATCAACACTTTTATCCGCATTCCGGAAAATGTCTCTGCCATTTGCTTGGTCAGCTCAGGGGTAACGAAGTTACGCAGAGATTCATCGACCGCTAGGGTAATACGAGATGGCGAGTCATTGAGCAAACTATCCACTGACTGATCAAACTGCCTGTATTCAGTTAATAGGGCTTTCGCGTGATTGTATAACTCACGCCCTTGCGGGGTGAGCGACAGGGAACGAGCTTTGCGCTCGAACAAAATCAAACCTGTTTCGTTCTCAAGATTAGTGATCAGATCGCGCACGGTCGAAACGTGCTTGTGCAGCGCTCGCGCGGCCTGAGCCATTCCTCCATACTCCACCACAGCGGCAAAAGCTCGCACCTGTTCAAACGTGTACGCCATTTCCCCTCCAACTAGACTAAACTTGAAAACCATTAAGGCCTGATTAGAAACAAGGCAACTATCGAGTGCAAGGGCAACTGCTGTGCTTGACAGTCACCACCAATCAAACACATCCATTTTACCTTACCCTGCAATCGTCTGTTATTTGGCTTAAGCGAATAACTACTACTGGTTGTTATATAACAGTTACTTCCATATCGACAAAAGGATAACGGCTCGATAACTCATTGAGGCATTTTTGCTTATTGACCTGCCAGTTAGCAATATTCTGTGATTGTAAATCAGCCAATGACAAGCCAATAACAACCAAGTAGTTAGAACCAGTTTTACTGATGTTTAGCCGCATGAGCTTTTGCTCATCGCCGACAAAATATCGTTTAACCGTAGTCTCGATATCTTGATACTGACCCTTATCACGCAATTTACCGCCAACCAACTCGACAAATGCATTCTTAATGATGGCAATAGGTTGACCGATAATCATCACCGCCAATATCAGGACCAACAGCGCATCACCGATATAACGCAGAAAATCAAAGCGGCTGTTGGGCTCTACATAACCGATCACAATCAAAATCGCGCCCGTGGCAGCCGAGAGAATCCCATCAATGAAAGAAGATTTCTGATCAACACTAAGCAGGCTACTTTTATTACCAATACGCTTGTTTTGCCAATAGTAAAAGGCCGACAAGCCCCAGCAGATGGTAACCATGGCAGGCGCATAGTAGACGATAATGTCAGTTTTGATGGTGGCGATCGCAACACCATTAAAATAATCCAACACCTTAGAACTGTTACTGACGATGGCTGAGATCACTACCCCCAACAACAGTAACCCCTTAGTCAGCGTGTACATCGCCTCTGTCACATAGAGTCCAAAAGGGTACTGCTCCGTGCGCAGTGACTTCACTTGGTTGATTTTAAGTGCGACTAAAGTTGTCAAGAAGAGGATAAATGACATATTGCCATCGAGCAGTAAGGCTTGTGAGCCAGAGAGGTTAAATGCCGCCCAGCCAGAAAAGGCCATGACGAGGTTGGCGACGACGCCTAGTTTTATCGCTCGCGCTTCAATTTTGGAAATGGTTTGTTGCATTAAACAGTTCACCGAAAAAACCGAATGTTCATTGTCGCTCGGCTCGGCAAAGATTACCAGTGATCGGTCTAAACAAGCTTAGTAAAAATCCACCCAATAGAGTCATCTGCCTTATAAGCGCTCACGCAGAAACCACTCCAAGATAGAGTCAAGTATTGGTGTAAGGGGTCTAGATAGCAAAACGCCGCTAATCAAAGCGGCGTTTTTAATGGGTGGAAGCCCCAGCCACATCCCGGCACACAAGTCACACGCTGCGGCTGCTTCCTTCCGGACCTGACCGAGTTCACGAGCTATTGTTGCGGGAGGACCAGGGCCTCCATAGATTTTGTGTTCTTAGCTTGGCTAAGAAGTGGGGGGATTATCAGTCATCCTATTGGCTATTTCAAGCCCTGGCGGCAATAAAGTCGCCCTTTTCTATTCAACTGCTTAGTCAGTAACCACTATCGCAAATAATGCACCACTTTCTTTTGGCTTCGCTGATGGCTTGGCGCCGCATTAGGGCCATGTTTATGACGATACATGGCTTCGTCTGCTTCGCTGAGTACTTCTTGTAAACTCTTAAACGTCGCTCGTGGGGGCGAGATGCCGATCGCGGTTGAAATATCAAATGACAACTGGCCATCGACAGACACAAAGGCAATGGTAGTCAACTTGTCGCGAAGCTCATCAAGTCGATCAGTGTCCATTTTACCAATCAAGATAAATTCATCTCCTCCGACTCGAAAGCTTTGACCGTGCCAGACTTTATCAATGTATGCCGCGACGCTCTTGAGCACTTGGTCACCAACTTCGTGACCATAACTGTCATTGATCGGTTTAAAGCGATTCACGTCGATGTAAATCACCGTTTCATCAGCATTCACCCCGCTGCGATACTTTTGATGCATGGCGCGACGGTTCTTGAGTCGGGTTAATGGGTCTGTATTAGACTGGCTATGTAAGTACATCGCGACCACCATCAAGAAACCGAGTACCAGCAAAAACATTATTTGACTGTAGCGCGAGAAGGTTTGCTGTGCTTGCAGTGTTGCTTTCCAGTTTGGATGAAAATCATAACGATCAATAATCGCATTGGTATCAATGATTTTAATCGCTCGACTAAACAGTGGTGCCAAAGATTGCCCGATGCGGTTTTTCGCAAAACCGATCGCAATATTCGATTGATAAAATTGACCGATCGAAGCATCTTCTTCCAGAGGAATGATATCGCCTGATTCGCGCATCATCTTGTTAAAGTTGGCGCGGCTTATCGCCATGTAGCTGATATCGCCATTGAGTAACGCATGATATAACTCATCGGTGTTGGAGAAGGATTTCAACTGCTTATTGGGCAGTAGCTGCGACAGCAAACTCTCAAAAAAGTCGTCTTTCATCACGCCAATATCTTCAACAATCAATTCAGAAACATTACTGTAGACCCCATCTTTGTAGCCTTCGCGCTTGATCATTATCGCCTCAGGAAAATAGTAGGGTTCACTGAACTCGATTAGCGCTTTGCGCTGCTCAGAGATAACAATCGGTGCCAAGATATCAATTCGCTTCTCTATCAAGTCTTGGTACATGCTCTCCCAGCTTTCATTGGCATCACTGACAATGTCACACTTAAGCAATAAAATCTCACACGCTTGTTGGACAACATCAGCACTGATCCCTTTGATGTCACCGTTACTTCGATACTCGGCATACTGACCAACATTGTGCAATTTGACCTTGTAGTGACGGTTGATATTCACACCACTGTCAATCACCGCTTGGCGAAGCGCTTGCTGGCGGATTTCAAACTGATACGTATCGACCGACTCACGCAACATTTTTTGTATCTCTGCCTGATGTAGGTAATCAACAATTCGACCCAGCAAAGCTTGATGACGGCCTTTGGGGGTGATGATAGAGACAGGCTTAATAGGAATTTGATGATTGAGCAGCTGAGCATCAAATCCTGCCAGCAACATAGGTTTGAGCTGATTGATCGCATCAATAACACCATCAACCACATGCGCTTGTATTAGATTTCGTGCTTGATGATGACCGCTGTACTCAATTTGCTTGATGTGTGGATAGTGGGTCGCGACGAGATCAGCGTAGATAGTGCCCTTAGGGACGCCAATCACCTCGGCGCTGTCCAAAGTGGCGTTGGTCATGCTGTAGAGATAGGTATATTCGATATTGGTTGGACTTGAAAAGTCAAACCGTGCCGCGCGCTGAGCGGTATAAGTGACGTTGGCGGCAAAGTCACTCTCACCTTGCTCAACCGCCTCTAAGATGGCGTCAAAGCTTGGGTAGTAGACGTATTCAATATCGAGATTAAAATGCTGGCCCGCTGCGTCAAACAAAGTTCGGGTGACGATATCATCCGCTTCTATGCCAACTTTGTAAGTGGTACTCGCGTGCGTCGCTGGGATCGCCAGTAGAAAGATTATCCATGCCCTAACTGCACGCCAAAAAAGAGCCATCGCGTTGTCGTCCTGTTTGAATTGTTATCTAGCCCTAATATTGCGCGGCAAAATAGTGTTCCTTCACTCAATAACGCGCAAAATCTGGTCAAGTTTGACACAACAACGCGCATATGCCAAGTAGTGATAACCATTCAAAAAACATTGATCACTTATATATCTTGCTGCTCCTCTGCGCTGCGTAAAATATAGTCCGTCATCCACGCGGTACCGAGTAAACACAGCCAAACCACAAACACCGGATTAGGTACTTCGATGTTTGGCCAAACCACTAAAGCGGCGAACCCGACGGTCGGCAATGTCCAGCACAGTAACTTACTCCAGCGAAATGTACTCAGGCGCGACAAGCTTTCAGTCGATGCGATAATCGCGGTCACACACAGCGCCAATAACGCCGCATACGGTAGATCGGCTATCCATAATGGAATCACTAATCCTAGTGCCCACCAGCTGTGCTGATGACTTGGTTGCCAGTGCGACGCGGCCCACCACACCACGCCAATTGCCAGGGTTTGCACCACAGTGACAATCGGCTCTCCAGGCAGTTTGCCCGCCGACTGAGTGACCATGATGCCAACCAGCAAGGTCGTCACGATGAGTAAGCTGGTTAGAATCACATTGACACTACTGCGTTTAGAAAAGGCAACCATCAGCAATGGGAACAGAATCCACAAACTCACTGATAATGTGAAAGGTTGATATGGTAGGGTCAGTCCGTAGCCCATCATGGCTGCGAGAAGCACAAGACCGCGAAATCCACCTTGTGGTAGGATCCACAACGCTGGGATAATGAGCGCCAACACCGGGATATCGCCCTCGCTTAAGCTCATCGCTCGCACGCAGACAATGGCTAACAAGGTCGTGATTACAAATTGGAAGGTTGAAAATATCATGCCCTCTCCTTATCCATTCCTTGGAAAACTGAACTAGGACAGAGTCATTATGGACCAGTTTTTGATGCAAATCTTTGCTGTGATTCACCAAATTCCGCACGGTAAAGTCACAACCTACGGGCAAGTCGCAAAAATGGCGGGTTACCCTGGTTATGCGCGTCATGTTGGTAAAGCGCTAGGTAACTTACCGACAGGGAGCAAACTTCCTTGGTATCGGGTGATCAATAGTCAGGGAAAAATTTCCCTCAAAGGGCAAGATTTGCAGCGCCAGCGCAAGGCGCTGTTAGAGGAAGGTGTCGAGGTTTCGACGTTAGGGAAAGTTCGTCTTAAACACTACCAATGGCAGCCGTAACGGCTGCCATTGGTTAGGCATTAGTTACCTATGCCGACGAGACGAAGATCGACGCTCTCAGTGTGTGCATCATCGGTAATTACTGGGTAAACCGTATCCGTAATAAAGCGCAACTGACCGTCAACCTCAATGCGCGCGCTCACACTGTAGCAATGGCGAGCCTCTATCTTTTGCGTATCGTAGCCAAGGTCGAACTCGAAAGGCACTTGAGCACCATTACTTTCAAAGCGATGCTTAGCAATCACTTTGGCCGGCGCATCTGCCAGGGAAATGTCTTGTAAGGTTACCGTGATAACGGCGTCATCGGGCAAAGCAATACGTTCACGATACATAAGCGTACCGGTAATATTGTCTATCTTAGACTGAGGTTGTTTCTGCTCAGATGTCTGACAGCCAACCAACACGCCGCCGACAACGACAGCCAATACCAAACCCCATAATTTTTTCATAACGCCTCGCGTAACTTATTAAAATCTCGTCGATTATAGGCAGTCGCTATACCAATGTCATTGCCAGTGACGTCCAATTAACAAGACTCTGACCCAATTAACAGCGTGATGACAATCACAACTATCGGCTATTTTAATTGTCACTAATATGCGTAAAATAATCGCATAAGATCAAATTAAGGGTTAGACAATGAGTAAACCACTCAATGAGTTACTAGATTTGCTGCAACTGGAAAAACTGGAAGAAGGTTTGTTTCGAGGCCAAAGTGAGAACTTGGGGTTACCTCAAGTCTATGGTGGTCAAGTCATCGGACAGGCATTGTCGGCAGCGCGCTATACGGTTGATGCCGACCGCACCGTACACTCATTTCACAGTTACTTTCTCTACCCAGGCGACCCTGAAAAGCCGATTATTTATGATGTAGAAAATCTACGTGATGGCCGTAGCTTCAGCACTCGACGCGTGAAAGCGATTCAAAATGGCCGTCCAATCTTCTATCTCACCGCGTCCTATCATGGCGAAGCGCCGGGGTTTGAGCATCAAAATACCATGCCCAAGATCCCAGGTCCTGAGAATTTCGCTTCCGAATCCGAGCTCGCGGCACAGATCGAATCGTTTTTGCCCGACAGACTGAAGAAAACCTTTTGCGGTGAAAAGCCGATTGAGATGCGTCCGGTGACCGTTGTTAATCCATTGAAGCCGGAAAAAGTAGAGCCCAAACAGTACTTGTGGATCAAAGCTAACGGTGAGGTGCCAGACAACCAGTTGATTCACCAATATCTGCTTGGCTACGCGTCAGACTGGGGCTTCTTAGTCACGGCGCTCCATCCCCATGGCGTCTCATTGATGACACCTAAGTTTCAAGTGGCGACGATTGATCACTCGATCTGGTTCCACCGCCCTTTCAAGATGGATGAATGGCTACTTTACGCCATCGAAAGCCCGACGGCGTCAAACACTCGCGGGCTGGTACGTGGCGAGATTTACAATCGCGCAGGAGACCTCGTCGCAACCGCAGTGCAAGAAGGCGTAATGCGTTTTGCACAATAGTGAGGAACCGCTCTGGTCACCAGCCAGAGCGTTATTACTCCTGCGGCAGTAATTTAGCCACCAAGCTTTCGCACTCTTGCTGACTCATAACTTCAGGAACGGGATACTCGCCAAACGCTTCATCCAGCGCCTGTGTCGCTATGGTCTTGACGTCTTGTAGCTTCAATCGTTCAAGACGGCGAACAATTCCCAACTCACTCTGCAAAGTCTCAATACGTGCAATAAACTCTTCACTACCACTAAACCCGAGCTCAATAGCAAGTTGATTCAATATCGGACTGTTGCGTTGCGCGATAAAGCGCAGTACATGTGCCAATATTAATGCGTTGGCGAGGCCATGAGGCGTGTGATAGAGAGCGCCAAGTTGATGGGCAATGGCATGAACATAGCCAATGTAAGTGCGGGTAAACGCGAGTCCAGCTTCGTAACTTGCCAACGCCATTTGTTCACGGGCCTCGCAATCTTCGCCATGGTGATACGCTTTGGGTAGCGAGCGGAAAATGCGTTCGATTGCAGTGATTGAAAGTGCGCGCGTAGTTCGATTTGCATAACGGCTCAAATACGACTCTATAGCGTGAGTCAACGCATCAAAACCCGTTTCGGCTGTGATCTGCGGCGGCAACCCAAGCATGAGCGTAGGATCGATAATCGCCACTTTAGGCACTAAAAAAGGGTCGGTAATCGAGTATTTGCGCTGGGCACTGCGATCACTGACCACTGCAGCGACTGTTGCCTCTGAACCTGTTCCCGCCGTCGTTGGAATTGCAATGATCGGTAGAACTTTGCGGTGCACTTTAAGTAGCCCCGTCAATCGAGCAACATCTTTACCAGTGCTAATACTGGCAGCTATCGCTTTGGCGCAATCCATCGCAGAACCACCACCTACAGCGATGATGCCATCACATTCACTGGCATTAAAAAAGCCCACACCTTCGCGAACCAATTCAAAGCTCGGGTCCGGTGTCACTCGATCAAAAAGGTCAGAATCTAGATTGGCATGCTTGAGCGAGGAATACACATTGTCAATCAGCCCCAACTCAACCAATATCTTATCGGTAACAATTAGCGGTCTGTGTATTTCTAGCTGTTGGCAGAATCGAGCAACATCCAAGCTTTTGTTCGCCCCACATTCAAGGTGAGGTTTCGCCACCGGTACCATTTTAATAAACGGTTTCTTGAGCGTCACAAGCAACTGATGCAACATTTTTGCTTCCTGCAGAGAGTGGATAACCTTCGACTCTATATAGAGTTTAAGTTCTAATCTGGCAAGTTTGATGCCCTACAATTGAGATACCTCGCCAGCAATGGGTAAGGCGGTAGTGTATTTAAGCGGCTCCATGGCAAAAGTGGAGGTAACGTTAGACAACCCCGCCACTGAGTTAACCAACTTCTTATAAAACCGGTCGAAACTCGGCATATCTTTGACCAACACTTTCATCATGTAATCATACTCCCCTGCCATGCGATAAAACTCCATCACTTCAGGAAACTGCGTCGCGGTCGAGACAAACTGTTGGTACCATTCGTGGGAGTGATCACTGGTTTTGACTAGCACAAACGCAGTAAATGACAGGTCAAGTTTCTCTGGATTGAGCAGTGCGACCCTTTTTTGAATCACCCCCGCTTCCTCAAGCTTTTTTAACCGCTTCCAACACGGTGTGGTCGTAAGGTTAACCGCGTCAGCAAGTTCGTTAAGCGAGAGAGTCGCATCATTTTGCAAAAGATCGAGTATTTTTCGGTCAATTTTATCCAGCTCAGTATCCATAGACATTCATTTGGAGAAATATTTTCTCCAAATAAAGCAAATCAAAGCAAAAATAGCAAAGTATTTCTCCCTGCATATCGATAGATTATCTCTATAACAATGACAAGGAGAAAACCTATGTGTACCGACCATCAATGGATCAATAGCGCCGTTCGCAAAATCGAAGCCGATTATCAACGCAGTGCCGACACTCATTTGATAAAGCTCGATTTACCTAGCGTGGCGGGGATTGATATTTATCTAAAAGATGAAAGTACACATCCGACAGGCTCTCTTAAACATCGTCTCGCACGTTCACTGTTTCTTTACGCGATTTGTAATGGCTGGGTTGGCCCGGACACCACCATCATCGAGTCATCATCTGGGAGCACCGCGGTGTCTGAAGCGTATTTCGCACGTTTGCTTGGCCTGCCTTTTATTGCCGTTATGCCCAAATGTACCGCGAGAAAAAAAATTGAACAGATTGAGTTTTATGGTGGCCAAGCCCACTTGGTGGATCGTTCAGATCAAATCTATGCTGAGTCACACCGTTTAGCGCAAGAGCTGAATGGGCACTATATGGACCAGTTCACGTATGCTGAGCGCGCTACCGACTGGCGCGGAAACAACAACATCGCCAATTCGATTTTCAATCAGATGGAGATGGAAGTTCACCCGATCCCCACTTGGATTGTGATGAGTCCTGGAACTGGGGGAACATCGGCAACCATAGGCCGCTTTATCCGCTATCAACAGCACGATACTAAGTTATGTGTCGTCGACCCAGAAAACTCGGTGTTTCACGATTACTATCGCACCGGTAACAAACACTTGACCGGTGAATGTGGAAGTAAAATTGAAGGCATTGGCCGCCCTAGAGTAGAACCGAGTTTTATTCCTGGTGTGGTTGATGAGATGCGCACTATCGCTGATGCGGCATCGGTCGCCACAGCGCATTGGCTTGAAAAGGTTCTCGGGCGTAAGGTAGGCGCTTCAACAGGAACCAACTTATACGGGGTATTGCAGCTCGCTGGAGAAATGAAGGTGCGGGGTGAAACGGGATCGATTGTTACTTTGCTGTGTGACAGTGGTGAACGATACCTAGACACCTACTACAACAGTGAATGGGTCAAACAGAACATTGGTGACCTGCAACCCTACCTCGCCCAGCTTGAACATTTTGAAGCAACAGGTGAGCTCGGTTAAGTCAGATCGAATCATACAAGATAACAAAACCGCCACTGTCTCTATGGCGGTTTGTTGTTTTATTGTTTATTTTGGCGAGCAGCAAACGCGGCTAGTTGCTCGGGGGTGGCTTCGACTTGATGATTTTGTTTCCACTCTTCATAAGTCATGCCGTAGACTCGCTCGCGAGCATCATCAATATCAAGCGCTAAGCCCTGGTTGTCTGCTTCCGCTTTGTACCACTTACTGAAGCAGTTACGGCAAAAGCCCGCTAAAATCATCAAGTCGATATTCTGTACATCTTTGTTGTTATCTAGATGGGTCAGCAAACGACGAAAAACCGCCGCATCGAGTTTATCTTGCTCCGCTTGAGATAGGTTTTTGTATTTAAATTCAGCCACTTTACTTACCTTTTGTTGTAGTTATACCAAACAGCATAAATGCCTGCTCAGTGTATCAGTGTGCACCTCGTTTTCTCAATACAAAAACGCCCAAGCGTGTTGCTTGGGCGTTTAGCACTAATCCATGGGTTAGATTAGCCTTGAATGCCGACGATTAGCCATGGCGCGTTTGGTACCGTTAAATCGCGCTCTAAGTGCCAAACATCTTCGATATTCTCTTCGATGCCCTCTACTGCATCGCGGTAGCGACCACTAAACTGCAAACTCAATTGCGCTTTGTTTGCATCATAATCGGCACGTACGATTTCCGCATCCACATACATCACATCGGTATGCTGCTCACCATCGAGTTTGGCGCGCTCAGACTTAAGATCTTCAAACAGGCTTGGTGACACGTACTCTTCGATCGTTTCAAGCTGATTGTGGTTCCATGCACCTTGTAAAATTCGGTAGTGTTCACGTGAGCCATTGATGAAGGCGACTTGGTCAAAACCTGGTGGATAGTTATGTGGCACGTCCGTTTGGGTACCGAAACCAAAACCACCGTTTTGAGCCCCAGGCTGAGACTGTTCGAAGTTGTGCACGTTTGGTTGCTCAAATTTAGGCGCGTTACCACCAAAAGCAGGCTGCTGACGGTGCTGATTCATGCTGCCTTGTTTTGAACCCAGCATGCCACGCATCAGCTTAAAGATAACAAATGCAATCAAACCGATGATCAGGATATCCATAAACTGGATGCCTTCAAACGCGCCGCCAAAGAATGCCGCCAACAAACCACCAGCGAGCAAACCGCCTAATAAGCCACCCATCAAGCCTTTTTTGCTCGACTGAGTTTTGGTCGTCGTTTGATCTTTACCAATGGTGTTGGTGTTTTGTTGCTGCTGTTTCGGTGCTGGCGCAGTTTTGAAGCTCTTGCCAAATGATTTACCACCACCAAACTTTTTGGCCTCAGCAATCGGGGTGATTGCCACAGAGACCATCAGTAAAGCAACAAGGGAAAAAAGTCGTTTCATGTTCTTCCTTTCAAGTTCCGAATGGACTAATTCTTTTACTTATGACCCCATATTAACGCTCGCGGCACCAGTTTCAACCAAAAGGTTTCAGGATGATGTATCAGAATATTGCAAATAGTGGTCGGTTGAGTTGACGCTCTAACGAGTGCCCCATAGAATATTGAACATTGTTCATTACAGATGTTTATCATGGCTAGACGAAACGATCACACCCGAGAAGAGTTGGTAACGCTGACGTTAGAGACCGTCAAACAGTTTCTGACCAACAGCTCCTATCATGAGCTCAGTTTACGCAAAGTAGCCACCATGATCGGCTATGTACCTAGCACCTTGGTTAATGTCTTCGGTAGCTACAACTTACTGCTGCTTCACGCCGTAGCTCAAACACTCGATGAGCTGTCGGCCGAAGCCAATCAAGTGGTAGCACAAAGTAAAGACGCCGAAACTGCACTGTATGAACTCGCATACTGTTACCATGACTTTGCCCAACGTCACCCATACCGCTGGCAACTTATTTTCGAGCACAATATGAATGGCGAGCCACTTCCTGAGTGGCAAGCGCAGCGTATCGACAGCATGACCAGCATGTTGGAACACCTTCTGCAAGCACTCGCTCCACATCGCAGTAATGACGATGTGCTAAAAGCAAGCCGAGTGTTGTGGTCGGGGGTACATGGAATTACGTTATTGAGTGTCGATGATAAGTTTTTTGCCTCAGAGCCTATCGATGGCAAAGAATTGATTAAAAACCTACTCTCTAACTATCTGAGTAACTGGTAGCTATCAACTAAGGACACGCCATGCCACCTAGTCAGGCCTCTTTGATGAAGCAAAGACGTTTTTTGCCCTACTTCATCACCCAGTTTTTTGGCGCATTTAACGACAATATCTTCAAAAATGTTTTACTGCTGTTTGTAGCCTTTGCTGGCGCGGGCGTCCTACCCGTATCGAGTAATTTATTTATCAACCTCGCCGCTGGGCTATTTATCCTGCCTTTTTTCCTATTCTCCGCCACCGCAGGTGTACTTGCCGACAAGTATGAGAAGGCCTGGTTTATACGCAAAGTAAAGCTCACTGAAATTGGCATCATGTGCTTAGGCGCAATTGGGTTCATTACCGAAAGTTACGTCATCTTATTGATTTTACTTTTTTTAATGGGAACACAGTCGGCCTTTTTCGGCCCAGTTAAGTACGCGCTACTGCCCCAGCAGTTGAAGCCAAGCGAACTTGTACAGGGTAACGCGCTGGTCGAAACCGGAACTTTTTTAGCCATTTTATTGGGGACGCTAGGGGCAGGAGTCATTGCTTCCGCTGACTACGCAAAATACGTGGCTGCCACCTCTGTAGTGCTATTTGCGATACTGGGATACCTGTCGAGCCGATCAATACCCATGGCACCCGCTAGCAACCCTGACATCACTTTTCGCTGGCAACCTATCAAACAAACCAAGAACACCATTGCGATAGCCAAAGCCGATCCCACCATTTTCAAAGCCCTGATGGCCATCAGTTGGTTTTGGTTTCTGGGCGCGGCTTATTTAACCCAATTCCCTAACTTTACCAAACTCCATCTCAACGGTAATGAAAGCGCTGTGTCGTTTCTATTGGCTTTATTCTCGGTTGGTATTGCCATCGGCTCACTTGCCTGTGACAAGTTGTCGAACCATCGTATTGAAGTAGGCATCGTGCCACTGGGCAGTTTCGGGATCACCGTATTCGGCGCTTTGATGGCAATATCGGTTCCTGAGACTCTACCGACATTTAACGACTTTTCAGAGTTCATCGCGCATCGAGCGCTGTGGCCACTATTTGCTTATTTACTCCTTTTAGGTGCATCGGGTGGTATCTTCATCGTCCCGCTCTATGCGTTAATGCAGCAGCGAGCCAAAGTCACAGAGCGTGCTCAAGTGATTGCGGCACTCAATATCTATAATTCACTGTTTATGGTGGGTAGCGCGCTATTGGGTATTGTCTGCTTAACACTGATCGGACTATCGATACCTCAGCTGTTTCTCCTTCTGGCTATCGGCAACTTGTTGGTAGCCGGCTACTTGTTTTTCCAGGTGCCGATCTTCGTCGTGCGTTTTTTGGTGTGGATGCTAACCCACACCATGTATCGAGTGTCACACAAGAACCTTCACCACTTGCCACAAAAACAAGGCGCACTTTTGGTTTGCAATCACGTCAGCTATATGGATGCGCTGCTACTTAGTGCGGTTTGCCCGCGCCTCATCCGCTTTGTGATGGAGGAGGAATACGCCAATGCGCCGCCACTGCGAAAGTTTCTTAGTCGAGCGGGAGTGATCCCCATATCAGCAACCAATCGCCGCTCGATAATCCGCGCATTCAACCAGGTCGAACAGGCATTGGAGCAAGGACATATTGTGTGTATTTTCCCTGAAGGACGATTAACCCCTGACGGCGAAATTCATCCGTTTATGCGCGGTATGGATGTAATTTTAAAACGCAGCCCGGTTCCGGTCATCCCCATCGCCCTCAAAGGAATGTGGGGCAGCTATTTCAGTCGACATAAGGGCTCAGCGTGTAAAGGCTTGCCATCTCGCGTCTGGTCGAAAATCGAAATCGAAGTGGGTGAGCCTGTTCAGCCTGAGGTCGCGACCACAGAAACGATGCAGCAGCGCGTCGCACAATTGCGAGGCGACTGGCGCTAGTTTAGCCAAAACCAACAGGCGTTCAGTTTTTCTGAACGCCTGTTCAAAACATTCGCATCTCTTTCTTTCACCCTATTCGCTAAACTAGCGACTTTATTTGATCAATCCACTGAATATGACTCGTCTTTTGCCATCTGCGCCATTTGGGCTTGCCTTGCTGGTTTGCCTCACGCCTTACGTTTCGTCACCGACCGCGTTAGTTATCGGCTTTCTGCTCGCATCGCTTGGCTTAGTCCCTGCGCAGATTAATCCCGCTAAAATCACCAAAAAATTACTGGCTTACTCAATCGTTGGCCTCGGCTTTGGCATTCAGTTTCAGCAAGCACTCGCGGTGACCAGTGACGGGATTGGATTGATCATTAGCACAATTGTCGGCACTTTAGCGTTAGGTTGGTGGTTGGCAAGAGCCGTCGGGTTGCAGCGCGAAACCGGGTATTTGATCTCTTCTGGCACCGCTATCTGCGGTGGCAGTGCCATTGCCGCGATTGCCCCTGCCATTAACGCGAAAGACGATCAGATTGGTTTAGCTCTGGCGACAGTGTTCGTACTTAACTCGGTCGCTCTTTTTGTTTTTCCGGTGATTGGTCACGCACTCAATATAGACCAAGTGACGTTTGGCACTTGGGCCGCCATCGCCATCCATGATACCTCATCAGTGGTTGGCGCCGCTTCAGCATATGGCGAACAAGCCCTTACTACAGCAACCACGCTCAAACTAGCCAGAGCCTTGTGGATCGTGCCGGTCGCGCTGGTTAGCAGCCTACTGTTTCGTAGCGACAGTAAAACCATCACCATCCCCTATTTCATTGGGTTTTATTGTTTGGCGATTGGGATAAGCGATGCGTTACCGCAGTTTGAGTGGTTATATCAGACGATATTTGAAGTCGCAAAACGAGCATTGGTGGTGTGTCTATTTTTGGTAGGGTGTGGCATTTCGGTGACGAAACTTAAAGCCGCTGGCCCGAAACCACTACTGTTCGGCGTAGGACTGTGGGTGGTCATCTCCACCACCTCACTGGCATGGCTCACCTTGGCTTAATCTTGTTTTGCTTTGAGCAGCGGCTTTGATCTCAAACTCGGTTTTAGCTTGAGCACCAACGCCAGGGTGAAGATAAACGCGCCTAGTTCTGCCAATGAGCGAATCAGCCCTTGGCTTTGAGTCGCTACGATAATCTGAACGACGATGATTCCAACCAGTGCGATCCTTAGCATTTATATACCCTAACTCCTAAAAAACAGCCTTTATTATGAGTTAGAGTTATATAATTGCTAAATTCAGATTGGCACTATCAAATTCCGAAATTAACTAAGTCAGCTTTGTCGGTTCGCCAAGGTAGAAGCCTTGCAGGTAATCGACCCCCAGTTCTGTCGCAATATCACACACAGCTTGGTTATGAACGAACTCTGCCACGGTTTGAGCACCAAACACGTTACACAAACGTACTAGCTGAGAAGCGACTTTACGTTGCTTAGTATCGACATCGATATGGCGTATCAGGCTACCGTCGAGTTTGATGATGTCGGGTTCTATCTTAATGATTTCATCAAGATTCGAGTATCCAGACCCAAAGTCATCAACAATAATCGTCACTCCCATGCGACGAAAATGATTACACACCTCACTCATCCGCTCAAAATCATGGATCTGCTCAGACTCGACGATCTCAATCCCCACTCGGGTTGGGTCTTGCAAGGCGAGAATGTTCTCTTCCAACAGCTCTAATGTGCTGTCATTGACGATATCTTGATGAGATAAGTTGAGAGAAAACTTTTCGCTGCGCGGACGCATCAACTCAAAACTACGGTTGATCATCAGCTGACTCAGTTTGTTGTACAAACGCGTGCCCTGTACCAGAGGCAGAAAATAACCAGGAGACAACACCTGTGACCCATGGGTCAAACGTACGAGACACTCATAATTGCTCAGCATCCGGGTGGTGGCGTCAAAGATGGGTTGCACATAGGGCTGAATGTTGCGCTGGGCAATGGCGTGGTTAGTGATCGAAAGTTTCTCTAATCGCTCGCGGCGCTGAGTCTCTTGCTGGATCAGGTCGTCAGCATCAACAAATGACTGGTTGGTTTTGTTGGCGTGGCGACGCGCTTCAATCGATTTGAACAACAAGGCGTCTGCCGAGCACATCAAAAATGACTTCTTCTGCGCGATACCAGCACTTATTGAAACAGCAAGGTGGGTGCTGTCTAAAAAAGAGAGATGTTTAAAGTCGACTGACTCGACTTGTTCTAGTAACACGTCAAAACGGCGACGTACTTCGCTCATCGGCAGCGGGTTGGTAAAAATCGTCGCCCATTCACCCACGCCAATGCTATATAGCTTAGCGCCCTCTGGCAGATGATCTTTGACCAACTGAGCAAAAAATGAAGTCAGCATCACCAATAGATTGTCACCTACTGAATAACCATATTTCTCGTTGATATCCGTTAGGTTATTGATTTTGACATTGAGTAAACAGTCGTCCAGCCCCATTTCGGCGATGTTTTCCAATAGCACCGCCCGATTTGGCAATCCTGTGCGACGGTCTGTGCGGTAACTGGAGACTAGCGCATTGGCTTGACTCTCAATTTTATCTTGCATCACCTGATTGTAAGTTTCGAGGTCAGCAAAGGAGTTGCGGATCATCGAAAACAGCGGTGAAATGGTCGAAGAATCGTCGACACTCGGCAGCACAATATCTTGTTTGATTTCACCCTCACGCATCGCAAGCAAGGTCATACTATGGTGCAGTATCATCTGCTGCTGGTCATCTTTATACAGCTCGCCCATGCAATAAAAGCCATAACAATCGGTGACAGACTGTAGAGGCTCAAGTTCTGCATTCCCTTCAATGAAATCTAGGCGGGAAGTACAGTTGTATATCCAAATCGTCTCAGGCTGCAGGTGAGCAAGATGGAATGCCCCTTGTTTAACTTGTTGAATAGTCAGCTCAGGATGGTCGTAGCAAAAGCGTACCTTATCCCCTTTGCGCAGCGGCTGATCAAATTCAATACTCAGATCGTCTAGCATTCTAACAGGGGTGGAAATGGCTTGATCTTGAGGGTCTCCTTTCATCATCGGAAACCCAATCAACATTTCGCGCGGGAACTGCTCACCATCGGCAAGATAGCGACGATAGATCTGACCAATCGGTTGATGGTTGAGCTCAAACACAGTGTTTCCGCGCGCCTTTGTGACGACGAAAGTTTGTCCGATTGGGTTCCATTCACTGTATGACTTAGGCCATACATGCAAATATTCTGAGTGTAGCGCCACCGCAACCAACGAACTTTGGTAAAACTCACCATTGAGCATCGCCCAACGACCATGGTCTGTGGTTACCGTCGCACCGCCTGCAACCGGGATAGTGTCGTGACAAAACGCCGCAAACAGATCCTCATCGGCCGATGAGAGTCGATCGCCAAAGCAGATGATGGCTTTGGTGTTTTTGGTAATCGCGAGTTGTTGAGGTAAGCGTTGCTTTGCTTGGCGCTCCGTTGCAGAAAAAGGCGCGACCGCGGTAGAAAATTGAACCGTATCAAACTGGCTGATCACCGCCATAGTCTGCTCGCAAACAATATTTCCATGGTCGATTTTATGTTTAGCACTACTGCCTATCACCACTGCATCAGGCCACTTGGCGACGATTGCTCGATAGTACAGTTCAACCTGTTGTTCGCTCTGGTCAGAAAACAGTTGAACCAGTACCTTGCCCTGACCTTGGTGACGAGCTTCAAGCAAACATTCCAGTTGATGCTGATTTGAAAAGGTAAGAGACGTGCTATCCATACTACTAAAACAACCCTGACTAACGACACGCGACGATTATCTCGCTGAACCATTATTGATTGCAAAGTCAGTCAGTCAGCATGTGACTTTCAACCATAATTATGCAGCAAAATCACATTTTCGATCACAATTTGTACTGGACGAATTTAGGATTGACTTGCCAACCACTTCTGCAACGCATAACGAGAAATTTTAATTCCCGTTGATTCAAGCCCGGTTGGCATTGAGTAGTAACGCACCGGCCACTTAAATCGACTCAAGCGCGGGGTGAGATAATCATTCAAAGCGCTGACATTAAACACCTCTGCGTGTTGAATAATCGCCACAGGGCGCTGGCCATATTCACTATCATCAATTGGCAGCACAATAGCTTGCTCAATCAGAGGGTGCTGACTGAGCACTCGCTCTATCTCTTCACAATGAATATTCTCACCGCCGGAAATAAACTGATTGTCTGCTCGGCCAATAATCACCAGTTCATCGCCCTGCCATTGGCCAAGGTCTTTGCTGTCAAACCATCCGTCTTGCACGATGGGCTTTATCTCACCCCGCTGAAAATAACCAGCGGCGAGCGTTTCGCCAGCCACGTAGATTCGACCATTGACCAGTTTTAGTTGACGTTTCGCCAGCAAGTGACCCGCGGTCGGGCTATCGTCGACCCGCTTGGCAGTGACCGTCGATGCGGCCTCTGTCATCCCGTAACCCAGCCAAGCGTCTATCCCTTGGCTCGCAGCGCGCTGCGCTAGTCGCGGTTCGATATGACTGCCTCCTAGCAGCACCTGCCTAAGTTTGAGTGGTCGGCCAGATTGCAACAGCCGATGCAGTTGAGTCGCCACCAGCGAGGCGTGTGTCACGCCCTGAATGTCTTGTTGTAAATCGCCGAGGCCGAGTTTGATGCAAGCACCACTGAATAACCAACGATATACAATGGCTAACCCTGACACATGATAAAGAGGCAAACTCACCAGCCAACAATCACCCCGACCAAAAGTAAATTCGGCCAATAGCCCCTGCGCTGAAGCGAGATGTTGTTGCGAGCTGTGTGCGACCGCCTTGGGATTACCGGTTGAACCCGAGGTAAACACAATCGTCGCCAGCGCGTCGCCGCAATAGCGGCTAAATGGTGTGCCCGGCTGAGTCGTGAACTCTAGCGTGGATTGATGCCCGTGCTCACTATGAGCAAACCACAGATGTCGGGTGTCGCTGTCGGCATAGAGTGTCGCGAGCTTTTGCTCCAGTTCATCTTGCGCCTGCGGCATTAATAGTGCGTTGATGGCACCCAACTCTAAACAGGCAAGCAAAATAAACAGTTGCTCTGCACAAGGTTTGCCAACGCTGGTCACCACACTGCCTGAAGTAACGCCTTGAGCACTTAACCCCGCCGCGACACTGTCGATGAGTTGGCTTAGCTGCGACCAGTTGTAGTTGGCCTCGGGGGTAGTTAGCGCCAACGCATTTGGGCTCATGTTAGCCCATTGCTTTAGCGGCGAAAGCGCACTTTTGCTCATGACTGCCAAATAAGCGATTGCTGATTAAGCGCAACCAACGGCAGCTCACACCCAGGCCAAGGCACTTCAAGCTGCTGGGCAAATAAACCTATGGTATCGAGCCCTGGCACCTCTTGCGTCAACTGCCATGCGGACAGGCGCGCTAACTGAGTTAAGCCCAAACTCGACTCAATGCTGGAGCTTATCACTGCCTTGATTCCCAGCGCCTTAGCCGTTGCAATCAACTCCGCGCAGCGTTCAACCGAGCCAATCAGTGTCGGTTTGATGATGATGGCTTTGGCACCATTAAAGTCTTGCAGCTTAAAGTCTTCCTTGCGTACGGCGTGTTGCAAGGTCTCATCCCAAGCAATCGCAATACCCGTGTTGATAGCAAATGAAAAACTGTCACCGGGCGACTGACATGGCTCTTCAATAAAATCGATACGTTGGCGCAGAGAAGGTGCGACCTTTTTGGCAAATTGCTGCGCTTTCTCGGATGTCCAAGCGCGGTTGGCATCTAAGCGTAAGGTCAAATCAGGAATCGACTCTAGAAACAGGCTGACGAGCATACCGTCTCGAATTGGCTCATACAGACCCACTTTGATTTTTGCCACCTTAGCGCCAGACATGGCCTCTAGCTTAGGCAACAGTTCATCTGGGTCGCCTGAGCAAAGCGGCGCTGCTTGAAAGCTTCCCGGCTCTGGCAAGATGGCGTCTAACTCAAGTTGGGCCATCGACAGGCCAAATCCCACCGAAGGATAAAGAGGCTCATGATCCAGCTCAATGCCTTGCGACCACAAAGCAAGCTGTTCAACTAGCTGACTGTAGGCTTCTTCTAACGTTTCAACGCTGAAGCCAGGCAAAGGCGCGACTTCACCGCGCCCAATTCGCTCACCATCACTTAACTCGATGATAAACCCTTCTCGTACTGTTAATCGTTGTTCGCGCAGAATCACCCCACTGTCCATCGGCAATTCGTAGCGATAGAGTTTGGCTGACCTCATAGCTTAATCCTTTAGTAATAGTTTTATGATTTGCATCATCATCTAAATGTAGCAGTGGAACAGACGATGATTTGACTGTTTTTGCAGTCAATACCCAGACGGGTTTGTGGAGCCTCTTAGCAAGAGGCCCACCGTTCAAACCGCTAGCTGAGATTAAGGGTTACGAGGAAACTTATTGAAGTCTGGACGACGTTTTTCATTGAACGCGTTGCGCCCCTCCTGACCTTCTTCGGTCATGTAGAACATCATGGTCGCGTTACCCGCCAACTCTTGCAGCCCCGCCTGACCATCACAGTCTGCGTTGAGTGCCGCTTTCAAGCAGCGCAGCGCCATCGGGCTATGTTGCAACGTCTCACGACACCAACGCACGGTCTCTTTCTCAAGATCTTCAAGCGGTACCACGGTATTGACCAATCCCATATCGAGCGCTTCTTGCGCATCATAGAAACGGCACAAGAACCAGATTTCGCGTGCTTTCTTCTGACCAACAATCCGTGCCATGTAAGAAGCGCCCCAGCCGCCATCAAACGAGCCAACTTTTGGTCCGGTTTGGCCAAACTGCGCGTTCTCTGCAGCGATCGTTAGATCGCACATCATATGCAATACATGGCCGCCGCCAACCGCCCAGCCCGCAACCGATGCGATCACAGGTTTAGGACAGGTGCGAATCTGACGTTGGAAATCAAGCACGTTGAGATGGTGTGTGCCCGACTCGTCACGATAACCGCCGTAATCTCCACGAATTTTCTGGTCACCACCCGAACAAAAGGCTTTCTCTCCCAAACCGGTTAAGATAATGACCCCCACCCCTTCGTCATAACGCGCATCAGCTAACGCCTGAATCATCTCTTTGACAGTTTGAGGGCGAAACGCATTGCGAACTTGTGGGCGTGCGATGGTGATTTTGGCGATGCCATCAGCAGACTTGTGGTACTGAATATCTTCGTATTCACCGCTGCAGTCATTCCAGTTTACTGGAGCGTAAAGTTCTTCTTCTGAGATACCGACTGTTTTTGCCATGGTGATTCCTGTTCTATTTCTCTTCGACTCAATTGAGACCGTGCAGCCGCAACTGAGTGGTGATGATGGTTGCCAACGCCTGTGGCTGTTCAAGGTGAACATTATGTCCGGCGTTGGCGACTTGGCTAAAAGACAAACCGCTTCGTTCGGCCAACTGACTAAACTTATTGTCTTTTTCGCCGCAAATATAATGGGTTTTCGTTGGAGAGCTGTTGAGTGTCTCCAACAAATAATCTTGTTTGGCGAGTGACGTCGCCTCGAGCATATTCGCCACCGCGCAGCCAAGGTTAGCACTGCGCTTAGTCACTAGGTTTTGTCTTTGCTCATGATTTAACGAACTAAATACTGGCTGTCGATACCAATCGGCCAACACTTGCTCAATCGGCTCACGACGAAATCTCTCTGCCCACTGGTGATCACTTTGCCACCTTGCCTCGCGCTCTTGCGCTGTAGGCAAACCAAAATTGCCGCCTTCAGCCAACACAAGCGAAACATTCAGTGCTGGAAATCCCGTGTTCGCTACGCCGTACATGGCTATCCGAGCACCCAGTGAATAACCCAGCAGCACTATAGGCCGATGTGGCTCGATATGGGTAAGAAGTGTGTCAGAAATTTGATTGCAACAGTCGCGAAAATTGCAACAAGCGGTAAGAGCGCTCATTCCGTGACCAGGTAGGTCGATGGTAATGCTAGGGAGGTTGTCGAGTTGTTGTCTAACTGAGTGCCAATCTTCACCACTCCCGAGCAAGCCGTGTAAGTAAACTAAAACGGCTTGGCCTGTCGTGTGAAGGTTGGCGCTGGCTTGACTATAGAGCATGCACTTGTCGCACAAATTCTTTCACTTGGCTTACTGCCTGACCCGGCGGTGTTTGCAGTTCCACCAATAAGCAGCCCTGCCCTGAGGTTAAGTGCTCACTCACCTGCTGCTGATAATGAGACAAGGTTTGCGCTTGCACATAAGTTAACTTGAACTGCGCAGCGGCTGAGGCAAAGTCATAGCCATGCGGCATCTGATACAGCGCCTGTTTTTGCGCCTGTGGCACCGGCAACATATCAAAAATCGCGCCGCCGTCATTATTGGTCACAACGACAACAACCGGCGTGGACAGATGAGTAAACAGCGCCAAAGAGTTGAGATCGTAAAGCAGTGACGTGTCACCGATAAACACTGCGGTTGGCGTGCTGGTAGCTCGCACCACCCCTGCGGCGGTGGCTATCAAACCATCGATACCGGAAGCGCCGCGATTGGTATACACCTCGCGCTGATCTAGCGAAGCAAACATATCGACCAAACGCACAAACAGACTATTCCCGAAAAACAGTTGAGTCTGTGTCGGTAATGCGTCAACCGTCAATGCTAGAGAGACCTCATCCATCGGCGTATTGCGGTTGAGGTGTGATGCCGCCAGCATGCCGACCTGATGAGATAACTCAATCAACTCATCTGCCCAGCCAAACGTATCGTGACCCAAGGGCTGCTCAGCCATTAACAAGGGTTCGATAAAGTCTCCAATATCGCATAAGTGATGAACTTGCCTTACATGGCTTGGGTTATTGCGCGCGGCACTTGGATCCACATAATGATAACTGGCACCGCGCGCCGTAACTTGGTCCGCAAGCCAATGGTTGAGACGTTTTGAGATAAGCCGAGAGCCAAACTGCAACACCAGCTGACACTGATTGAGAACCGCTCTTTTTGCCTCATTTTGCAGCCATAAGTCATAATGTTTCCAGTTCGAGCTGACACCTGATTGCGGATCGGCCAACAGCGGCCAACCCAGCTTTTTCGACAGCTTCAGCGCTTGACTGGCCTGTTGCTTGCTCACGCTACCGAGTACGATCACCCCTTTTTTCTCAGCCAGTTCGGCAATCGACACAGTGGCCAAAGCACTCGAATGGCTTTGCTGACAATAGGTATGCTGCCCTTGCCACCAATCATTGACACTCTCTATGTAGTCTCGATAGAGCGCCTTGGTCTGCTGACTGTAAAGCGGCTCTGGAAATGGGCAGTTGATATGAACCGCGCCACCTTGCTGTTGCTGGGTAAACATCACTTGATCCAACGAGGTCAACAGCCAGTTCAGTGGTGTCGCTAGGTTAGGACTTGGCAGCTCTAGCGCCGCATTCACATGCGACGAGTAGATGCCTGATTGAACAATCGCCTGGTTGGCACCACAATCGATAAGCTCTGCTGGGCGGTCGGCGCTGAGTACCACCAGCTTTTCTCCGGTCAGCTTTGCTTCGGCGATGGCTGGCAACAGGTTAGCCACAGCGGTCCCTGAGGTGACTACAATCGCAACGGGTCTATGGCTTGCCTTAGCCAAGCCCAATGCCAAGAACCCCAAACCACGCTCGTCAAAGTGGGTATGCAAGGTCAAGTTGCTATTCTCATCCGCTTCCAATGTCAGCGGAGTAGAGCGCGAGCCCGGTGCAACACACACTTCGCTGACCCCAAATCGGCTCAGCTCTTCAAATAAGGCTTGGCACCAAATGCGGTTAACGACCGCTTGATCAATGTTCATCTGATGCATTTATGAGGCGACTCCAAGCGGGGGGTGGTCAGAAATCAGCGACAGTAAGGTCGACATCTTCTTATCCAGCTCTTGCCACTCATGTTGGGCAATCGAGCCAGGGACTATCCCGGCACCGGCGAACAGTTGCACTTGATTGTTCAATACCAAGGCACTGCGTATCGCCACACAAAACTCCGCACGCTGGTGACTAATAAAGCCCATAGAGCCTGCGTACCAGCCTCGAGCAAAAGGTTCATGCTGCTGAATAAATGCCATAGACTCACGGCGAGGCAGTCCGGCGACGGCGGCCGTTGGCTGCAATGCGGCCAATAGTTGCACACCGTTGGTCCCCTTGTGCAAATGCGCATGAATACTGCGTTTAAGATGCTGAACTTTACGTAGTCGCACCAATCTGGCGTCTTGCTCAACCGTCACTTGTTCAGAGTGAGGGGCAAGGCGATCCACGATATCGTCGACCACATATTGGTTTTCATTGAGGTTTTTGCTGTCACTGGCAAGCCAGTTTGCCAGCTCCATATCTTGGCTCGCGTTATGACCACGGCCTATGGTGCCAGCCAGCGCTTCAGTATGAAGCTCTTGTCCCTGACGCGCGTAGAGCCTCTCTGGGGTAGAGCCGATAAAACAGTGTTGCTTGTCGAGTGCAAGCAGAAAATGAAAGCTGTGGTGGTTTTGCAGATAACTGGATTTAAGCAATTGGGCGGCACACAACGGCTTATCTAAGTGCAGAGTTGTCTTTCTTGCCAGCACGACTTTTTTAAACTGCTGTTGCTTAATCCCATCGAGCACTTGGTCAACCAACTGTGACCACTGATCTTGCCCAGGGAGATGTTCAATCGACTCAATATGCGAAGTAATCGGCCGCAGCGGCGTTACGTCACTTTGGAGTTTGTACAGAGACGCCAAAGTACGTTGCTTGTCGTTATTAAGATTGACCGCCAACGACCAAGCTTGGTCAAAACGGATTAACTCAATCTGCGGGAGAAAGAAGAAAGACGACATGCAACGACGATTTTTGTCAGTTTGACCATCAAACGAACGGCCGCCCCAGACGCGTTGATCATCGGCTAATATGGCATAGGCTGGTGCTGGGTCAACAAAGGTATGGAGTTGGCCTAACGCCACCACCTCTTCACGAGTATCACGAGACTGCCAGTAAAACTTAGGGAATATCGGCTGCGCATCGAGCCAGTCGATAAAGGCAAAATCGGGTTTATTCTCAATATCTTGAACTAAACGGTTCACACCTTGCTGTGCTTGCTTAACGCGTTCAATCAGTTGAGAAACGGCTTGATGAAAATAAGACAAATCAGCCTCGTGTGCATTGGAATTATTAATAATTTTACCTCGCTACTCTATTTATAGACCTTACTCAAATCAAGGATGTAAGCAATGTTTTAATGATTCCTGTGATAAAGGGCGTGCTACAAAGAGGGAATTCTGAGCAATCATTCAGATTTTTATTCTAAAGAAGCTGTTTTTAAGTTACTTTAATAAATAAATGTAAATATATTTAGGTTTTATTCAATGCAAAATATCGGGATGTCGTCAAAACTCGACAATGTCTGCTATGACATTAGGGGGCCTGTACTTAAACATGCTAAGCGCATGGAAGAAGAGGGGCATAAAATACTGAAATTAAACATCGGTAACCCCGCCCCATTTGGTTTCGACGCCCCTGACGAAATTCTGGTCGATGTGATTCGTAATCTGCCAACTTCTCAAGGTTACTGCGACTCCAAAGGTATTTATTCTGCACGCAAGGCGGTAGTACAACACTATCAACGCAAAGGCATTCGCTCACTCGATGTTGAAGACGTTTATGTGGGTAATGGTGCGTCTGAGCTGATCGTGATGGCGATGCAAGCGCTGCTCAACAACGGTGATGAAATGCTAGTGCCAGCGCCCGACTACCCTTTGTGGACAGCCTCGGTGGCACTATCTGGGGGTAAAGCCGTTCACTACCTATGTGATGAGCAAGCGGACTGGTATCCTGATCTTGACGATATAAAAAGCAAAATTACCCCGAAAACTCGCGGCATTGTGCTGATCAACCCTAACAACCCAACCGGAGCGGTGTACAGTCGCGACTTCTTACTCGAAGTGATCGAAATTGCCCGTCAGCACAAGCTGATTATCTTTGCCGACGAAATTTACGACAAAGTACTTTATGACGGTGCGACACATACCTCTGTCGCCACCTTGACCGAAGATGTGCTAGTCGTCACTTTCAATGGCTTATCTAAAGCGTACCGCGTGTGTGGTTTTCGCGGCGGGTGGATGTTCCTAACAGGGCCGAAACATCAAGCGCAAGGCTATATCAATGGCCTCGACATGCTGTCATCAATGCGCCTGTGTGCCAATGTGCCTATGCAGCATGCCATTCAAACCGCATTGGGTGGCTATCAAAGTATCAACGAGTTGATTCTACCTGGTGGTCGCCTGCTTGAGCAGCGCGACCGCGCGTTTGAGTTAATCAACCAAATCCCAGGGGTATCTTGCGTTAAACCGAAGGGCGCCATGTATTTGTTCCCTAAAATTGACACCAAGATGTACAACATCAAAGATGACCAAAAAATGGTGCTCGATTTCTTGATTCAAGAGAAGGTGCTGTTAGTCCAAGGGACTGGCTTTAACTGGCCAAAACCGGATCACTTCCGTATTGTGACTCTGCCACACGTCGAAGATCTTGAAATGGCGATTGGTCGCTTTGAGCGTTTCTTATCGACCTACAGTCAGTAGTAATTAGACGCTATTTTTCATATGCTTAAAGGGTACTCGTTGAGTACCCTTTTGTTTTAACGCTAAGGAGTAACAGCATGCCTAATACCCACCCAAAGGAAAGCCACTTTTTCGCTCACCTTGCTCGCATGAAACTCATCCAGCGTTGGCCTTTAATGCGTTCTATTTCCACAGAGAACATTTCCGAACATAGCCTGCAGGTTGCTTTTGTTGCCCACGCGCTGGCCGTGATCAAAAACAAAAAGTTTGCCGGCAACCTTAACCCTGAACGAATTGCCATTTTAGGTATGTACCACGATACCAGCGAAGTATTAACTGGTGACTTACCCACGCCTGTTAAATACTACAATCCGGATATCGCTAAAGAATACAAAAAGATAGAAGCGGCGGCAGAGCAAAAGCTGCTGTCGATGTTACCTGAAGAGTTTCGCGACGATTTTGCCCCCTACTTGGTGTCTCAATCTGCGCACCCAGAAGACGCGGCCATCGTTAAACAGGCCGACACTATCTGCGCCTATCTGAAATGTCTCGAAGAGCTTAGTGCCGGCAATCACGAATACGCATTGGCAAAGAAACGCCTTGATGTCACGCTCAATCAGCGCCGCACCGAAGAGATGGATTACTTCCTAAATACCTTTGCTCCAAGCTTTGAACTCTCGCTTGATGAGATTAGCTAACCACCGAACCACTTTGGCCGACCATAACTTCAGTAGGATATGAGCTATGAGTTTTGAAATCAGTGATTTATGGCACCAACGCCACGATGATGAGCATAAGATTCGTCGCGATGATCACCGCAGCCCCTATCAGCGAGACCGAGCACGTATTTTGCACTCTGCTGCTTTCCGTCGTTTGCAGGCCAAAACCCAAGTGCATGGCAACAGCTTTGACGACTTTCATCGCACCCGGCTCACCCACTCGCTCGAGGCCGCTCAATTGGGCACAGGGATTGTGGCGCAGATAAAAAAGAAACAGCCTGAGTTTAAACAGCTACTACCTAGCGATAGTTTGATCGACTCATTGTGTCTGGCCCATGATATCGGCCACCCACCCTATGGTCATGGTGGGGAAGTGGCCCTCAACTATATGATGCGCGAGCATGGCGGCTTTGAAGGCAACGCACAAACCTTTCGTATTGTCACTAAGCTCGAGCCCTACACCGAGCAGTTCGGCATGAACTTGGCGCGGCGCACTCTGCTTGGTTTGATAAAATACCCAGCTCTGCTTAGCCAAACTCGAGCCGCGGTTATTCCTGAGAGTGTCTCCCATCAACGCCAACTGCGTGCCCGCGATTGGGCGCCCGCTAAAGGATTGTATGACTGCGATGAAGCGCTCTTCGACTGGGTGTTAGCGCCGCTCTCTGCCGCCGATAAAGCGCTGTTTAGTCAAATGCGTGAAGAACGACTAAGCGACCACCAGCACAACAAAACCCGCTATAAGTCTATTGACTGCTCGATTATGGAACTGGCCGATGATATCGCCTACGGCGTTCATGACTTAGAAGATGCACTGGTGCTCGGTATGGTTAATAAACACCAATGGATTGAAGGTGCGGCGAGCCTGTTGGCCGACTGCGGTGATGCTTGGTTTGAGAAGCATATCGATTCCATCAGTGAGATGCTGTTTGCGGGGACCCATTATCAACGCAAAGACGCGATTGGCGGCATGGTCAACGCGCTACTCACCAGTATTTCGATTAAACCCGTCGATGCGCCATTCGAGTGTGAATTGCTCGCGTTCAATGCTGTGCTCGAGCCAAGCATGGCCAAAGCCTTAGATATTTTGAAGCACTTTGTCAGTGACTACGTCATTCAGGTGCCGCACGTGCAAGTGGTCGAGTACAAAGGCCAACAGATCATTATGGACATCTTTGAAGCACTCAGTGCAGATCCAGAGAGATTATTGCCAATCAACGTAAGGCAAAAATGGTTGGATCGCACCGATGAGAGCGCCGGATATCGCGTGATCGCCGATTATATATCCTCAATGACCGACGGCCATGCCCAGCGCCTTCACCAGCAGCTGTTTTCATCACATTAACCCTCAGCCTGCTCAGCAAAATAGTGACTGGGCAGCTTAGTGATGGCTTTTTTCAGCGCGTCAAAGCAGCGCTCGTCGATCGCGGTATGTAAGTTCTCTGCCATGATCTCTAGCGTCTTAGGGACTGGCACGGCACCGCGATAAGGGCGTTCAGCGGTAATCGCATCAAAAATATCCGCGGTGGTAATAATTCGTGTTGAGAGTGGAATCTGATCCGCACTTAACTGTTTCGGATAACCGGTGCCGTCGAGCTTTTCATGATGCGCACCTGCCATCCAAGCCATCTCTTTGAATGGTTTTAAATGGTTGAGGATCTGCTCAGTCAATGCAGCGTGCGATTTCACCGCCTCCCACTCCTCGTCATCGAGCTTACCTGGTTTATCCAATATGGTATTGCTCACCCCAAGCTTACCTAAGTCATGCAATAGTGCAGCACGTTTTAACCATTGCCTCTCTTGATGCTCGATACCCAGCTCTTGCGCGATTAGGTCAGTATACACCGCGACGCGCTCGCTGTGCCCTGCGGTATACGGGCTTTTTGAGTCAACTATTTTGCCAAACGCACTGACGATGCAGTCAAGGTACTCTTCATCAACCATCACCCCTGCTTGCGCTGGTGCAAGGCGCATCACGCGCTGTGCCACATCCGTTGCCGTGAGCCCTTCAACAAAACTTGGCTGCTCAGCAATAACTTGGAATGCGTCCACCAACTCGGGTTCAAACCAAGTACCACTGCGCGCTTGGACTTCACTCAACGCTGTGGCTAGGTCATGCTCAAACTGAAACACATCCACTACTTGTGAGAGCAGCGCAATGCGCGAAAACAGTGGAATTTGCTGCTGTTTCAGTTGCTCAGGGCGCCCTGTGCCATCCCAGTGCTCATCTAAACTGTGCACTCCCTCGGCCACGGCTTCACTAAACCTGAGCTCACGAGCCACTTCTGCACCGCGAGTACATCGGGTTTCAATCAGCTCTTGGGCATAGTCTGAGCCATTCTTTAGGATATCGATTGTGGTTGAAATACGAGTCACCCAGCTTTGCCCGATACCGGTATTCTTGACCACAAAGTTAATCGCACTCGACAAGCTGGTGCCCACGGTTTTGTAGTTGCGCTTAAATGCCCGATCGTCGGTCATGTACAGTTCACAAATACGTGCGGCATTACTGCTGCAACCGGCATCTTTGAGCAACAGAGTAAAAAACAGATCATACAGTGACGCTTTACTCAGGCCGATGTGCTGACCGAGATTCATCCCAATCCAGCAACAGCGAATACAATGTTCTGGCGGCTGGCCTTCCGTCATATCCAGCGCGGTGGTCAAGGAGAGCATCAACTCTGAAAGTGGAATGGTTTGATCAATGTGAGGCTGCATAGAGCTCCTTAGCAACTGTGGAATAAGATGACCTTCCTTGTCATCGTTTTGCGCGGTTCAAAAATGGGCAGTTATCTAGCCATGCTAGACAAATCCGTTGTCACCCGCAACAAAGCTCTGCAATTGACTGTGCAAGCGGCTCTTATCGCTATCACTGACAAAACTGGCGTTAATCGCGTTGCGAGTAAATTGCGCCAATTCTTGTTCAGTCACACTCAGGTGCTCAGCCACCGCATTAAAGTTGTCGCTCATGTAACCACCAAAGTAGGCAGGATCATCAGAGTTGATCGTCACACAGACTCCGCGACGTAGTAGTTCAACAATGTTGTGCTCCTGCATCGAAGCAAATACCTTCAGTTTAATATTCGACAGTGGGCACACCGTTAACGACATCTGACTTTTGGCTAACTGCTCAACCAGCGCTGGGTCATCAACGCAGCGCACACCGTGGTCGACACGGCTCACTTTCAGTAGCTCTAAGCTGTCATAAATATTACTGACCGGCCCCTCTTCTCCTGCATGAGCGACGGTCAAAAAACCCTCTTCCAGCGCACGAGCAAAAACCCTGGCAAACTTTTGTGGCGGATGACCGAGCTCGGAAGAGTCGAGTCCAACCCCGATGATTTTGTCTTTGTGCTCCAACGCTTGCTCTAAGGTTGCAAAGGCGCTCTCTTCATCTAAGTGGCGCAAAAAGCACAGGATGATTTGACTAGAGATACCAAGCTGCTCACGGCCATCTTGTAAGGCGCGGTGAATACCGTGAATCACAGTGTCAAATGCGACGCCTCGCTCAGTATGAGTTTGAGGATCAAAAAAGATTTCCGTATGGATGACGTTATCCTGTGCACATCGACGCAGATACGCCCAGGTTAAATCGTAAAAATCTTGCTCATGAACCAGCACATTGGCGCCTTGGTAGTAAATATCGAGAAATGACTGTAAGTTTTCAAACTGGTAAGCCTGCTTAACTTGTTCAGGCGTACTATAGGGCAAAGCAATGTTATTTCGCTGCGCCAATTGAAACATCATTTCAGGCTCTAGGGTGCCTTCGATGTGCAGATGCAATTCAACTTTGGGTAGGTGCTTGATAAAGGTGGTTTGATTCACGCTTGCGTCTCCATTTATAGGGTTGGTTCGACAAGCACTTTTCTCTGAAAAGTTTCCGGCATACAAAGAGAAAAGCGCTGTGCACTTTACTCTTCGTAATCTGAAATTATCGGTTTCAGGTAGAGACTCCCGCACCTTATCAACGGGATTATACGAAGCATCGCAGCGCGCCCGTGAGCGAGCTAAACGATTGCGCAAAATTATACAGAGTCTAAGCCCACAGACAACCTAAAGTGTAGACGCTTTTTCTTCAGCCTTGATAGTTGTTTTCAAACACTCCGGGCGGCATTTGCTTGATCTGAAACTCGATCATCTGATTGAACGCCTCAAGCAATGGTGAGAAATCTCGGTTGGGCTCGAGTAAAGATAAGATGTGGTAGCCCGCTTCCACGGTCGCCAAGCTATTGTCACTGGGCGCTTTGCGAATGCGATAGTTGCCGCGCAAATCACTGGGCAAACGCACTAAGGGTAACGTGTGTAGATTGGTCGACAACTGCCACATCTTATACGCCTTCTTCCATGTTCCATCGAGCAGAATGACGCGTACTTTTTTGTCTTGGCTAGCGGAGATAACCTGCTGATGTGTCAGTGCCTCTTCTCCCGGATAGAGAATAAAGTGGCGATAGTTGTCGTTGCTCAGCATGCGATTGAGCTGCGAATGTTGACTAAAGTCCTCACCGACAAAACAACAGCTGTTGGCCAATGATAAAGTCAGAATACGCGCCGTCCCCATCGGGCGTTGGGTTTCGCTGTGATGTTGGAGGATGACCAGCTCAACATTCGATGTTAGGCTTTGAATCCACTCACAGATACACGCTTTGCGTGATTTTCCACATTGAGAACAGTATCGGGACATAATGTGCGTTTATTTGCTTTGTTAATCGCTATCAGCTTAGTTTGTATCGGGCTCCAATTCGAGCCACTGGCGTCACAAGTCAACTGGCATCGTTTGCTCATTATTGACGGCCAGTGGTGGCGAATCCTAACAGGAAATTTCACCCACACCAACTTTCCCCACTTGGCGATGAATCTCGCCGGGTTATGGGTGATCAGTTTTATTTTTAAGCCCAGTGCCACATCACTATTGTTGCTACTACTGATAGTGAGCCTGTGTGTCGGCGCCTTAAACTTCCTTTCCAGTATGACAAGCTACGTTGGCTTATCCGGCGCCCTGCATGGGCTATTTGCTTATTTAGCACTGCAAGAGACCTTACAAGGACGAAAAAGCAGCGCCTGGCTGGTGGCTGGGGTCATCGCTAAAGTGTCGTGGGAGCTAGCAATGGGCGCTTCGGCTTCCACCAGCCAACTGATCGCAGCCCCCGTTGCCATAGAGTCACATCTGTATGGCGCATTGAGTGGCTTAGTGATCGCTTTGGTCTGGCATCGATGGCAAACCAAGCTGCCCGTTTCTCAACTCTAGCGATAATTCAGTTGATGTTCGCAGCTAAAGGGCGCAGAATGGCGCCCTTTTCGTGTTCGAGCGATTTGTACACGATGTATCCGACTGACCATTTGAGAACATAATATGGGTTTTACCTCTTTAGGCCTTTCTGCACCAATTCTTAAAGCCATTGAAGAACAAGGCTATGACACTCCCTCTCCGATTCAGGAGCAAGCCATACCAGCGGTATTAGCTGGTAAAGATGTCATGGCGGCCGCGCAGACAGGTACAGGTAAAACTGCAGGATTTACCCTACCAATCCTTGAGCGATTGGATAACGGCCAACGCGTTCGTGGCAACCATGTCCGCGCGCTTATCTTAACGCCAACACGCGAGCTGGCGGCTCAAGTTCAAGAGAATGTGTTCAAGTACAGTCGTTACCAACGTCTGACCTCGCTGGTGGTATTTGGCGGCGTTAAAATTAACCCACAAATGCAAAAGTTGCGTAAAGGCTGCGATGTATTGGTGGCTACGCCAGGTCGTTTACTCGATCTCTATCAGCAAAATGCGGTGAAATTTGACCAGCTAGAAGTGTTGGTTCTTGATGAAGCCGATCGCATGCTGGATATGGGCTTCATTCGTGATATCCGCAAGATCCTCGAGTTATTGCCGAAGCAACGTCAGAACTTGCTGTTCTCTGCCACCTTCTCTGCTGAAATTCGCCACTTAGCCAAAGGCTTAGTGAACGATCCGGTAGAGGTGTCGGTAAACCCAGAAAACTCCACTGCCGTC